>JAWRKJ010000138.1:0-2623 GCA_040307025.1 Desulfovibrionaceae bacterium | reverse complement strand
GCGGCCATGGGCCCGGACAGGGCCGCCGCGCCCCGGCTGGCGAATCCGGCGGCAATCTCGGTCAGCCGGGCGTCCAGGGCGTCTTCCAGGCGTCGCCGGCTGCGCGCCCAGATTTCGGTTTCGAGCTCCTGGCCGTGGCCGACCCCTCCCCGGGTCAAGTCCGCAGTCAGGCGATCGGTCAGCACTTCGCGCAAGGACGAGACATAGGCCGGCTCGGCCGGGGTCACGTACAGGTTGCCCGGAGCCGACAGGGCCGGCATGGGCGGCCGTTCCCCCTCGAAGGTGGGGGTGATGGGGCCGGGCAGCTCCGGGATGGCGATGGGGTCGAAGACCGGCGGCTCGGGCAGGTCCAGGTCCGGCTCGGCGGGAAGTTCCACGTCCGGCAGGTTCGGCGCCGGGCCCGGATCGTCGGGCAGCGACCATTGTGGCGCTTCGGGCAGGACAAGGTCCGGCGGGGCCACAGTGAAACGCGGGGTCTCGATGCCGTCAAGATTGAGTCTGGACAGGTCCGGGACCGTCGGCGCGTCAGGCTCCGTGACCGTGACCGTACCCAGTTCCGGGGCCTGGGGCGCGGCCGGATAGGTCGGTGTGTCCGGCAGTTCGGGCAGTTCGGTTTCGGGATAGACGAGCCGGGCCACGCCGCCCAGGCTGTCGAGAAAGCCCAGGGCCGAGGTCCAGGCATCGTTGGCGTAGTTTAGGGCCGTGTCGAATTTGTTGCGGACAATGCCGGCCGCACCGGTGGAATCGCTCATGCGGTCTCCCTTTCGATGGTGATGGGCGTCAGGCCCTGGGCCGTTCCCTGGGCGACTTCGTGGTCATCGGCCACGAACAGTCCGTCCAGGGCCTCCTGCTGGAGCAGGAAGGCCTGGGAGGCGGACAGGTCGTAGTGGAAAAAGCGGGGCAGGGCCACGTCCATGGTCGGGTTCATGCGGTACGCCCCGATGGCCGCGCCGGTGGTCCCGTTGTGGAGTGTCCAGGCGTTGATGCCGCACATGGTGGAGGCGCAGGCCGTGTCCATGGCACAAAGGGGCTGGCGGCCACCGTAGGTCCAGGCTTGGCGGCTGTCCTCGCGGGCCAGATAGATTTGGATCGTGCCGTCGGCGGCGTGGGTCAGGACCACGTGGTGCCAGAGCCCGAGTTCCAGGGCATCGGTGAGGACCGGCGCATAACCGGTCTGGGTCTCGAAGTTGGAGATCCGGGCCCCGAGCAGCCGGTTGCCGCCGTAGACGAACAGGCCCGCCGCCTGCAGCCCCATGAGGAAGCCGTACGGGTAAGGATAGTCGTTGCCGAGGGCATCACGGTAGCCGCCGCCGGCCAGCAACGGCGCCTCCGGGCAGGGCCTCGCAGTCAGACGCCGGGCACCGGCGAGCTGTTCGGTATTGTGGTTGAAGTTTTCGTTCCAGGGTGCCCAGGGATAGGTGATGGTGGCGGTCCAGTCCGGGTGCGGGTGGGGCGAACAAAACCCGAGCACGGGCGAGATGTCCCCGGGGCAGTCCCAGGTAAAGGTGGTGCCGTCCGCGCTTTGCAGGAAATAGGGTCGCAACGGATTGAGGATGTCGCGGTCGTCGTAGGTGTAGTCATAGGCGAGGCTGGCGCTCAGGCGCACCAGGCAGCTCACCGAAAAAGGCGCGTCGTCCGGGATATGCGCCCGGCCGAACAGCAGACCCGAGCCGGCGCTGCCCGGCAGGCGGAACACTCCGACTTCCCGGTCGAGCCCGGCCTCGGGTATCCCCTGGGGCTCGGGCAAACCGACCTCGCCGGGAGGGCAGATGGTCACGGCATTGCCGCAGCCCACGGTCCAGCCGGCCAGCTCGCCGTCGGGAATGGCGTTGGTCAGGTTGCTGAGCCCTTCGTAGCGGGCCAGGCACTCGGGAATGGCGTAAAAGCTGCCTTCCGGCGCCTGCGCTCGCGAGCGTCCGTGTCGGTCCCATGTTTCCTCGCGCGTGCTGGGCCGGGCTTCGATGGCGACGCTGTCCAACATGCCGGTACGACGGCAGACAATGCGCTCTCCCGTGGGCAGTCGGAGCGTGCGGGAATAGACAGGCAAGTCGAACACGTTTTCCCGGCGCATGACATCCAGTTCGCGAAGGGCCAACGGGCGCAGATCGGCCAGTTCGTTGGGATCGCCCTGGAAGCGCAGGCGCGGGGTGGGGCGCGACAGCTCGAACATCAGCCATCCCTCCGGTCGAGGGCGACCTGCTCGACACCTATGGCCGCGATATCCAGGCCCGCGCCGTCTTCGGCGCAAATATCCAGGCGCCACATCCGGCCCTGGCCCCGGCCGAGGTGAGCCACGGCCAAGCCCGGCAAGCCGTCCTGTCCGGCCGGTCCGGCCGTCCTTTCCAGGCATACGCCGGTGTCGCTCTGGGCGGACACCGCCACTCGGTTCGGGACCACGCCTTCCAGGCGCACGCGCCGCAGTCGCTTGGGACCGGCCAGGCCGCCGTCGCTGGCCGGCAGGCTTACGCGCACGGCCAGGGGCGTGCCGTCGTCGCTGTCGCCGGCCAGCCGGTAGAGCGCCTTCCCGTCCGAGGCGATCACGGCCCCGTCATGGTGACAAAGGCTTGTCGGCGCCATGCCTTGCCAGCGGGTCAGGGCGCCGCTTACCAGTTCCAGGGAAAAA
>JAWRKJ010000137.1:0-4445 GCA_040307025.1 Desulfovibrionaceae bacterium | reverse complement strand
TTCCGGGCGCGGCCGGAGCGACGGCGCCCACGGGATCGAGGGCGGCCCGGACATCCAGGGCCAAGGCCTCGCGGGTGGCATCGATGCGGGCATCCAGGCTGGCCAATCCGGCCGGCAACACGGCCGCGACCGGATAGAGCCTGGCCTGGCCATCCCGGCCTTTGGCCGTGGCATGAAAATCCGCCAGGGCCAGCCGGCCCAGGCGGCAACGCCGCAGGTCGAGCCGGGCGTCGAGCCGCATCATGGACAACCAGGCCATGGGCAGCACCCAGGAATCCCGGCCGGCGGGCAGGGGCAACCCCCCGAAATCCACATCCTCGGCGGCCAGGGACAGATCGAGGGCCGGCACCGCATGCCAATCCAAGGTGCCGCTGGCCGTAGCCGTGCCTTGAGGCAGGCGCACGTGCAAAGCCGACACGGTGAGGCCTGCGGCATCGGCCCGGGCGGTGATGGTGGCCACGGCCTGGCCGGGTTCGGCCGGCCTCTCCCCGGTCAGACGCGCCTCCGGCACTTCGGCCGGTTCCCGGGCCGGTTCGGGCGAACCCTGCCCTTGCAAACTTCCCGGCGGCTCGCCCGGGGTCAGGCCCAGGATGTCGCGCCAACCGCCGGCCAGATCCGCGGTCAGGGTCAGGTTGGTCTCGGCCCGGAACGTGCCCACGGGATCGGCCACCTGGGCCGAGCCCCGCAGTATGGCCCCGGGAACGCGGGCCTCCAGGCCGGCAACATCCAGGGTATCGGTGCCGGGATCGTAGTTGAGATCGGCCCTCCCCGACACCGACACCGGACTGGCCCCGCCCGCCACCACGGCCTCGGGAAAGGTCAGACCGGCATTGAGCTGGACCTGGCGCAGGCTCAGGCGACCTGTGTCCGGGTCGAGGGACGCCCCGCCCTGGGCGTGGCATTCGAGCTCGCCTGCCCCCACCATGCCCCTGGACCGGAAAAAAACCGTGAATTTGAAGGGCTGGCCAAGCCCGGTGGACAGACGGCCATCGGTGACGGTCCAGGTCTCACCCGTTCGGGCGTCGCGGTAGTCGATGGCGGCCTGGGTGATCCGGATATCCCGGGGTTGGGGCAGCACCTGCCAGCCCGAAGGTACGCTCGTGGCCCGGCCCAGACCGCCGATCAGGTCGTCCCAGTTGGCCCGGCCCGAGGCATCCCGGCGCAGGTGCAGGAGCAGCCCCTGCACCCGCACGGCCCCGGGCGAAACCACCCGGGCAAAAAGCGGCAACAGCCGGATGGAAACCGTGGTCCGGGCCGCCTCCAGCAACGGCCCCGGGCCGAAAGCCGGATCGTCGGCCACGCGCAGCCGGCTGATGGACAAGGCCAGCCAGGGCGTGATGGAGACGTCGCCGAGGATGGTCACCTGCCGGCCCAGGGATTGGCTGAGCGTGTCGGCGGCCAGGGCCTTGAGGCGCTCGGGACCGATGACCCGGCGGGCCAGCCAGGGCATGGCCAAGATCACGGCCAGACAGAGGGGTATGAACCAAACGGCCACGCGCACCAACCGTCGCTTGCGCGAAAAAGGACGGGACGATGGTGGCGAGGGCATGGGCATAGCGGTTTGGAAAGCTTGGCCGGACCAACAAAACCCGGAACCGACCTAGAGGCTTACGCTGAACCCCGTACGGCCGGGCAGGCCACGCTGGGCCTCCACGATGCAGCGGCGTCCGTTTTTGGTCAGCAGGAGGAACGAAGCTTCCTTGGTGTTGTCATCGACTTCCACCTTCCAGCCCCGGGCAGTCATGTCCTTTTTGTAGAAGGCCGAAATCTCGGCCAGCGCGGCGCCGGTCTCGAACGTCACCACCGTGGCTTTGGGAAAGTGGAAAATCTTTTTGAACTCCGCCCCGGGAAACACGCCCGCTTCCTTGCCGAGCACGGCCCGAAAATCCTCCTGGGCCAGGGCCACGGTCCAGGCCAGGCACACGAGGACAAGGGCGAGGCCGAAACAGCGAGCCAGGGACGACGGCACACGATCCTCCTTTAGAAACGGCTCCCCTTGTGCAACGATTGGCCCCCGAAGTCAAAGGCGAGGCCGGCCGGGCCTTGAAAGAGCGGGCAAAGCCCGGTATGGCGTGTGCTTCACGTCACAGCCAAAGGCGAATCCATGTCCAAAGTGTATCTTCTCGGCGGCGGCCCCGGCGATCCGGGCCTGCTCACCATCCGGGCCAGGGACATCCTGTCCCGGGCCGATGTGGTGGTCTACGACTACCTGGCCAACAAGGTCTTCCTCGACTACTGCCGTCCCGACGCGGAAATCTACTACGTCGGCAAAAAGGGTGGGGACCATACCCTGCCCCAGGACAAGATCAACGAGCTTCTCGTGGCCATGGCCAAGGCCGGCAAGATGGTGGCCCGGCTCAAGGGCGGCGATCCGTACGTGTTCGGCCGCGGCGGCGAGGAAGCCGAGGAACTGGTGGCCGCCGGCTGCCCGTTCGAAGTGGTGCCCGGAGTGACTTCGGCCGTGGCCGCGCCGGCCTATGCCGGCATCCCCATCACCCACCGCTCGTTTTGCTCCTCGGTGTCGTTCATCACCGGCCACGAGGACCCGACCAAGTCCGAAAGCTCCCTCAACTGGAAGGCGTTCGCCCAGTCGGGCTCCACGCTGGTGTTTTTCATGGGAGTCAAAAACCTCCCCCACATCACCGAAAACCTCATGGCCGCCGGCATGCCGGGCGACACCCCGGCGGCGCTCGTACGCTGGGGCACCACCTGCCGCCACAAAAGCCTGGTCGCGACCGTGGCCACCATGCCCGAGGAAGCGGCCAAGCACGGCTTTACCCCGCCGTCGCTGTTCGTGGTCGGAGGCGTGGTGTCGCTCCACGACACGCTTGCCTGGTACGAACAACGCCCCCTGCTCGGCAAGGGCGTGGTCGTGACCCGCAGCCGCGAGCAGGCAAGCGACCTTGTACGGCTGCTGTCCGACCAGGGCGCCTGCTGCTACGAATTCCCGGCCATCGCCATCGCACCCTTGGCCGATCCGGCGCCGGTGCGCCAGACCATCGCGCGCCTGTTCGATTTCGACTGGGTGGTTTTCACCTCGGCCAACGGGGTCAAATGCTTTTTCACGGAGCTTGCCGCCCTGGGCCTCGACAGCCGGGCCTTTGCCGGCATCAAGCTCGCGGCCATCGGCCCGGCCACGGCCGCGACCCTGGCCGAACACGGGCTGACGGCCGATTTCGTGCCCGAACGCTTCGTGGCCGAATCCGTGGTCGAGGGGCTGCTGGCCCTGGGCGTGGACGGGGCCAAGGTGCTCATCCCCCGTGCCCGGGAGGCCCGGGAAGTGCTGCCGGAAAAGCTCACCGAGGCCGGGGCCGACGTCACGGTCCTGCCGGTCTACGACACCAAGCCGGCCGACCAGGACCCGGGCGAGATTCTCGAAGCCCTGGCCAGCGGCGCCATCCACTACGTGACGTTTACGAGCTCCTCGACGGTGAAGAACTTCTTCGCCAAGATTGCGCCCGAGGCCCTCAAGGCCGCGCCCGGGGTCAAGACCGCCTGCATCGGGCCGGTCACGGCCGCGACTCTGGCCCGCTACGGGTTTACGCCCGACGTGACGGCGGAATCCTTTACCATCGAGGCCCTGGCCCGGGCCATCCTGGCCGATGCGGGAGGCGCCGCGTGACCTTGCCCATCGCGGTCCTGGTCTCGGGCTCGGGCTCGAACCTGCAAGCCCTCATCGACCGCATCGAGGCCGGCGTGTTGCCGGCCCGCATCACGACCGTCCTCTCCAACAAGGCCGACGCCCCTGGCCTGAACCGGGCGGCCAAGCACGGGATCGCCACCATGGTCCTGGCTCCGGCCGCCTTTCCCGACCGGGTCGCCTACGACGCGGCCCTGCTCGGGGCCGTGCGCGACTCGGGCGCCGAGGCCGTTGTCCTGGCCGGCTTTTTGCGCATTCTCGGGCCGGCCTTCGTGACCGCCTATGCGGGCCGCATCCTCAACATCCACCCGGCGTTGCTGCCGAGTTTTCCCGGCCTGCACGGCCAGGGCGACGCCGCAGCCTACGGCGTGACACTGTCCGGCGCCACGGTCCATTTCGTGGACGAAAAAATGGACCACGGCCCCATCGTGATCCAGGCCGCCGTGCCGGCCCTGCCGGACGATGACGCGGCCAGCCTCGGTGCGCGCATCCTGCGCCTGGAGCACCGCATCCTGCCCCAGGCCGTGGCCTGGCTGGCCAGCGGCCGGCTGCGCATCGAAGGCCGCAAGACCCGGCTGGCCCCGGCCGCCATCCCCCCGGCCGACACGGCCGATACCGCCCCCTGCCTGGTGCACCCGCCCCTGGAACTGGGATTTTAGGGAGGGGTGGGGGAAAGCGCCTCCGGCGGCCAAGGGAGGGCTCAGTCCTCTCCTGGACCTCGCCGACAAAGCACCATCCTGGCGATTGTTCCTGTAATTCTGGCTCGCTGCCCGTGCCGAAAGATGTGGCGGGCGCTTGGGTCTTT
>JAWRKJ010000136.1:0-9613 GCA_040307025.1 Desulfovibrionaceae bacterium | reverse complement strand
ACCGCAAGGGGGTGTTCGTTTTCAAACGGCCGGCCTTGGCCGGCCCTTATGGACGGAATGCCAGGCCTACTGCGGGTTGGTCGGCGCGGGCTTCTTGGCCTTCTTCTTGGCCTTGTCGAGCTCCACGATGGAATAGTTGGCCTTGGTGCTCTTTTTCTTCTTCTTCTTGGTACCGGCAAAAGCCATGGAAGTAGCCAGCAGGCAGGAAATCACGGTGAAAACGATGATCTTCTTCATGATCGGAACTCCTCTCCACGTAGCAATGTTGATTGAATCCCCCGGCCAACGCGGTGACGTCACCCCGACTCGGGACCACCTCCCCGCTTGTCGGGGGATGTCATTCCCACACGACGACACTGCGGGGATAGCCCCGGCCCCCTTTCCGGTCGCTTACCCTGTCATTACAGACATGAAATTTTATCCCAAACGATTTCTGCGTGTTACTAGAACCTTACGGAGCAATGACAGATGTGCAATCTGCACAAAAACCGTGGCGCGAACCGACCCTGGCCTTTATGAGGCATTCCATGTACACCTCGCGAAAGACCCCCACGTCAACGGGCCTGGAACCACCCGGCCCCATCGGCGGCCAGGAAAGGGACAAACGCCCCATGCGCATTCTCCTCGTCGAGGACGACGAGAAAATTGCCTCGTTCATCATCGGTGGCCTCAGGCAAAGCGGCTTTGCCGTGGATCATGCCGCCGAGGGACTCGACGGCCTGCATCTGGCGTCCACCGAGCCTTACGCCGTGGCCGTCATCGACGTCATGCTGCCGGGCATGGACGGACTCAAGCTCATCGAGGAGCTGCGCCGGCGCAAGATCAACACGCCCATCATCATCCTGTCGGCCAAGCGCTCGGTGGAAGACCGGGTGCGGGGACTCGAAACCGGCAGCGACGACTACCTGTCCAAACCCTTTTCCTTTTCCGAGCTGCTGGCCCGGGTCCAGGCCCTGATCCGCCGCTCCACCAGCACCTCCGAACCCACCCGGCTGACCGTGGGCGAACTGTCCATGAACCTGCTCACCCGGGAAGTCTCCCGGGGCGAGACCCCGGTGGCCCTGCAACCCCGGGAATTCGCCCTGCTCGAATACTTCATGCGCAATCCCGGCAAGGTGCTGTCCAAGACCATGATCATGGAGCACGTCTGGGATTACCATTTCGACCCCCAGACCAACTTGGTGGATGTGCTGGTATGCCGGCTGCGCAACAAGATCGACCGGGATTACGAGCGCAAGATGCTGCACACCCTGCGCGGGGTCGGATATGTCCTTAAGGAGTAGGGCCCTTTTCCGGTCCACGACTTTCCGTCTCACCGCCCGCTATTCCCTGATTTTCATCTCCACGGCCCTGATCCTGTTTCTCTTGGCCTACTCGCTGCTGTCCGACGCCGTGCGCGAGGGCGACCGGACGGCCATGACCCAGAAACTGCGGGAATACGCCTCCATCGAACAGAAAAAGGGCCTCACGGGCCTGGTGGACTTCATCCGCCTCGAACGGGAAAACGCCGACTCCGATGACGATTACCTGCGCGTGAGCGCGGCCAACGGCAGCCGGCTGGTGGACCTGACTCCCACGGATCAGGCGCCCTTGCCCGCGGATCTGTCCCTGGAGGGAGCGAGCCCGGGCGTCCAGTGGGTGCTCCTGCCCGAGGGCCGGGAAGGCACCCTGGTGGAGATGGCGTACCGCAGCCTGTCCGGCGGCGGCACCATCGCCATGGGCCGGGACGCCAGCGAACGGGAACGGCTCCTGCGCCAGTTCCGGGTGATTTTCGCCGGCATCATGGCGCCGGTGGCTTTGGTGGGGCTGGCGGCCGGCTTCATCCTGGCCCGGCGCATGCTCACGCCCATCCAGGGGCTCATCGACACGGTGCGGGCCATCGATACCGGCCGCATGGACGCCCGGGTGCCGGCCGTGGGTGCCGACGACGAACTCAACGAGCTGGCCCGGTTGTTCAACGCCATGCTCGACAAGATCAAATCCCTTCTCACCGGCATGCGCGAGGCCCTGGACAACGTGGCCCACGACCTGCGCACCCCGGCCACCCGGGTCCTGGCCGCCATCGAGGCCTCGGCCACCAAAAGCGATCCCGAGGAACTGCGCGAGGCCCTGCTCGACTGCGCCGAGGAGACCCGGCGCATGGTCAACATGCTCGGCATCCTCATGGACATCTCCGAGGCCGAAACCGGCGTCATGCGCCTGCACCTCGGCACCACGGACATGGCCGTCCTGGTGGCCCAGGCCGTGGAGCTCTACCAGTACGTGGCCGAGGAAAAGTCCGTCACCCTGCACGCCACGGCCGCGGGCCCCTTGCCGGTCACGGCCGATGCCGACCGCATCCGCCAGGTGCTGGCCAACCTGCTCGACAACGCCGTGAAATACACGCCGGCGGGCGGTTCGGTGGAGGTGACGGCCGTGAGCCGGGACGACGTGGTGGTCGTGGCCGTGGCCGATACCGGCGAAGGCATCAGTCCCGCCGACATCCCGCGTATTTTCGACCGCCTCTACCGGGCCGACAAAAGCCGGACCCAGCGCGGCCTCGGCCTGGGCCTGTCCCTGGTACGGGCCGTGCTTTTCGCCCACGGCGGCACCATCGACGTGCACAGCACGCCTGGTGTGGGCAGCCGTTTCCAGTTCAGCCTGCCCATGGCCGAGGCCGATTCCCCGACCCGAACCGTCTGATCCGTACGCGGGGCGTTATTTCTTTTTCGCGACCAGATTCTTGATCGCCGTGAAGCTCTCGTCCAGGGTCTGGCTCTCGGCCACGTCCTGGCGCAGGAAGGCGTTGATCGGCTCGATCATGTCGATGGCCCGGTCGATGTCGGCATTGGCGCCCCGGGCATAGGCCCCGATGTTCACCATGTCCTCGACCCGGCGGTAGGTGGCGAGCAGGCGGATGAGTTCCCGGCCGGCGGCCAGGGCATCCTTGGGGGTCACGTCCGAACGCAGACGGCTGATGCTGCGCAGGACGTCGATGGCCGGAAAATGCCCCTGGTCGGCCAGGTCGCGGGTCAGCACGATATGGCCGTCGAGGATGGAGCGCACGGCGTCGGCAATGGGCTCGTTGAAATCGTCGCCGTCCACGAGCACGGTATAAATCCCGGTGATGCTGCCCTTGGCGTTGCGGCCGGCCCGCTCCAGGAGCTTGGGCAGGTGGGCGAAGACCGAAGGCGTATAGCCCCGGGTGGTGGGCGGCTCGCCGGCGGCCAGGCCCACTTCCCGGCCGGCCATGGCAAACCGGGTGACGGAATCCATCATGAGGATCACGTCCTTGCCCTGGTCCCGGAAAAATTCGGCCACGGCCGTGGCCGCATAGGCCGCGCGCAGGCGGATGAGCGGACTCTGGTCCGAGGTGGCGACCACGAGCACGGACCGGGCAAGCCCTTCCGGGCCGAGGTCCTTTTCGATGAATTCGCGCAGCTCGCGGCCACGCTCGCCAACGAGCCCGATGACGTTGATGTCGGCCTTGGTGTTGCGGGCGATCATGCCCATGAGCGTCGATTTTCCGACGCCCGATCCGGCCATGATGCCCACGCGCTGGCCCTTGCCGAGGGTGAGCAGGCCGTTTATGGCCCGCACGCCCACGTCCATGGGGTCACTGATGCGCGGACGCTCCATGGGCGCCGGCGCCGGCGCGAAAACTGGCACAAAGGCCGCGGGGACCAAGGGCGCGCCTCCGTCGATGGGATTGCCGAAGGCGTCGATGACCCGGCCGAGAAAATTGTTGCCGATCGGGAAAAGCGGCGGCGTGCTCGTGTTGCGGATGAGCGTCCCGGGCGCGATGCCGCGCAGGTCGCCGTAAGGCATGAAAAGGCAGGCCCCGTCCCGGAAGCCCACCACCTCGGCCGGCACCTCGGTCGTCGTCCCTCGGCCGTCGTCGGAGAGCAGCTCGCACACCGAACCCACAGGCGCCTTGATACCCCGGCCCTCGGCCACCAGACCGACCACCTTGGACACCTTGCCGTAGATCCGGGCCGGCCGCATCTGCTCCAGCACGGCCAGGGCCGACTTGGCATCAAGCAGCATCGGAACCGCCCGCCGCCAATTGGGCGAACAGGGTTTCCACGGATTCGAACCGGCTGGCCACGGTATTGTCAACCAGGCCGTCGCAGCTTTCCAGGGAGACGCTGCCCGGGAGCAACGCCGGGTTGGCCCGCACCTGGAACCGGCTGACCCCGGGGTGATCGTTCACGGCCCGGGCCATGAGCTCGCGCACGAGGGGTTCGTCATCGGGATGGACGGTGAGGGTCAGGTTGTCCCGGGCGTCGATAAGCTCCAGGGCTTCGTCCAGAAGCTTGGCCAGGATCTCCTCGCGCCGTCCGGCCAGGGAGGCACCGATGGTGCGTTCCACGGCCAGGCGCAGCAGGGTGACAAGATCCTGACGGTAGCTGGTCCACAGGGACTTGCGTTCGCCGGCCACGGAGTCGAGGACCTTGCCCAGGGACGCGGACATCTGGGCCAGCTCGGCCTGAATTTGGTGTTCGGCCTCGGCCACGCCGGCGGCGTAGCCCTCTTCCTTGGCCTTGGCCTTGAGGCGTTCGGCTTCGGCCATGGCCTGGCTCATGATTTCCGAGGCCTTGGCCTTGGCCTTGCCGCGCACCCGTTCCCAGAACCGGGCCTCGACCTCTTCGTAATGCACGGGCGAACGCCGGGATTCGAGCTCGGCGATGGTGGTTTCGGCCTCGCCCTCCTCGCCGCCCGGCCCGAGAATGACCCGACCGGTCAGGATGCCGGCATCCGGGGTATCAGATAAAGACATCCCCGCCTCCGCGGCCGATGGCGATCTTGCCTTCGGCTTCCAGACGCCGCACGGTCTTGACCACGTTCTGCTGGGCCGCTTCCACCTCGGCCAGACGCACCGGGCCCATGATTTCCAGGTCTTCCTGGATCATGGTGGCGGCGCGTTCGGAGAGGTTCTTGAAGAACTTGTCGCGCAGCTCCTCGGAGGCGCCCTTCAAGGCCTGGGTCAGCTCCTCGTTGGAGACTTCCTTCAAAAGTTCGCGGATGGCCCGGTCGTCCAGGGCCTTGATGTCCTCGAACACGAACATGAGGTTGCGGATGTCCTCGGCCATCTGGGCCGATTCCTCCTCGATCTCGGAGAGCACTTCCTCTTCGGTGGCCCGGTCCACGGCATTGAGGATTTCGGCCACGGCCGTGATGCCGCCGACCTTCTTGCCTTCCTTGCCGCCCATGGCGATGAGCTGGTTTTGCAGGACCTTGTCCACTTCCATGAGCATGTCCTCGGCCACGGCTTCGAGCTTGGACAGACGCATGAGCACTTCGGCCCGCACGCCCGAAGGCAGGTTTTGCAACAGCTCGGCCGCCTGCTCCGAGGGCAGATGCCCGAGGATAAGCGCCAGGGTCTGGGGATGCTCGTTGCGCAGGATCTGGGCCAGGATGCGCGGGGACACGTTGCCGAGTTCCTGGAAGGGCGTGGGCCCGGTGTCGATTTCGAGCGTCTCCATGATGTACTTGGCCGTGTCCGAGTCCAGGGTCTTGGCCAGCATGCGCTTGACCTGGTCCGGGCCGCCGGAGACCATCTCCCGGCTCACCTGCATGGAGTCGTTGAATTCCCGGACCACTTCCTCGACCTGCTCCCGGGGCACGGTCTCCATGTCCATCATGGCCTTGGAGATGCGGGCGATCTCGCGCCGGTCCAGGCGCTTGAACACCTCACCGGTGAACTTTTCGCCGAGCGCCAGGCACAGCACGGCGGTTTTCTGCGGTCCGGTCATGGCGGGCATGGACGGCTAGGCCTCCTGCTTGAGCCAGTTTTTCAGCACCAGCATGGACTGCTCCACGTTTTCCTCGAACAATTGCAGGGCCAGATTCTTGGCCAGTTCGAATTCCTTGCCGCCTTCGAGCATGGCCGCCTCCTCCCCGAGCTCGGGCTCTTCCAAGGCCATGCGGGCCTCGCCTTCGGGCAGCCGCTCCAGGGTCTCGATCTCCTCTTCCGTGACCCGGGGGCGGATAAGGGCCAAAACCACCGGCCGCACCACCAGGATGAGAAAGAGGAAGATGAGCAGGCCGTTGAGGAACGGCTTGCCGAGCCGCTGGGCATAGTCAAGCATGGTCTGCAGCAGGCTCGGTTCCTCGGAACCGTCGGGCGCGCCGAATTCGAAGCTCGACACCTGAATTTCGTCGCCCCGGGACGAATCCAGGCCGGCGGCCCGAGCCACCACCTGCTTGATGCGCTCGAGTTCCTCGGCCTTGCGGGGCACGAAGGTGTAGCCCTTGCCATCCTTGTTCTTCTCGTAGGCCCCGTCCACGATAACCGCGATGGACTGGCGCTTCAAGTCGCCGACCGGGGCCACGACGTTTTGTTCTTCCTTGTTGATCTCGTAATTGGTGGTGCTGTTTTGCCGGCTGGACTTCTGGGTGGACTCGGTGCCGGAATAGCCTTCGCCACGAAAATTGCTGTTGGGCACGGCCGCGCCGCCGCCACGGGGCGAGGTGGTGGCGCCGCTCCCGTCCACGGCCGCGGAACCCGAGGTGGTTTCCTCGTTTTTCTGTTCGCTGCGCACCACGGTCACGTTGGGATCGTAGAGTTCCTTATGGATGGTGCGCTGGCTGAAGTCGAGGTCCACGTTGGCCTTGACCAGGGCCCGGCCCGGTCCGACGATGGGGGTGAGCAACTGCTCGATGCGGTTTTCCAGGTTCGATTCAAAGGTGTTCTTGTATTCGAACTGGGAGGTGCTCATGCCCTCCAGGCCGCCGTCGCCCCGGGGCTGGTACAGGGATTGGCCGGTGGTGTCGGTGATGGTGATGCGCTCCGGGGTGAGACCTTCCACGGACATGGCGACCAGATTGACGATGCCTTGCAGCTGCTTGGCGTCGAGCTTCTGACCGCGCTTGAGGGTGAGCACGACCGAAGCCGAGGCCTTGTTCTGCTCCTGGATAAACAGGCTTTTCTGGGGCAGCACGAGATGGACCCGGGCCTTATCCACCTGGGGAAATTCGGAAATCGTGCGCGAAAGTTCGCCTTGCAAGGCACGGGTGTAGTTGATGCGCTGCACGAAGTCGGTCTGGCCCACCTTGAGTTCGTCGAACAGCTCGAACCCGACGCCTTGGCCGTGCATGACGCCTTCGCCGGCCACCTTGAGCCGCTGTTCGTAGACGTTTTCGGCCGGGACCAGGACCGTGGCGCCGTTGTCGCGCAGCTCATAGGGCGTCTTGGAGGACTTGAGCAGATCGACTACCCGCGAGGCGTCCTCGGGGGACATATTGGTGTACAGCACCCGCATCTCGGGCTGATTCAAAAAATAGATCATGACCAGGAAGGCAGTGACCGTGGAAACGGCCAACCCGAGCAAGAGCATACGCTGGGCCGCCGAGCGGTTGGACCAGTACTGGATGAGCTTTTCGAAATTCTGCTTGAGGAAGGGGGCCATGCTGCTTCTCCTGGGACAGGGCGTTTCGGTCCTGGATCAGAACTAGAACTGCATCTTGATCAGGTCGCGGTAAGCCTCGATGACCTTGCCGCGCACGGTCGTGGTCATCTGCATGGCCAGCCCCGCCTTTTGCAGGTTGATCATGAGTTCGTGCACGTTTTGGGTCTGGCCGGCGGCAAAGGATTCCACCATGTCGGCCTTGGTGTTTTGCAGATCGTTGACCTGCTTGAGGGAGTCCACCAGGGTCTGACCGAAACCGGATGCCGGCTTGGCCGTTTTGGACAGGGACGAAGCAACCTTGCCGTCAACAGCCGCGGTCTGGTTCATGGCGGCGCGGTAAGCGGACAGGGCGACGGGTGAAATAGCCATGACGATTCTCCGTTACTTGCCGATTTCCAGGGCCTTGCTGAACATGTTCTTGACCGTGCCGATGGAGGCCGAGGAGGCCTCGTAGCTGCGCATGGCCGTGATCATGTTGGACATTTCCTCAACCACGTTGATGTCGGGATAGGCCACGTAACCGTCGGCGTTGGCGTCGGGATGGCCGGGTTCGTAGACCATGCGGGGGGGGCGGTTGTCGTTGACCACGCCCGCGACCTTGACCCCGGCCATGTCCCGGTCCATGGCCGAACTCATGGCCTTGGAAAAGGGCGAGTCCACGGCCTCGGTCTGGAGGGACACGGACTTGCGCGTGTAGGGGCCCGGGGTGCCGTCCAGGGTCCGGGTCGTCTTGATGTTGGCCAGGTTCATGGAAATGACGTTCATGAGCGAGCGCTGGGCCGACATGCCCGAGGCGCCGATGTCCAGGGCACTGAAAAGATCCATATTACTTGCCTCCGTCCATGATGACCTTCTGCAGGCCTTCGAAGTCCTTCTTGGTGAGGTCCGTCAACGCGTTGTACATCAGCGTGTTTTTGGCCATGATGGACATCTCGTTTTCCATGCTCACGCTGTCGAGGCCCGCCACCACCCGGGGCTTCCAGCGCATGGTGAGGTCGCCCTGGAAGGTGGCCGGATTGAATCCCGAAGGCATGTGACCGTTGCCGGTCTGGGTGAGGATGCCCTTCTGGTCCAGGCCCAGGGCCGATTGCAGTTCCTTTTCGAAATCGAGGCGTCGGGCCTTGTAGGCAGGCACATCCTGGTTGGCCAGGTTGGACATGACGACATTCTGACGCTCCAGATGGAGGTCCATGACCTTGCCCAGCAGATCGAGATTGCTCGAAAACATTGTCTTCATGCCGGTTTGCCTCCCGTAACGGCCGCCGTATCCCCGCCGGAATCGCGGCGGTTGTTCCCTCGCTTGGGCAAAAAACGTTCCAACTGAACCGGACGTCCCCGGGTCGGCGGCATTTTTTTCCCGACATCTGTTTGACTTTGTAAAAAACCGATGCGGCCCATCGGGGGACCGTTTTTTATTGCCAACGATGTGGCGCGGTTTTTCGTGCTCCGGCCAGGCTGGCATGGGCCTTGCTTGATGGGTATCGCCCGGCAAGACGCGCCGCCGGGTCGGCCCCGGCCGCATGGACGCGAATACCTTTGGCGCCGCATACGAAGCGCCACGACGGCAACCGACACCGACCGCCGTGTATGGAGGGGATGTCATGAGTGGGCAACTGGACTATGAAATCAACAAGGAACTCGGCGAATGCTATCTTTTCATGGGCGACCTGGACAAGGCCGAGGAATATTACGGCAAGGCCGTGACCAGTAACGGCATCCACGCCGATCCCTATCTCGGACTGGCCACCATCGCCGTGCAGCGCGGCGACCTGGACAAGGCCATGGGGCTGTACCGCAAGGCCTCCACCATCGAGGCCAACGACAAGTCCCTGGCCGGCATGGCCTTAATCGAGATGGAACGCGGCGCCACCGCCGAAGCCTTCACCCATTTCAAGGGCGCCCTGGCCAAGAATCCGGAAAACCTGGTGGCCCTGTTCGGCCTGGTGCGCCTGGGGCATGCCGAGGAACGCCTGGAGGAGGTGCTGCCCTTCCTCCACGACTACCTGGCGCTCGATCCCCTCAAGCACGAGGTGCGCTACACCATGGCCGGCTGTCTGGTCAGCCTTGGCCGCCATGCCGAGGCCGGCGCCGAGCTGGATGCCATCCTCACCCAGGACCCCCGCTACGCCGCGGCCCAGGAACTGGCCGAGGAACTCAAGCGTATCGCCGCCTAGTCCGGATCAGATCCGTTTTCCCCTCCCCCGCCCGCGGCCGGTCACGAA
>JAWRKJ010000135.1:0-41790 GCA_040307025.1 Desulfovibrionaceae bacterium | reverse complement strand
GGCCGCGGCCGCGCCCAGGGCGACGGCGGCCCGCCAGCGCCGCAAGGGCTCGGGCGCAAGCAGGGCCGAAAAAAGCGGCGCCAGACGCTTCTTGGGGGCGATATCGCCCACAGCGGCCAGGGCCTGGGGGAAATCGGCCGCGTCCAAGGCCTGTTCGATACGGGAACGAACCTGCTCGCGTTCATGCATGGCTGCCTCCGGGATGCCCGACCGGAGCGGCGCAAGTGGTTGTCCCGGTCGGGCGGTTGGTTGCGATCAGCCGAGATGGGCCTTGATCTCGCGCACCAGATCCGGGTGCGGATCATACCCCGTGGCCTTGGCCTGATTTACGTACTCCAAGGCCTTTTGATAGTCGCCGCGTTCCAGGGCGATCAGGGCCATGTTGTTCAGGGCCGGGCCGAAATGGGGTTCGATCTCCAGGGCCTGTTGGCTGTTGATTTCCGCGGCATCGAGATCGCTTTGCATGAACATGGCGCTGCCAAGCGTAGCCAGGGCCTGGACGAACTTGGGGTCGATCTTGACCGCCCGGCGCAGGGCTTTCTCCGCCTTGGCGAAATCGCCGCGCTGGAGATGGACGAAACCGATGTTGCCGTAGGGCACGGCGAACAGCGGCCGAGCCCGACAGGCCTTTTCGTTCCACTCCAGGCAGCCGTCGAGATCGCCCTTGTTCATGGCCAGGCCGCCAAGCTGCACATAGGCCTCGGCCAGGCTCGGCGAGCATTCCACGGCCGCGTGGAATTCGGCTTCGGCTTCGACGAGCCGGCCCTTGGCCACGTAGGCCGTGCCGAGGTTGTAATGGGACACGCCGCAGCCGGGATTGGCGGCCAGGCGCTTTTTGAGTTCGTCGATGAATTCCTCGGGCGTCGTGGCGGTGTAATCCATGGGATTCCTTTGCGGTTATTTTACCGGGCCAAGATCGGCCTCGATGCCTTCCCGGGTGAGCAGTTCCCGGTACCATTTGCAAAAGGCGTACATGCCCCGGTGGCGTTCCGAGCCGCTCATGACGCCCATGCACAGTTCCCAGGCGCCCTTGGCGAATTCCGGGGAGGCGCCGGGAATGGTGGCTAAAAATTCGTTCACGAGCTGCTGGCCCGTGCGCCGGGAGGCGTCCTCGCGCAGATCCAGGGGATCATGCGGTTCCTGGAACGGGTCCCAGGCGTCGTAGCCGATCTTCTCGATGAACTTGCGCCGCCGGGGCTTGAGCTTTTCGAACATGGTCCGCTTGAGGGCGGCCAGTTCCTCAGGACTTGGGGGCATCCGCATCCTCCTCGGCGGGCGCCGCGCCGTCCGGCCCGGGCAGAACCCAGGTGGTGGAACCGCCGCAGCTGTCACAGGCCGCGGAACCGGCGGTCTGGCCGCAGGCGGCGCAGGAGGGGGTCGGCGCCGGGGCCGGCGCGACCGGCGGCTCGGGCAGCTGCACCAGATCGTCCTCGGTCGGGATGCCCAGGAAGGCGTCGTCGTACTCGGTAATGAGGGCCAGGGACACCGGCACCAGGATGTCGCCCATGAGCGGCAGCTTGGTGGGCAGGGCGGCCACCACTTCCTGGGACAGGGCCATGAGCTTGTCCTGGAGCTTTTCGATCATGACCGTGGGGTATTTGCCCCCGGGTTCGAAACCGGTCTGGCCGCAGGTGTGGGTGACGCCGCCGATCAGAAGCGGCGTGCCGTACAGGCGGCAGGTGACGGGCCGGGCGGCGTACAGGACGCACCGGTTGTCGTCGTCGAGCAGGGGGCAGCGGATGCGCTCCTTGGCCATGTCCTCCAGAATTTCCGCGGTGGACACGCCGCTTTCGCCGGCCCGGAAGGCCTTGCGCTTGAGCCTGTAGTGCTCCCGGTCGGCCCGGTTGGCCTGTTCGAGCAAGGCGTCGCGGGCCGGGCCCGGCGGGAAGGCCTTGTTGAAATGATAATTGAGGTACACGGCCTCGATAAAGGTCAGGTCGAACAGGGCGTGGCAGCAGTCGCCGCAGCCCGGCCCGCAGGGCATAAGGCCGGGACAGGCGGCCGCAACCCTGGCGTACAGGGCATCAGCCTCGGCGGCCAGGGCTTCGTAGCGCGGGAAGACAGGGGTGAAATCCACGGGCATCACGGGGCTCCAGATCCGGTTCCCCACCCGGCGCCCCCTGGCGCGGCCAGGCAGCGGTCGGGCCGGCGGGGCCGGAGACGGCAACGGGAGCGGACGCGGACCGTCCACTCCCGTTGCCGGTTAATTTTCTGAAATTGTTATTCTTCCTTGACCACGATAGCATCCTGGTCGCAGACTTCGACGCAGGATTCGCAGCCCAGGCATTCGCCCATATTCACGGCGACGGCCTTGCCGTCGCGCAGTTCATACACCTCCACCGGGCACACGTCCACGCATTCGCCGTCGCCGATGCACTTCGTCGTGTCGATGGTGATCTTGTAACCCATGGTCCACCTCCGCTGTCTTGGAAAGAGTGAAAAAAAATTGTATAATAAACTGGTAGGGTTATCGTTTTGGGCAAGGAGCATTTCGTGGTGCTGGAAGGCTTAGCCTTGGCGCCTTTTCCTGTCAAGGGAGCGGCCAAGACGCCGACCGTTACGAAAAGATACGGCGCGGCGGGGAATTGCAAAGAAATAAATGCGGTACATTTGCCTCTAAAGTTCCTGCTGGAGTTGGCCGAAAAGAGGGATGTAGGCGCATTTTAACCTTTTGACGCAGGGATGCCTGAAAGCCAGGGAAGGCCATGGGCAAGATTACCTATCTCCGACCGCGCCGTAGCGATGTCAAGCCGGTTCTGGTGCTGCTCACCTCGCACAGACTCGATTGTTTCCTGGTTTGCATGCGCTGCCTGGAGCGCTTCACCGATTTCACCCGCCTGGGTCGGGTCTATGTCGTGGCCAATGCCCTGAGCCCCGATCACTTGGCCCTGGCCCGACGGTTCGCCGCCCGCCACGGCAATGCCGTGGTGCTCGAACGGGGCCCCCGGGGCTTGCTGCCGGCCGTGCGCATGGCCCAAAACGAGATTTTCGTCCGCCATATCGACGACGTCATCATCAAGATGGACGAGGACGTTTTTGTCACGCCCCATTGGCTTGACCACCTCATCGAGGGCTACCTGGAACATCTCGGCCGGACCGACGCGCCCCTGCTTATGCCGCTCGTGCCCATCAGTTCCACCGGGCGCCAGGTGCTGCACCACTTCCTGCGCGTGGCCTACCCGTCGGAGCGCCACATGTTCAGCGGTCCGCCCGTGGCGGAGAACTGGGTCTACCATCGCTGGATGTGGGAAAAGCTCATGTACGAGAACCTGGCCGAGGTCTACCTGCACGACAATCCGCCCAAGTACGAGTACGTGCCCCATGTCAACACCCAGTGCCTGATGTTGGACCGGCGGGTGCTCGAACGGGTGTTGCCTTTGCCCGAAGCGCCCGAGGTCGGCCCGGGCGTCACGGATGAAAAGGCCATCAATACCTGGTTGCGCCGAGGCGGTTTGCGGGCGGCGGTGCTCGGCCGCAGTCTGGCCCATCATTACAGTCATGCCGGTTGCGAGGACTATCTGCGTTCCCATGTTCCCCTGGACCGGGTCTGGCGTTATCTCCAGGAGGTGGCGGCGACTCCGGCTATCGGCGGAAAGTGCCGGGCGCCGAGCGGCCCCCGGGAGCTGACGCTCCTGCGCGCGGGGGGGTAAGGCGGGGGGCAGGTCGCGTCCCCCCGCGACGAGGGGTTGGTTCCTCCTCGACCTTGCCGATGGTCGTCACGCAAGCGATCTTGTTCCAGGCAAAAGAAGTGTTGGCGGTTTCGCCACCGCTTTTCCCCGTGATGCGCACAAAGGCGTCACCGAGAAAAATCGTGGCGTTTTCGTGGACCTGGATTTTCATTCCCTTGCGCAGCTTGCGCGACAGGGTGCCATGGACCGGGGACGCTGGCGGACAGCTACCCGGAGGGCGGTGTTTTGAGGGAAAGACGGAATGCCAGCGCGGAAGTGATGTCCCGGGCCGTTTCCGGATCGTAAGAGCGCCAGGCCAGATCGGCGGCCGTGGCGATCTGGGCATCGGTGGCCAGTCCCAGACCGATGGCACGCTTGAGAATCGGGAGTATTTCCGGTTCGATGCCGGTTCTGCGGGCGCAGGCCAGCATGATGTCCAGGGCCGCTTGGGAGGGCATGGCCCACCAGGCCAGGACCGCGTAGCCGAAAGCGGTGTCCGGGTAGCGGTCGTTTTCCTGCCGGAAGAACCCCGGTTCGAAATCCCGGCCCAGGGCCAGAAGGAGGCGGGCCGTGCCGACCAGTAACGCCGCCCGGGGGACCGGCGCCTTGGCCGCGCCGCGAAAGTCGTACCGATGGCAGCGGCGGGGCAAGGCGGCTTGCCCCGCGTCCAGGATGGCGGCGGCCGCGTCCGGTCCTTGCTGGTCAAGGGCGATCAGGGCCTGGGTGGCTGCGGCGAGAAACCCTTGCGCTCCCTTGCGCCGGGCGGCATGGGCCAAAAAAGGCCCGGCCCGTGTGGTGTCGCCCTGGCGGGCGAACAGGTGGCCCAGGAAAAAGCTGGCCTCTTGGCCCACGGTTCCTGCGACGCCGGCGGCCTGGCCGAACAGCTGCATGGGGGCGGCGAGGGAGCCCCCAAAGCGCAGGCAATGCCGGTACTTGGCCTTGGCCTCGGCCAGCCGGCGCACAGCGTCATTGCGGCGTGGATTGCCCGCTTGCCCACTGGCCAGGATGTCCAGGAACTCCCGGGCGCGTACGGCGCTGGTGTGTCCCTGGCGGCAGGCGGCCTGTCCGGCCCGGGCAATGGCCTGGTAATGTTCCGGCCGGGCGCGGATGTCGGCGAGCCGTGGGAGCAGGGTGTCCGGGCCGTAGCAGGCAAGGTGGACGCCGTCGGCAAAATGCGCGTCCACGCCGTCGCCTCCGGCCTCGGTCAGGACCAGGGCCCCCGAGGCCAGGCCCTGGAGAACGCGCAGGGTCAGGCCGCTGAAGAGATTTTCGTTGAGTACGACCCGGGAGCGGGCAAAGAGGTCCTGCATCCGGCTGCGGCTGACGTCCTGGACCACCTGGATCGGGGTGTGGCGTTGCAGCAGGCGCAGCAGGTTGGCGCGCTTGGGGCGATGGGGCGTGACCCGGCCCACGAAGGTGAGGAATTCTTCCGGGGGCCCGGGCGTGCGAAAGTCGCTTTCCTGCACGCAAAGTGGGAGCCAGTGGGCGGTGATGCCGGCCCGGGCCAAGGCGGCGACCGAGGCGCGCTGATCGACGAAGGCCGCATTGCAGAGCTGCAGCAGTGGGCGCAGCCAGAAGGCGTTCAGGGGGGTGTCGACGCAAAAGACCGCCAAGCGGTGCCGGCAGGCGGCCAAATGGCGCGGCAGGGCGGTGCGGCCCCACACTTCGAGCAGCACCCAGTCTGGGTCCGGGCAGGCCGTCTCGATCAGGGCGTTTAAGTCCACATCCTCCCGCAGGGCAAGGGGGATGACGGTCTGGCCGGCCTGGCGCAGGCCTTCGGCCAGGAAATGTCCGGCACAGACGATCTTCATGGCGTCCACCTTCGCAAGCCCGAGGAATTGCCTGCCAGGCAACCTGCGTCAAAGCCCCAACGCCGTGCCATCAGAAAGCTTGTCTGGCGATCGGCTCAAACCATGAGGGATTCTACAGGGCTGGGCTCTTTGGCCGCCGGAGGCGTCTCCTGCGCCTTAGCCGACCTGCATGCGGGCGTAGTAGCCCTGGCCGCCGCGCCCGACGAGCAGGAGCACCACCCGGTGCATGCGGTTGGCGTAGACGGCCCGGGTAAAAGCGGCCGCGTCGGGCAACTGCTCGCCGCTGATCTGTACGATCAGGTCGCCGGGGCGCAGGCCGAGTTTGGCCGCCGGCGAGCCCGGCACGACCTCGGTCGCGACCATTCCCCGGCCGCCCTGGGCCGGGCCGGCCACCAGGCCCCAGCGGTCCCGAGCCACGGCCAAGGCTTCCCGGTCCGTGAAGGGCTCGGGGTTGAGGCTCAGCTTGGATTCCTGCTCCCCGCGCCGGATGACCAGGGCCAGGGGCTCGCCCACGGGCGAGGTGCGCAACGCCCCGATATATTCGTCCTTGCCGCCGAGGTCCGCTCCGGCCAGACCCACGATGAGGTCGCCTGGCCGCAACCCGGCCTTGGCCGCCGGCGACTCCGGCACCACCGCGGCGATGAGCATGCCGCGCGGCCGGTCCAGGCCGAAATACCGGGCCGTGCGCGCGTCCACGTCCTGGCCGGTCAGGCCGAGCCAGGCCGGCGTGACCCGACCCCCGCCCACGAGCTGGGCCACCACGCGCCGGGCCTTGTTGATGGGGATGGCGAAACCGATGCCTTCGGCCCCGGCCTGGATGGCCATGTTGATACCCACGACCTCGCCGGCCAGGTTGACCAGCGGTCCGCCGCTGTTGCCGGGATTGATGGCCGTATCGGTCTGGATGAGGTCGGTGTAGGCGCCGCCCTCGTGCTTGAGGGACCGGCCCACGGCCGAGATCACGCCGGTGGTCACGGTGTTGGTGTAGCCGAAGGGGTTGCCGATCGCGATGGCGGTTTCGCCGATCATGATGTCGCCGGAATCGCCCATGACCGCCTGGGGCAGGGGGCCCTTGCCGGACAGGCGCAGCACGGCCAGATCGAAGTCCGGGTCCGCGCCCACGAGCTTGGCGTCCAGGACCCGGCCGTCGAGGAGCCGGGCCTTGATGGACGAACCGCCGGCAATGACGTGGGCGTTGGTCAGGACGAGCCCCTTGGCGCCGTCGATGATGACGCCCGAGCCCAGGCTCTCCTGGGTCTGGCGTTCGACCGGTCCGCCGGGAAAGCCCGGGCCGAGGAACTGGCGGAAGAAGTCGTCGTCGAAAAAGGGGCCCAGGGAACGGCGGCGTTCCACGGTCCGGGCCGAGGTGATGTTGACCACGGCCGGGGCCACGGCTTTGACCGCCGTGACGACGGGCGTCACGCGCACCGCGCGATCGGCGGCCAGGGCCGGGCCGGCCAGTAGCAGACAGAAAAGCAAGCAAGCGAGGGCGCCTCGTTGCATGGAAACTCTCCTGGCCCGGGACGGCTCCAAGACGCGTGACGGTCGCTTCGGGCAGGCCGTCCGCGCCCCAGGCGCACAGGGTCGGCCCGGGTTGCGTTGGACCGGCGCTCCGGACGGTTCTCGGCTGGGCAACACGCGTCAACCGTGGCGGGGCCGGGACGGGTTCAATCGATGGGGATGCGACGGCGCAGGCGTTCGGGGCTGGCCTTGTGCACCGTGACACACAGCAGGCCGTCTTTCATGACGGCGGTGATTTCATGTCGGATCCCCCCCGGGGGCAGGGCGAAGCGTCGTGAAAAGGCGCCATAGGACCGTTCCATGATCTGGTACACGCCGCCGCCGGGTCCGCCGCACGGACAACGTTCCCCCTGGACCACGAGATAGCGGCCCCGGATTTCCACGGTCACGGCTTCGCGGGACACGCCGGCCAATTCCAACGTGACGCGGAAATCCCGGTCGGTCTCCACGACATCGGCGGCCGGGGTCCAGGCATAGCCGCACTCGCAACGGGTGGCGGTATTGCCTCCGGTCAACCGGTCTTGTTCCTGTCCCAGGTCGGACAGGGCCATCCACGGAATCCAATGCAGCTTGGCCATGGCGACTCCTCGGAGCGGCTGGCTCGGTCGCTCCCCAGGGCTATGATCCGGAAGATTCCTTGGCCGAACGCACGCCGGCTTCCCACTTTGCCTGGGGCACGGCTTCTTCGACCAGCATGATGGGAATGTCGTCGCGCACGGGATAGACCACGCCGCAGGCGGGACAGGCCAGGCCTTCGTCGGCCCCGATCCGGGTCAGTTCGCCCTTGCAGGTCGGGCAGGCCAGGATGGACAGCAGCTCGGGATTGAGGGTCACAGGACATTCTCCTTAAAGCAGATGCACCCTCATAGCCAAATCGGGCCAGGGGCGCAATGGAGGTTCACAAGGTCGTCGCCCCGGGCTACACTCCCTGTCCATGACGCTCATTGATTTGCACACGCATTCGCGCGCTTCCGACGGCAGCTGCACGCCGTCGGAACTGGTGGCCCTGGCGGCGCAGGCGAAGTTGTCCGCTGTGGCCCTGACCGATCACGACACGCTGGCCGGTCTGGCCGAGGCCCGGGAGGCCGGGGCGCGCTACGGTCTGGAGGTGGTGCCGGGGGTGGAGCTGTCCGTGGCCGACGGGGACCGCAGCATCCACATTGTCGGGCTGTTTTTGCCGGACCGGGAGGGCCCGTTGTCCGAGGCTCTGGCCACGCTTCGGGCCAAGCGCCATGACCGCAACCGGCAAATCCTCGCCAAGCTCAAGCAGCTCGGTATCCCGGTGGAGTATGAGACCGTGACCGCCCTGGCCCAGGGCGCGGTGGGCCGGCCCCATATCGCCCAGGTCATGCTGTCCATGGGCGCGGTGGGCAGTTTCAAGGAGGCGTTCTCGCGCTACCTCGGCAACCACGGCCAGGCGTACGTGCCCAAGGCCAAGCTGGAACTCGCCCGGGCCATGGAACTGCTGCACGCCGAAGGGGCCCTCGTCATCCTGGCCCATCCCTACATGCTCGGCCAGTCCGGCCAGTCGCTCATCGACACCGTGACCCGCTACCGGGACCTGGGTTTGGACGGCATCGAGGTGTTCTACACCGAACACTCCCAGGCCCAGACCCTGGAATACCTTGCCCTGGCCAAACGGCTGGACCTGGCTCTGTCCGGGGGGTCGGATTTCCACGGTACGGCCAAGCCGGGCGTGGAAATCGGCCGGGGCCGCGGCCATTTGCGCGTGGAGAGCTCGATTTTGGAGGGGCTCAAGGCGCGGCTGGCCCGGAAGGCGTGAGAGGGGGCAGTGGCGGGGCAAGGGTAGGGGCAGGGGAGAAGCCTCCGGCGGCCAAAGGGCGCTGCCCGTTGGAATCCCGCTACGGGTGCGTTGGGCGCGCAGGGCCACAGTGGGTTGTGTAAACCCGTTGCACAAACGTGGTTATCAGCCTGATTCAAAGCGGGTCCCCAAGGGGGCGCCTCCTTTGACCGCGGGAGCCGCCTCGTCCCTGCGTCCTTCCGGCTAGACGGCGCATCGTTCCTTGGTTGGCAGTTTGCGGCCGGTCAGGCGGCGGTAGAGGAATTCCTCCGGGTCCTTGCCCTTGAGCGCCGCCAACTCGATTTCGGCCCGGGCCGCGCCACGGTGACCTCCGGCCGAACCGATGTCACTGAAGAGCTTCTGGGCCAGGGTCCCCATGTTGCGGCCGACACCGTCGCCCCGAAACACCACCACCAAGGTCTTTTTCACCACCGCGCCGAGCATGTTCCAGGACAGGCCGTGCACCTTGGTAAAAAAATCGGCCAGCATGACCAGAATATCCGAACTCTCCAGACTGTCCATGAACACGAACAGCCCGTGGGCGCCGACAAAACGCATCTTGCGGAAAGCCTTGGAAAAAAATTTCAACCACCGCCGATGGTATTCACTGGAGATGATCTTGCGCACCACCTGCATGTCGGCATGGCCGGTGAGCTGGCTGAAGGCCTTGACGTCGGCGTCCAGAAAATGGCGTTCGAAGCTCTGTGTGTCGGTTTTGATGCCGTAGACCAGGGCCGTGGCCAGCAGCTTTCCCGGCCGGATGCGCATGTTGCGCAGATATTCCGCCATGATGGTGCTGGTCGCGCCGTACCCGGGCCGGATGTCGGTGAAAACCGCCTGGACCGGATGTTCAGGGCTGATCGGATGATGATCGATCACGAGGCTGAAATCGCAGTCCTTGAAATCGGGATGGTGATGCGGTTGGGAGTCGACCATGGCGAAGTGGTCGTAGCCGGCCCGCACCTCGGGCGTGAGCATGACCGACGGGATGCGCAAAAACTGCATCATGGCCAGGTTGTCCGGGCGTTTGACCTCGTTTATGCGGGCGATGCCCACCGAGGCTGCCCGGTGGGCCATGATGCGGCGCAGGGCCATGGCCGAGGCCATGGCATCGGGATCGGCGTTGATGACAATGAGCCAGCGGAAGTCGCGGCCGATGGTCTGGAGAAGACGGGTGGCAGCCTGGGTCGGTTTGCGGGCAGTTGTCACGATGGCAATCTCTTGAGCAGCAGGGGCATTCCGGCCACCACCAGCCACACCTCATGGGCCAGGGCGGCCGCCGCCTGGTTGAGCGTCCCGAGTGCGTCCGCGAAACGCCGGCTGGCGGCGTCGGCGGGCAGGGGGCCAAGACCGATTTCCGTGCTCACCAGGATGACTTCCGGTGCGAGGGGAAAACCGTAAGAAACCAGACCCCGGGCCAGGACCGAAGTCGGATCTGCGGTCCGGTGGGCATCCTGCCAGGAGAAAAGCCAGAAATCCAGGCTGTCGAACAAGATGGTTCCACCCAGGTCCGCTTCACGGGCCAAAAGGTCCAGGGCTCCGGCCCCGGCCTCGATAACCGGGACCTGGGCCGGCCGGGCGCGTTTGTGGGCCTCGATGCGGGCCCGGAAGGCGAAATCCAGGGCCCGCCCCGTGGCCAAAACCCGATGAGGGGGCGGGCCGGCCGCAAGCAAGGCCTCGGCCTGGGCCGATTTGCCGGATTTGGTGCCGCCGAGCAGCAGTCGGATCATGCCCCGGCCCCGGCGGTTGTGACCAGGGCGTCGAGCACGGCCAGACTCTCCAGGAGATGGATCGGCGCGAAGACCTCCACGACCACGGTCTCGGGATGCAGGTGGCCGAGCAGCCACAGGAGTTGGTCCCGACCTTCGGGGGAGAGACTCGTTAACGGGCGGTGGGCATGGCGGCGTCCGGGCGGCGGACCCTCGGGCCCGAACGGGGAATAGACGTGGAGCATGCGCACCCGCTCGGCCAGTGCGTCGGTGTCGCTTGGCACGGCGTGGTCCATGGCGAGCAGATGCCCGAGGTCGAGGCACGCGCCGCAGCCCAGGTCCCGGGACAGGTCGAGGATGTCGGCCGGCGAGACGGTCTCGGTATTTTCCAGGAGCAGGGCGTTCGGATCGCGGCCGGCCTTGGTCCAGGCGGACAGGAATTCTTCCAGATCCCGGCGGTCCGCCGGCGGGTGGAGCACGAACCCCCACGGGGCGAGATGCGCGATTTTGCCGAGCAGTCCGGCTATCGCTTCGGCAACTTCGTAGCCGCCAAGACGCCAGGGGAGGTCCAGGGGCAGGTGGGCGTGGTAGCGCAGGCCGAATGTTTTTTGCGGCAGGTCGTCCGGGCCGTAGGCCAGGCACGAGGCGGTTTCGAGCAGGTAGAGGCCGACTTCGGGCACGGAACGGGCCAGACGCCGGCAATTGACGGCCGCGGTTTCCGGCCAGACACAACTTGGCGCGGCCACGCGCCAGGGCGTTTTCGACTTGCAATTTTGGTGCATGCGGTGATCACAGGTTTTTGGAGGTGGCGGCCCGTGCTTGCGCAGATTGCTGCAGGAACGTAAGGAATGCGCATTCACGACGTGGCCGGTCGGGGAAGCCATCAATGTCGATTGGCCGGGCTCGATTTTGTCAAATTTGTCGGTTAAGGGGAGGCGTAGCGCCATGCGCCGGTTTCGGGATTTCATGCAGCATTTTTTCAACCCGTTGCACGTTTACTGTCGCCTGCAGGACATGGGTGTCACGGCCCCCATGGCCCACAAGGTCAGTCGGGCCTACGAACGCTATCTCTGGCGTTTCATGTGGTAGGGGCGTCAGTCCCCCAAGAGTGTCAGCTGCCGGGCCTGACTCACGGTCCGGGCCACCAGGGCCGAACGCCGTACCCCACCTAAGGACAGCCGGTCGAGAAACCGCGAACGCTTGAGCATGAGCCGACGGCCCATGAGGTCGCGCCGCACGGCGTGGCTCAGGTAGAGCCGGCTCTTGGCCCGGGTGAGTCCTACGTAGAACAGGCGTCGTTCCTCATCCTCGTCCAGCCCGGCAGCCAGGTTGCCGGGCTTGCCACTCAGGAAATCCGTGCCGGCGAATGGCAGGATGCCGTCTTCCAACGCGGGCAGGAACACAGCCTCGAATTCGAGGCCCTTGGCCGCGTGCAGGGTCATGATGCGCACCTTTTCGGCCGCCTTGCCCACCAGCTCCAGTTCGGTCTGGACGTGCACGTAATTGAGCAGCCCTGTCCAGCCGCCTTGTGCGGCGTAGGCCCGGCTCAGGTCACGAAATTCCGGTCCCTGCCAGAACAGCCTGTCAAAGGGCGGGATGTCGCCCAGATAGGCGGCCAGGCCCATGGGCCCCTTGGCCAGAAGCCGGTCCGGCAAGGTGGGGGGCTTTTCCACGTCCGCAGGCAAGGGGAGGCCGAGCAGCCGTCCGGCCGCGGCCAGGAGCAGCCGTACCCGGGGCTCGTTCCAAAAGGCGTCGGCCTCCGGGGCGGCGCAGGGGATGCCGAAGCGCTCCAGGCTCTTGCGGATGGGAGCGATGAGCCCGGAAAACCGCACCAGCACGGCCACATCCGCCGGGGCCAGGGTGCGCCGCGACAGGTCGTCGGCCAGGGTCAGGGAGGTGCCGCCGAGCAGGCTCCGGATGCGCTCGCCCATCCAGCCGGCCTCGCCGGCGGCGGTCGGGGCCTGGAAAAGCTGGATTTCGCCGAATCCCGGATCGCCCCGGCGCACGGTGGAGACGAGGAGGGGCTTGTCCGGGAACAGTCCTCCGGCCAGATCGAGGATGGGTTGGGCCGAGCGGTAGTTTTCCGACAGGCCGACCACGCGCAGGTCCGCAGCACTGGCGCGCAGATCGGTCTCCACGTTGCCGGTCGCGCCCCGGAAACCGTAGATGGACTGGTCCGGGTCGCCGATGGCCCACAGGAGCGTGCCGTCCCGGGCGATGAGGGTCTTGACCAGGGCCAGTTGCAAGGGCGTGAAGTCCTGGATCTCGTCCACGAGCACGTGCTGCCAGGGTGGCACGAAACTCCCTTCGCGCAGTTTTTCCAGCCAGAATTCGAGCAGATCGGTGAAGTCGAGCAGATTCCAGTCGGCCTTTTGCCGGGCAAAGCGCTGCGCCCACCGGGCCGGCCCGTCGTCGTCCGCGTCCGGGGCGGGGAGTAGCGTTTCCCGGGCCAGGGCCAGTTCGCGCCAGGCCGTGCGCAGCCGGGCGCCGGTCAGGTCCGGATTGACGGCGGCAAACAGGCGCCTAGCCGCCTCCTCGGACAGAAGCACCGGTTCCTGGCCACCGGCTTCGGTCCACACGGACAGGGCCAGGGCGTGGAGGGTATCGGCCCGGGGCGCGGGCCCTTCGCCCAGGGTTCGGGCCAGTCGGTCGCGCAGTTCCTGGGCGGCCCGGCGGGTGAACGTCACGGCCAGGATGGCGTCCGGCGGGGTGCCGGCGGCGATCAGGGACGTAATGCGGGCCATGAGGGTATGGGTCTTGCCCGTGCCCGGACCGGCGATCACGAGCAGGTGTGGATCGGTGGCCGTGGCCGCAGCCTGCTGTTCGGCATTGAGGGTGGCCGTCGGCGACGGGGCCGGCTGGGCCGGTTCGGGGGGAGGTTCGGCCGGCGGTTCGTCCGGGGGGGCGGATTCCCGGGAGGTGGCGGCGGATTTGGCGGTCGCGGGCATGGCCAGGAAACGGCCGGCGCGCAGTTCGCGTTTTTCCTCGGGCGAAAAGACCGAAATGCGGCCGTACTGGCCGTCGAAGCCCGGATCGCGAAAGACCCTCCCCCGGCGCATCCGGCCTATGGCCTCGGCCAGGACGGCGTTTACCCGGGCCAGGTCCTCGACCGGGGTTTCGCGCAGCACGGTCAGCTCCGAGCCGAACCGGGACAACACGGCGGTCACAAGCCCTTTGGCCTTGGCCGTGGCCGGCCCGACGCCCATGACCTCGCCCGCGACTTCGCCAAGGGGAACAAGTGAGGTGTAGCCGGGCATGCCCTCGGGCCGCACGGGCTGGTCGCGGTCGGACAGCTCCAGCACCCGGTGCAGCACGCCAAGGGTCATGGGTTTGCCGCACACCGGGCACAAGCCGCCGCGCGCCTTGGCCTCGGCCGGCTCCATGACCACGCCGCACGCCCGGTGGCCGTCCAGGTGGTATTTGCCTTCCTCGGGAAAAAATTCCACCGTGCCGAGGAATTTCGGGCCCAGGCCCTGGCCGCGCAACGCCCGGTAGATGCCCTCGAAGGAGGGATCGCCGGAGAAAAGATTGCATTCCCGGCCGAGTTTTTCCCCGGAGTGGGCGTCGGAATTGGAAATGAGTCGGAAGCGGTCCAACGCGGACAAGGTCCAGTTCATTTCCGGGTCCGAGGACAGGCCCGTTTCCAGGGCGAAAATTTCCTTGGCCAGGGAACCGAAACATTCCTCGATGGAATCGAACCCGGATTTGGAGCCGAACAGGGAAAACCAGGGCGTCCAGATGTGGGCCGGGACCAGAAAGGCCAACGGATCGGTCTCCAGCACCATTTCCAGCAGAAGCCGGCTGTCCAGGCCCAGAATGGGCCGGCCGTCCGAAGCCAGGTTCCCGACCTTGGCCAGCTTGGCGTTGAGGCGTTCGACCGCTTCGAAGGACGGGGCGTAGACGAGGTTGTGCACCTTGCGCACGGCGCCGCCGCGTTTGTAGATGGAGCTGATTTCGGCCGAGAGGAGAAACCGCACCCGGCCCGACAGCCGCACACCCGGGAACCAGGGCAATTCCTTGTCCAGGCCCGACGGATCGCGCAGGCGCAACAGTCCGCTGCCGTCCGCGACCAGATCCCGCTTGAGGTCCTCGAGCCAGCCCGGATGGGTGAAATCGCCGGTGGCGACGACGGTCAGGCCCTTGAGCTCGCCGTAAGCGGCCAGATGGCGTGGGGTAAGCCCTTTGCTGGTGGCCCGGGAGTAGCGGGAATGGATATGCAAATCGGCCAGATACTGCTCCATGACCGGGGACATACAGGGATTGGTCAACAGGAGCAAGAGGCGGCGTGTGGCGATTAGGCGGCGACCTGATTCAGGGGCAGTTCCACGATGAAGGTGCTGCCGCGGCCCAGTTCGGATTCGGCCCAGATACGGCCGCGGTAGTGCTCGACGATCTGGCGGCAGATGGCGAGCCCGAGGCCCGTGCCCTGGCGGCGCCGGCCCTCCTGGACCGTGTCGCCGATTTCGGCCTGATGGAATTTGTCGAAGATTTTTTCCAGGGACTCACGGGGCACGCCGACCCCGGTGTCCGTCACTTCTAAGTGTAAAGTGGCGTTCTCCACGGTGGCGCGCAGGCGCACCGAACCCTCGTCCGTGAACTTGATCGCGTTGCCGAGCAGGTTGACCAGAATCTGGCTCAAGCGGTCCTGGTCCATGTGCAGTTCGGGCAGGCTTGGCGGCAGGTCCAACACGAAGGCGACCCCGGGCTTGGCTTCGAAATCGGCGCTGACCGCGTCCACGGCTCCGCGGATGATGCGCAGGGCGTCCACCGGCCCGTCGCGCCATTCGGCCCGGCCGGATTCGATCTTGGAGAGGTCCAGGAAGTCGTTGATGAGGCGCGTGAGACGTTCGCCCTCGCTTTCGATGATGGCCAGGTTGGCGGTCAGGCGTTGGGCCTGGCGGGTCAGACGGTCGTGGCCGTCCGCGAACGGTTCGAAATATTTGCTGAAGTCCCGGGATATGAGCTTGGCAAAGCCCATGATGGAGGTGAGCGGCGTGCGCAGGTCGTGGGAGACCGTGGACAGGAACCGGGATTTGAGCCGGTCCAGCTCCTGGAGGCGGGCGTTGGCCGTTTCGAGCTGACTGGCCTTGACGGCCAGGCGTTTGGTGCGTTCCCGGACCGCCTCGCGCAAGTGGCGGTTGAGGATGCCCAGACGTCGTTCGGCCCGCAGCCGGGCCGTCACGTCCATGGCCGTGCCTTCCACATACAAAGGGTCTCCGGCCGGGTCGCGTACGAGCCGGACGTTGACCAGGACCCAGATGATCTGGTGGTCCCGGCGCGTGAACCGGGTCCGGTATTCGCGTACGGACTGCTCGACCAGCAGGAGTTCGATGAGACGTCGCCGGTCCTCGGGGGCGTAGAAGACCTGTGTGGCCATGTCGTCCACGGCGGTCAGGAGCTGTTCCTGGGTTTCGTGGCCGAGCATCTGGGCCATGGCCAGGTTGGCCTCCAGGAGACGGCCGTCCAGGGTGGTCTGGAAAATGCCCTCGGTGGCGTTTTCGAAAATACCCCGATACTTGCGCTGGGCGGCCGAGAGCTGGTGGACCATGGCTTCCATGGCTAGGCCCAGGCTGCGCAGTTCGCCGCGCAAGGGACCGTACTCGGCCAGGGGGGGGACGTTGCGGCCGGAACTGACCCGGGCGGCATAGGCTTCCAGGCGGCCCAGGGGACGGATGACCTGGCGGCGCAACACCAGCACCAGGGCGGAGGCCAGGGCCGCGTTGAGTCCCAGAATGCGCAGGATGATCCAGCCGAGGGCGGCATTGAGATCCTGGGTCATGAAGCGTCGGCTGCAAAAGACTTCCACTGTGCCGATGAGGCGGCCGCCGTAGACGATGTCGCGCTTGGCGCCGACGACGTCATCCAGGGCGGGCTGGGTCTGGGTGGGCGAGATGTGCCAGGCCTGGTCCCGGGTCCGGCCCAGGGTGAGGCGGCCGGTTTCCCGGTCTGTGACAAGCACGGCGGCCACGTGCTCGTTTTGCATGACCCCTTCCACCACCCGGACCAGATGGTCGCGTTCCATGTACCACAAGGGGGCGTTCAGATTGACGGCGAGCTGTTCGGCGAGGACATTCAGCTCCGTGTGCAGGGCATCGTCGAGGCGCGTTTTTTCGCTGTAGATGTCCATGAGGCTGAAAGCAGCCAACAGCACGGTGTTGACACAGATGAGTGTCACGAGCACGGCGCCGCCGACGGAGCGCGCCAAGGAGAAGCGGCCGGGGATCATGGCATTTGGTTCCCATAAAAGGGGCACGACAGCCGCGCCGGTTGCTGCTATACGAAGAATTCCTAGCATTGAGCCAAAGGAATGAAAAGACCGATCTCCTTAAAATCCTTGCCTGTGATTGCGCCCCGCGCTATCGGTTTTCGCAACCCATGAGCCTGTCCGCCGTTACAACTGCCGCGTTGCTCGGCATCGAGGCCTACCCGGTCACGCTGGAAGTGGACCTCGCCCGGCAGGGCTTGCCCTCGTTCACCATGGTCGGCCTGGCCGAGGGCGCGGTGCGCGAGAGCAAGGAACGCGTGTTCGCGGCCCTGCGCAACGGCGGCCAGAAGCTGCCTCCCGCCCGCATCACCGTGAACCTGGCCCCGGCCGATCTGCGCAAGGAAGGCGCGGCCTACGACCTGCCCCTGGCCGTGGCCTTGCTCGCCGCCATGGGTCGCATCGATCCCGAGGCCGTGCGGGGGTATTTCCTGGCTGGCGAGCTGTCCCTGACCGGCGAACTCAAGCCTGTTTCCGGAGTTTTGCCCCTGGCTGCCCGGGCCCGGCGTGAAGGGGCGCGGGGGTTGCTCGTGCCGGCGGGCAACGCGGCCGAGGCGGCCGTGGTCGAGGGTCTCGATGTTTTCGGCGTGGCGCAGCTGCGGGAGGTCGTGGATTTTTTTACCGGCAGCGAGCGCCCGAAACCGGCGACGGCCGCGCCGTTTGCCGCCGGCGATACGGTTGCGGGTTTTGCCGAGGACTTCGCCGAGGTCAAGGGCCAGGAGCATGCCAAGCGGGCGGTGGAAATCGCCGCCGCCGGCGGCCACAACCTGCTTTTCATCGGTCCGCCCGGCTCGGGCAAGACCATGCTGGCCAAACGCATCCCCACGGTCTTGCCGCCGCTCGGTTTTGACGAGGCCCTGGAGGTCACGACCATCTATTCCGTGTCCGGCCGGCTGGAGAACGGGGGGCTTTTGACGGCTCGCCCGTTTCGTTCGCCGCACCATACCATTTCCGACGCCGGCCTGATCGGCGGCGGGTCGTACCCGCGGCCGGGCGAGGTGTCGTTGGCCCATCGGGGGGTGTTGTTTCTCGACGAGCTGCCGGAATTCAAAAAATCGGTTCTTGAGGTGCTGCGCCAGCCTCTGGAGGACGGCCGGGTGACCATTGCCCGGGCGGCCGTGTCCCTGGCCTATCCGGCCGACGTGATGCTGGTTGCGGCCATGAATCCCTGCCCGTGCGGCTATCTTGGCGACGAGCGCCATGCCTGCACCTGCGGCGAGGCCGAGGTGCGGCGCTACCGGTCCCGGCTTTCGGGGCCGCTGCTCGACCGCATCGATTTGCAGGTGGAGGTGCCGGCCGTGCCCTACAAGGACCTCAAGGCCGACGCCTCGCCCGTGACCTCGGCGGTCATGCGTTCCCGGGTTCTGGCCGCCCGGGCCCGCCAGGAGGCGCGCTATGCCGGCTGGCCGTTTTCGGTCAACAGCCGGTTGAGCGGCCGGGCCCTTTCCCAATTTTGCGCCGTCTCGGCCGAGGGCCACGCTTTTTTGGAGGGCGCGGTCCGGCGGCTGGGGCTTTCGGCCCGGGCCCATACCCGGATTCTGCGCATCGCCCGCACCATCGCTGATCTGGACGGCGACGACGACCTGCGCGTCGAGCATCTGGCCGAGGCGGTCAACCTGCGCAATCTCGACCGGCAGCGCCTGGTGTGAGCCTGGTGGCCGGGAACGCATAACGAAGTACAACAAAAGAGGCAGACCATGACGGTCCAATCCCAAGAGGAACTCGACAACCTGCGCGCCATCGGCAAGATCGTGCGCGTTAGCCTTGACGCCATGGCCCAGGCTGCCTGTCCGGGCATGACCACGGCCGAACTGGACGCCGTGTGCGCCGACGTCCTGAAAGAGCATGGCGCGATCTCTTCCCCGCCCAAGGTCTACGGCTTTCCGGGCACGGCCTGCATCAGCGTCAACGACGAGGCGGTCCACGGCATTCCGGGCGACCGGAAGCTCGTCGCCGGCGATCTGGTCAAGTGTGATGTCACGGCGGAAAAGGACGGCTTCGTGGCCGACGCGGCCGTGACCGTCCGGGTGGGCACGGTCACGCCCCAGGCCGAGGCCCTGGCCCGGTGCGCCGAAAGCGCCTTTCACCAGGGGCTCAAGGCGGCCCGGGTCGGCAACCATATCAATGACATCGGCCGGGCCGTGGAACGCGAAACCAGGAAGTGTGGCTTCAGCGTGATCAAGGAATTGTGCGGCCACGGCGTGGGGCGCAGCATCCACGAGGAACCCTGCGTGCCCAACTACTTCGAGCGGCGCTGCCGCACCCCCCTCACCCATGGCCTGGTCATCACCATCGAACCCATCATCGCCATGGGCAGCGGGCGGGTCCGGGTGCTGTCGGACAAGTGGACCGTGCGCACCTGCGATCGCAGCCTGTCCGCCCATTACGAGCACAGCATCGTCATCACCCATGGCGGGCCGGTGCTGCTCACGGCGGCGTAGCGGCGTTACCAGGCTGGGGCGGGAAGGTTGTCCCCGGCGGCAAGGGGCCTCGCCCTTTGTGTCCCCGGGGGGCGAGGTCTTCGGGGCAACGGCCGGCAGACTCCCAAGGGTGAGGTGGACGATGCGTTTTCCGTTTGCCACAGGGGGGCTCCCTGTGTGGGCGTTGGGCGGCCTCCTGCTTGTGGCCGGGTTGTTTCCGGGGTGCGCCAGGCGGCCCGTGGCGCCGCTCGCCCACGCCATGTCTCCCTCGGTTCTGGTCCCGGCCGGACTGGCCGGCATTCAGGACGGCCGGGGCCGGTTTCGGGAAATCATGACGGCCATCATGGCCGATCACGGCGCGTTTTTGCCTGGCGACCGTTCCTCCGACGGTGATGGCATCCTGTGGCGTTTGGCTGGCGAGCCCGGGCCGACCGGCCGACCCGTACCCCTGGGCGTTTCCACGGCCGGCATCCGTCTCGTGCTCGTGCCGGGCCTGCTCGCCGAATGCGTGTCCGAGTCCTCGCTCCTTTTCGACGATGCCCGGCCCGATGTGGAACGCTACGGCTACGCCACGACCCTCGTGCGCACGGGCGGCCGCTGGGGCAGTGCCCGGAACGCCGCCATCATCCACGAGGTGGTGGCCAAACTGCCCGAAAACGACACCATCGTCTTCGTGACCCATTCCAAGGGCGCGGTGGATGTGTTGGAGGCCCTGGTCAGCTACCCCGATCTGGCGGCCCGGACTGCGGCGGTGGTAAGTGTGGCCGGGGCCATCGACGGCTCGCCCCTGGCCGAGACGTTTTCCGACGGCTTGCTCCGGTTCGCCGAATCGATGCCGCTGTCCTCGTGTCCGCCGGGCGAGGGCACCGAGGCGCTGGACAGCCTCAAGCGCGCTTACCGGCTGCGCTTTTTGGCCGAACACAGGCTTCCCGCCAGGGTACGCTACTATTCCCTGGCCGCGTTTGCTTCCCGCGAGGAGACCTCGGCCATCCTGCGCCCGTTTTACGACATTCTGGCCAAGACCGATGCCCTCAACGACGGGCTGGTCATTGCCGCCGACGCCATCATCCCCGGCGGGACCCTGCTTGGCTATCCCAATGCCGATCATCTGGCCGTGGCCATGCCGTTTTCGAAAAAGCCGTCGCTGTTGACCGCCGTGATCAGCAAAAACAGCTATCCGCGCCCGGCCTTGCTCGAGGCCATCGCGCGTTACGTCGAAGAGGATCTTGGCCCGGAGAAGGGGAGGGAGAACTAGCCGGCGGCCCGGGCGCCGACCACCTTGCCCACGGCGCGCAGGAGCTGGTCCATGTCGCAGGGCTTGGTCACGAACTCGTCCATGCCGGCGTCCAGGAAGCGCTTGCGATCGCCTTCCAGGGCATAGGCCGTGAGCGCCACCACCGGCAACCGCCGGTCCGTGCCCGGCACCTCGCCGGCCCGGATGAACCCCACGGCGGTCAATCCGTCCATGACCGGCATCTGGATATCCATCACCACCACGTCGACTTGCTCCTTGGCCAGCTGCCGCAGGGCTTCCTCGCCGTTGCTGGCCTCGATCACCGTATGGCCGAGCTTGTGCAGGCCTCGGGCCAAGGCCAGCCGGTTGACGGCCTCGTCTTCCACCACCAGGAAGCGCAGCGGCGCCAAGACCACCGGACCGGCCGGTTCTTCCCGGCGAGGTTCTGCCTGTTCGCCGGGCCACAGCGGCACGGTGAGGGAAAACGTGCTGCCAAATCCGGGCTTGCTCTCCACCCAGATGCTGCCGCCGAGCAGTTCGGCCAGGCGTCGGGCAATGGTCAGGCCCATGCCCGTGCCGCCGAAACGCTTGGTCAGGTAGTCCTCGCCCAGGGTGAAGCTCTCGAAAATGGCCGCCTGCCGGTCGTGGGGAATGCCGATGCCCGTGTCGGTCACGGTGAAGGCGAGACACAAGCCCTGGAAATCCTTACCCACGAACACCCGGCGCGGCGTGGAAGCGGGGTCGTGGGACAGGACCCGGACCGTCACCGAGCCGGTCGGCGTGAACCGGATGGCGTTGTCGATGAGGTTGGACAGGATCTGGCGCAGGCGGAAGGGATCGCCGAGCAGCCGGTCGGGGATGCCGGGATCGATGGTGACTTCCAGGGGCAGGCCGGCCAGTCCGGCCCGGATGGAATAGGCGCCGCGCAACGAGTCCATGATCCGGCGCAGGGAAAATTCCCGCAGTACGGGCGACAGGGAGCCGGTCTCCACATTGGCCAGTTCGAGCAGGTTGTCGACGATTTCCACGAGCCGGTCGGTGGATTCGCGCACCGTGCGCCAGTATTCGGTCTCGCGCTCGCTTGCGCTTTCGAGCAGGGCCAGCTGGGCCATACCCAGGATGCCGTTGATCGGCGTGCGCAGTTCCTGACTGATGTTGGCCAGGAACTGGGTCTTGGCCTCGCTGGCCGCCTCGGCCCGGCGTCGGGCCAGGACGAGTTCCTCCTCGACCCGGCGTCGGGCTATCCCCATGTCGAGCAGCACGGCCAGGCGCTGCACGGCCCGGACATCGCGTTCGCGGTAGGGGCGTTCGCCGTCGGCCAGAAAGAGCAGACCAGACACTTGTCCGTCCTGGTCGCGCAGGGGGACGGCCATCACTTGCCGGGCGAGCAGGCGGGTTTCAGCATCGGGGCAGGAGCCCTCCAGGGAAAGGGGTGCGTTGCGGCAAAGGCTTGTACCGTCGTTGAGGACGTCCGCCCAAGGTCCGCCATATCGGCCGTTATCATCCGGGTAGAGTCCGCCGCCTTCGTTGTCGTCCAGCGGTGAGGCATCCGAGTGTCCGGTCGGCGTCACCCAGTCGAGCCGGCCTGTGCGGTTGGCGATGCGGGCCACACCGCCCCAGGAACTTTCGGTCAGGGCCATGGCTTGGTGCAGGGTGGTCCGGGCCATGGCCGGGATGTCGGCGGTACCGGCCACCAGGGCACGGGAGGTTCGGGTCATGGCCGCGCTGACACGCAGGGCCTGGCGCAACAAATGGCCGGTCCGTCCCCGCTCCTCGCCGATGCGCAGAAAACGCAGGCCATAGGAGACGTCGTCGGCCAGTTGGGTGAGCAGGGTCAGTTCTTCCTGGCCATAGTCCCGGGCGCTGGGCTCGTACATGGTCAAGGCGCCCACCACCCGTTCGCCAAGCCTCAAGGGCAAGGCCACGGCCGAAGCGATCCAGTCCAGGCTGACCGGTCTGTCCGGCCAGTTCCGGTGGACAGCCTGCATTTTCGAATTGTGCACCACGACCACCCGGTTTTCGCGAATGGCCGTGCCCGTGGGACCTCGCCCCGTGGGCGAATCGTCGTAGCGCACGCCGAGCGCTTCCAGAAAATGGGCTTGTTCCCCGGCCCGGGCGGCCACCCGCACCCGTTTTTCCGGCCCTGGTTCGGTCATGGCCACCCAGACCACGCCGTATCCGGCCTGGTCCGTCATGACTTGGCAGATGCGTTGGAACAGGCTGGACTCGTCAGTGGCCCGGATCAATTCGTGGTTGACGGCGATCAAGGCGCGCAGGCTGCGGTTGGTCTGGGCCAGATCGCAACGAGTGGCGGCGATTTCGGCGGTTTTGTCCGCAAGAAGGGTGTCCAGGCGCAACTGCCGGTCCACGAGCAGGCCGACCAAGCTTCCCGGGACAACGGCAATCAGGAAAATGACGAGGTAAAAAAGCCAGAGTTCCCGAGGGGTCCACAGGAGCCAGACGTGCTGTCGGTACCAGTCGCCGGCCAGGAGCAGCAGTAAAATGACGAGACAGGCCGTGCCCATCCCAAACAGCACAGGCTTGGTCACGGCCCCTCCCTGGTTCGGGCCTGGCTGCTTACTCCCTGCGAACACGGCATCACCCCATGCAAGCTTCATAAACCGGCTGGCGGAAAAACGGAAGGGCTTCAGGCGGGTTTCTCGGTTGCTTTCGGCCGGGATCAGCCGTTTTGCCAGACGGGTCTTGACCGTGCATCCGGGAGGGAATAAAGTCGTTCGGAAATTCACGACCACGACCCGAAGGAGAGAAGGCTATGAGCGTCGTATCCGAACTCGTCACCAATATGGGGCATTCCACCGAACAAGGCTTCTTCGGCGTCACGGCCATTTATATTTACATGGCCATCATCGTCACGGCCGCCATCTGGCGCATCCGCCAGTTCCTCAAGGAAGACCATCACTAGGTCGCCCCGGGCTTGTCCGGGGCGGTCCTGCCCTCCCTTATCTGGGCGGGGCGGGATAGCTGGGACACTTTGGGAATGAAAAAGCCGCCTTCGGGCGGCTTTCGTTTTGGGGAAGGCCGGGTTCAGGCTTCGCGGATCATTTCCATGAGGTAGCGGCCGTAGCCGTTTTTGAGCATGTCCGAGGCCAGTACTTCGACCTGGGCGGCGTCGATGTACCCCATGCGGAAGGCTATTTCTTCGAGGCAGGCCACGGGCACGCCCTGGCGTTCCTGGATGACCTGCACGAAACTGGCGGCCTGGAGCAGGGATTCGTGGGTGCCGGTGTCGAGCCAGGCATATCCACGGCCCAGGAATTCCACGGTGAGCCGGCCCTGGCGGAGATAGACGTTGTTGAGGTCGGTGATTTCAAGCTCGCCCCGGGCCGAGGGCTTCAGACTCCGGGCCACGGATACGACCGCGTTGTCGTAGAAGTACAGTCCGGTCACGGCGTACTTGGACTTGGGCCGGGTCGGTTTTTCCTCGATGCTGATGACGCGTTTTTGGGCGTCGAATTCCACCACGCCGTAGCGTTCGGGATCACGGACCTTGTAGCCGAAGATGATCCCGCCCTGGGTAAGGGTGGCCGCGCGCTGGAGAACGTGGGCCAATCCCTGGCCATAGAAAATATTGTCGCCGAGGACCAGACAGACGCTGTCGTTGCCGATGAAGTCCTCGCCGATCAGAAAGGCCTGGGCCAGGCCTTCGGGACGCGGTTGCACCTTGTAGGAGAACGTCATGCCGTACTGTGTGCCGTCACCGAGCATTTCCTGGAACCGGGGAAGGTCGGTTGGCGTGGAAATAATAAGAATGTCACGGATACCGGCGAGCATGAGGACGGACAAGGGATAATAGATCATGGGCTTGTCGTAGACAGGCAGCAACTGTTTGCTCACCACGCGTGTGATGGGATACAGCCGTGTCCCGGAGCCCCCTGCCAGAATAATGCCTTTCATCCGCGCTCGCCTCCCTTGATCCGCAGCACTGTCAGCCGTATCATCCTTGCATCTTGGCCCAATTCCCGCCAAACCGCAAGCGTAGTAAAGAGGATCCCTGTCATGAGCGCACCCCTTGTCCTGACCGCCCAGACGTCCCTGACCCTGGTTCAGGGCGCGCGGATCGTCCTGGTTGCCGGGCCGGCTCCGGAATACGCCCTCTGCCTGGAATCGGCCTCGGGCCGTTTGCCGCATCTGCCCGTGGGCACGGTGCTGACGCCGGCCCTGGGGGCCTGCGCGCTCCAGGTGATCGCCGTCGGCTCCCGGCCGGGCGACGGCGAATCCCCGGCTGAGCCGGTTCTGACAACCAGGGTCGTGTCGGCCGGGACCTTGCCGGCCGGGCAGATCGCTTTCGAGGCGGCCAAAGTCGGTCCGGCCGTGGCCTGGATCACCTTGAGCGACAAGGGCAGTCAGGGTCTGCGCACCGACGTGGCCGGCCCGGCCATTGCCACGGCCTGCGTCGAGACCCTGGCTCCCTGCCTGCTCGCCGGCCACATCATCCCCGACGAGCCGGCCCGGCTGCGGGCCCTGCTGACCGATCTCGCCCTGACCCAGGGCTACGACCTGATCGTCACCACCGGCGGCACGGGCCTCGGGCCGCGCGACACCACGCCCGAAGCCACCCTGGCCGTGATCGAGCGGCGTCTGCCCGGGTTCGAGGCGGCCATGCTGGCCGCATCCCTGGCCAAGACGCCCCATGCCGTGATTTCCCGGGCCGTGGCCGGCACGCTCGGCCCGGCCATCATCGTCAACCTGCCCGGTTCGCCCAAGGCCGTGCGGGAAAATCTGGCCGCGGTCCTGCCCGCCATCCCCCACGCCCTGGACAAGCTCCACGGCGATCCGACGGACTGCGCCATGGTGTAGGCAAGAAGACGGACAGGCGGGGAAGGTCCCCGCATTTTTTTACTGGGGGCCGCTTGGCCCGGGAGTTCTTCCCCGCGCCCCTCCTTCCCCAAAGACGTTCCGCGTGTCGTTCGTGATCGGCGGGGGCTGCGTGGGAAGACGGTGCGGAATGGCCGTGGGACGCAAAACCGGCCGGAAGGCACGCCTTCCGGCCGGTTTCGCATGGACGGTGGGGGCGGTCCAGGAGGCGGCCTCCCCCCCGCCCTTATCGCACGACGTGGCCGATGCGGCTGAAGCGGATATCGGCCGGCCCGTCCCAGGACCAGTAGATGATCCAGGCCTTGCCGCGAATTTTTTCGCGGTCCACGAAGCCCCAGAAGCGCGAGTCGTAGGACTCGTCGCGGTTGTCGCCCATGACGAAGTACTTGTCCGGCGGCACGGTGACCGGGCCGAAGTTGTCGCGGCGCGGCTGGATGGCCGGGCTTGTATGTTTGACGTAGGGCTCGTCGAGCTTCTGGCCGTTGCGGAAGACGGCCTTGTCCTTGATCTCGATGACGTCGCCGGGCACGCCGATGACGCGCTTGATGAAGTCCTTGGTCGGGTCCTCGGGATATTCGAACACGATGATGTCGCCGTGCTGCGGGTCGGCCAGGGGCAGGACGACCTTGTCGGTGAAGGGGATATGGGTGCCGTAGAGAAACTTGTTGACGAGCAGGTGGTCGCCGATGAGCAGGGTGTCGAGCATGGAGCCCGAGGGAATCTTGAAGGCCTGGACAACGAAGGTCCGGATGACGAAGGCCAGGACCAGGGCGACGGCCAGGGCTTCGATGTATTCCAGCAGCACTTTTTGCCATCTCGGATTCATGGGCGAGGTTCCTTGTTGGTGTTTTGGGGGGAGACGCGGACGTGTCGGGGCGGCGGTTATTCGTCGCCGGCCTTGAGCGCGGCCAGAAAAGCTTCCTGAGGCAGTTCCACATTGCCCATGCGTTTCATCCGCTTTTTGCCTTCCTTCTGTTTTTCCAGAAGCTTGCGTTTGCGGGTGATGTCGCCGCCGTAGCATTTGGCGGTGACGTTTTTCCCCATGGGCGCGTTGCGTTCCCGGGCGATGATCTTGGTGCCGATGGCGGCCTGGATGACGACCTCGAAGAGCTGGCGCGGGATGGTGCGCTTGAGCTTGAGGGCGAGACCCCGGCCGTAGGGATAGGCATTTTCGCGGTGCACGATGACGGCCAGGGCGTCCACCGGATCACCGTTGATCATGATGTCGAGCTTGACCAGATCCGAGGCGCGGTAATCGGTGATTTCGTAGTCCAGGGAGGCATAGCCGCGCGTGGCGGATTTGAGCCGGTCGAAGAAATCGTAGACGATCTCGGCGAACGGCAGTTCATAGGTGATGATGACACGGGTCGCGGTCAGATAGCGCACGTCCTTTTGGATGCCGCGCTTTTCCTCGCACAGCTTGAACACTCCGCCCACGTATTCGTTGGGGGTGTGGATCTCCAGGCGGGCGTAGGGCTCGTACAGGGCGGCGATCTCCTGGGCCTTGGGCAGCTTGCTCGGGTTGTCGATGCTGATCGTCTCTCCCGAGGTGGTCTCTACCTTATAAATGACCGAGGGCGCGGTGGCGATGAGGTTGGCCCCGAATTCGCGTTCCAGGCGTTCCTGGATGATCTCCATATGGAGCAGGCCGAGGAACCCGCATCGGAAACCGAAGCCCAGGGCCTGGGAGGTCTCGGGTTCGTAGGTGAAGGCGACGTCGTTCAAACGCAGCTTTTCCAGGGCGGTCTTGAGCACTTCGTATTCGGCGGCGTCCACGGGGTAGAGGCCGCAAAAGACCATGGGCTTGACTTCCTTGAATCCGGGCAGGGGCGAAGCGGCCGGCGTCGCGGCCTGGGTCACGGTGTCGCCGACCTTGGCGTCGGTGAGGATCTTGATGCTCGCGCACAAAAAGCCGGCCTCGCCCGGGCCGAAGGTACGGAAATCGATGGGACCCGGGGAAAAGGCGCCCAGGCGCGTCACCTCGAACTCCGCCCCGGTGGACATCATCCGGATGCGGTCGCCCAGGGAGATGGTGCCGTCCATGACCCGGAACAGCACGACCACGCCCTGGTAGGAATCGTACCAGGAGTCGACGATGAGCGCCCGCAGAGGGGCCGTGGCCTCGCCGCGCGGGGGCGGAATCTTGGCGATGATCTGGTCCAGGACCTTGTCCACGTTGGCCCCGGTCTTGGCCGACACGGACACGGCGTCGGTGCAGGAAAGCCCGATGGCCTCCTCGATCTCGGCCTTGACCCCTTCGGGATCGGCGCTCGGCAGGTCGATCTTGTTGAGAACCGGGATGATTTCCAGGTCGTTGTCCAGAGCCAGAAACACGTTGGCCAGGGTCTGGGCTTCCACGCCTTGCGTCGCGTCGACCACGAGCAGGGCGCCTTCGCAGGCGGCCAGGCTGCGGGATACCTCGTAGGTGAAGTCCACGTGACCGGGGGTGTCGATCAGATTGAGGACGTAGTCCCGGCCGTCGGTGGCCTTATAAGGAATGCGCACGGTCTGGGCCTTGATGGTGATGCCGCGCTCGCGCTCCAGATCCATGCGGTCAAGGTACTGCTCGCGCATCTCCCGGGCGGTGATGACCCCGGTCAGTTCGAGGATGCGGTCGGCCAGGGTTGACTTGCCGTGGTCGATGTGGGCAATGATGCTGAAATTTCTAATGCGGGACGTATCCATGCGTGGGGGAACCTTTGGCGAAACGCCGGTCAGGGTGGCATGCCACATAATGGAAGGCGCAGGCGAGGTCAATGCGGGCGAAGGGTCGGGGTCGATTTGAGGGGTGCCGACATTTTCGTGGAGTTTGACACATTTTTCACTTGGTATTCCCCCGGCCCTGGTGTATACCTTGCGCACTTATGGGGAAGACTGGCTCCGGTCAACATCCAGTCACCCAGGAATACGCGGAAACTCTAACAAATCACCGGTAAGGAGGCGCTACATGTCCAAATTGGTTCCGCCGCATGGAGGCAAAGGCCTGGTCATTCGCCTGCTCGAGGGCGCTGCCAAGGAAGCCGAGCTGAAGAAGGCCGCTGGCCTCAAGAAGGTCGAGATCACCGCCCAGGAAAAGGGCGACCTGATCATGATCGGCATCGGCGGTTTCTCGCCCTTGGACGGTTTCATGACCAAGGCCGATTGGAAGAGCGTCGTCGAGAAGATGACCCTGGCCGATGGCACCTTCTGGCCGGTTCCCGTCATGCTGGCGGTGACCCCGGAAGACGCCGCCGGCATCAAGGAAGGCGATGAGATCTCCCTGGAGCGCGGGGGCGAGGTCTACGCCACCATGAAGGTCACCGAGAAGTTCGAGCTGACCGAGGCTGACAAGAAGTGGGAATCCGAGATGGTCTACAAGGGCCATGGCGACGATTCCGCTGACGACAAGTTCTGGAAGGTCGCCCTTGAGGACCACCCGGGCGTCAAGATGGTCATGGCCCGCAAGCCCATCTGCCTGGCCGGTTCGGTCAACGTCCTGTCCGAGGGCGAATACCCGACCAAGTACAAGGGCGTGTACCTGCGCCCGGCCGAGACCCGCGCCATCTTCGACGAGCGTGGTTGGGCCAACGTCGCCGCTCTGCAGCTGCGTAACCCCATGCACCGCTCCCACGAGTACCTGTGCAAGATCGCCATCGAAGTTTGCGACGGCGTCATCATCCACTCCCTGATCGGCAACCTGAAGCCCGGCGACATCCCGGCTGACGTCCGCGTGAAGTGCATCGACACCCTGGTCAAGCACTACTTCGTGGAAAAGAACGTGGTCCAGGGCGGCTATCCCCTCGACATGCGTTACGCCGGTCCCCGCGAAGGGCTGCTGCACGCCACCTTCCGCCAGAACTACGGCGTCAACAAGATGATCATCGGCCGTGACCACGCCGGCGTCGGCGACTTCTACGGCATGTTCGAGGCTCAGGAGATTTTCGACAAGATCCCCTACGCCGACGGCAAGTCCCCCAAGCCGGGTCAGGCCCTGCTGTGCCAGCCGCTCAAAATCGACTGGACCTTCTATTGCTACAAGTGCGACGGCATGGCTTCCCTGCGCACCTGCCCGCACACCAAGGAAGACCGCGTCATCCTGTCCGGCACCAAGCTGCGCAAGATGCTGTCCGAAGGCGGGGAGATCCCGGATCACTTCGGCCGCGAAGAAGTCCTTGCCATCCTGCGCGAGTACTACGAAGGTCTCACCGAGAAGGTCGAGATCAAGATGCAGGGTGCTGCTTCCGGCGATGCCCTGAAGTAGGTATCCGCTTTCCCTTCTGTTCCCAAGGGGGCGCCACGGCGCCCCCTTTCTTATGTGGCCCCTCGTCCAGGGCTCGAGTGTACAGTTATCCTTTTCTTATTCGCGCCGTGCGCGCCAAGTACCGATTGAGAGTCCGCCATTTTCGTTTCGGCCGCCATGGCGCGGCAAAAGGGGGCCTCGCGTCTCTCTCCATTTCTTCAGGCTGGGCACAGCGCTCTGTCCGGCCGTTTTTCGAGGCTTAATCGCCAGAGGATGACCGCCAGCTTTCTGGCAAGAGCCGCAATAGCCTTCTGCGGCAGGTCGCACCGTGAAAGGATACCGTTATAGACCTCCTGCGCCCATGCATTCGGCCCTGCCAAAGCGTTCGGGGCGGTAAATTTCCAGGCGGAAGACTGAGGCGACCACCGTTCCCACTCCCGGGACGGAGCGCAGGAAACGCATCACTTCCTGATGATCCTGTTCCAGGGATTGGCCCAGCCTGGCCTCCACGGCTTTCAGTTCCTTTTGGAAAAAGAAGAGTGTCCGCAGGTGGCTTGTCATGATCTCGCGAGCATCAGGCTCGAGCGGCAGGAATTCAAGGGCCGTGACGGACGCCATGGACCAATGGGCAAGACCAGCTGACTCCGCGACGCCCAAGTACATAAGCAGAGAATTGATCCGCTGCCTGACCTTCCTCAGAGCACCCACGATCTGGTGGCGGCGCAGCAAGGTCCTGCGCGCCTCTTCCTGCACCGTTGGAACAGCAATGGGCTTGAGCATGCCTTTGGCGGCATGTGCGGCGAGCTTGAGGCAATCGAGCCGGTCGGTCTTCGCCCCCGGGGTGACAGGTCTTGGAATTCTGCTTGGCGCCGCGGCAATCGCGCGCAAACCGGCTCCCTCGACTTCCCGGGCCAGTCCGAACCCTGTCGGCCCCGCCTCGTGGGCGACGGCCTCCACCCGAACCCCGAGCGGAACTATCCGGTGGACCAATGCCCGAGGCGCAGCCGCCGCTCTCTAAAACAGACGCCTGGCACGCGAGAAAGCGTGTCTGCCACGTTGTGCGAGATTTTTTGACTTTGGAGTCGCGACTGCCCGCGCCGTTTTTTCGATAACCATCGCCCGCTCAGCGAAGGCTCAATGAGGTAGACGGCGCAACACCTTGTGGCGGACATTTTCTTAACCGGACAGAACTGAGACTGGCTGAGCAACGTTCCGTCCCGCGCCATGATATCGACAATTGCATCGACAATTGCACGCACCTGCGCTGGGTCGGCACAGGAGCGCGGATCGTTGTTCAAAAGGCAGTCCAGGGCGAAGCGCCAATACACCCGCATGGCGGCGAATGAAAAATCATCCGAAAGCCGCCCATGCCCGGCGACCGGTGCAAAGGTACCGGATAGTTCGACTCGAGCAAAATCCGCCGACAAGACGACATCTTTTTGGGCCAGAAATCGTGTCAGCAAATTGTAGCAGCACTTTCGCACCCCAAGCCCATCCCCCTCGGGGCCGAGGCTCGCAAAATGCGAAGAGGCATAAAAAGAAAATAGGAAAAATTGATGATCCGGTCGGCGACGGCCCAGTTTTCCGCGCAGGGAACCCAGCCGCCAGCGACGACGATTCCTTCCCCGTGGCGGATGGCGGCGAGCAGCTCCTTGGCCCGGTCGCGGTCTGTGGTGTTTGGGAAGGCATTGCTCGCCAGGATGAGCGCGAAGGCGATATCCTGGTCCGCATCGGTCGCCGTGTTCGCATCGACGATGTAGCCGCCGTCCATCGGGGGCCATTGCCAGACATAGAGCCCGTCCGGTCGGACGAGGGGGCCTTCCGTCCAGGCGAAGACCCGGTCGAGTGCTTCCCGGTCGCCCATCCAGGCAGCCTGGAGAAACGCATAGGATTGCTCCTCGCTGGTGATTTCCTGCCGTGCCTGATCCCAAACATATCCTTCGGGGCGGATGAAGACTTCCTCGTAAGTCTTCCACGACGTGACCGCCCTTGGCAGTGGCCCCAATCAGTCCTCGGCCACCGGGAGACGCGCTCGCTGCTGTTTGACCGTACCGCGTCTGCGTTTGGTTTCCAGCCGGCGTCGTTTGGAAGCCAGGGTCGCCCGTGTCTTGCGGCGCGGCGGCCGGGGCGTGAGCGCCTCACGCAGCAAGGCCACAAATCGCTCCACGGCAAGTCCTTTATTCGTCAACTGGCTGCGTGTGGTCTGGACAACCACCCGCAGGACGCCATCCTTGCCGATGCGCCCGGAAAGAGCCGCGTGGATGCGCGCCTTTTGGAGATCGCTCAAATTCGGGGACCCATCCAGATCGAACAGCAGCGTGACCCGGGAGCTGACCTTGTTGACATGCTGTCCGCCGGGTCCGCTTGCCGTCGAAGCTGTAAATCGAAGCTCATCGGTCGCGATAGCCGCGTCCGGCGTCAGACGCAGTGTGGGGTCATCCATACAAGGTTCCTCTTTGATCACTCGCCGCAGGGCTCTCCCCCGCCCCAAAAGAGGACTCTCGGGAAGGTGCCCTTTCCGGAAGCGCTGTCTCACGGAGGCCGCGATGTCGCAAGCACGATTTCCGAAGAATCGGATCGGCACGCGCCCTCCGGGCGGGGCTCTCGCGATGACACGGCAAACCTGTCTGGTCGGGGGGTAACGGAAAGTGGAATGGGAGCGAGTTGGATTGATTTTTCAAAATTTATCCACTTGACTTAATCAAATGGATAGTTATAATATTAACTATTCCATGCATAAATTGTTTCGCAACCAAAAGGAGCGCCATGACCCGAACCCTTGCCAGCCGGGGCGATGCCACCCGACAAAAATTAGTGGACGCCGCCGTGCAGCTGTTCGCAACCGTGGGCTACAATGCCGTGTCCACTCGGGAAATCGCCCGGGCCGCCGGGGTGAATCCCGCCGCTATCGGATTCCATTTCAAGGGAAAACAAGGGTTGTACGAGGTCGTCATCGCCACCATGGTGACGACATTCCAGGGTATTTGCGCACCGCTCGTGGACATCCTCGACGCCAACATCGAGGCCTGCGCCGGGGACCGGCAGCAACTCCGGCTTTTGACCCAAAAAGCCGTGGATCAGTTCCTGACGGCCGCCATGCACACGGAATGGTCGCGGTGGCTGGGACTCCTCCTCCAGCGGGAATACGTGGACCCGACAGCCTCCTTCGAAACCATCTATACGGGGCTGATCGAGCCGGTGCTGACGGCCATCGAACGCCTGGTCGAGGCGGCGGCCGACCCGGAGGAGACGCCCCGGCACAATCGGTTCAGGGTTTGTTGCATCATGTCTCAACTGACCAACCTGAGCGGGGAGCGGGCCATACTGCTTCGCCGGTTCGGTCGAAAACTCTATGAGCCCGAAATGCTTGCCACACTCGTCTCGGTCGTCACCGAAGGCGTCTGCGGCCTGCTCGGGTTGTAAGTGTTCGGAGCAGGGTATGCGGGTTAAGCGGAAAACCGTTGCCACCATGGTCGGAGGATTGGTCGTCCTGGCTCTCGGCACGGGGGCCGGATGTCTCCTGTCCGCCCCCCCGGTCCACTACGTCCAGGGGGAAATCGAAGCCACCCAGATCGACATTTCGCCCAAAATCACCGGTCGGATCGAATCCATCCTGGTCAAGGATGGTGCCGCCGTCACCAAGGGGGAGCCGGTGGTGCTTCTCGACAGTCCCGAAACCACCGCCAAACTGCACCAAGCGGAAGCCGCTCGACGTGCCGCGTTGGCGTCCAAGAAAAAAACCGATGAGGGCAACCGGGAGGAGGAAATCAGGCAGGCCAAGGATCGTCTGGCCGAAACCAAGGCCCAGACCAAACTGCTTGAAAAGACGTACCAGCGCATCCGGAAGCTGCGGGAGCAGGACGCCGTCGCGACCCAGCAGCTCGACGAGGCCGAGGCCAATTGGCGAACGGCCCTGGAAAAGGAAAAAGCCGCCCAAGCGGCCTATGACATGGCGACATCCGGCAACCGTATCGAGGATCGTGAACATTCCGCCGCCCTGGCCGTGCAGGCCGCCCGGACCGTGGACGAGGTCCGCTCGTTGGCTGCGGATCTGAGACTGTCCTCGCCCATCGACGGGGAAGTCAAGGAGGCCGTGGCCAAGCGCGGGGAACTTGTTTCACCGGGCTATCCCGTGATGACCATCATCGACCTGTCCGATGTCTGGGTGACCGTCAATGTGCGGGAAGAGCGCCTTTCCAAGGTGCGCATGGGCCAGGTAGTCCTCGGCCGTGTGCCGGCCCTCGGCGGAGTGGAGCTGCCCTTTGTGGTCAACTACATCTCGCCGCTCGGGGATTTCGCCACGTGGCGGGCAACCAGCGACAGCGGGGATTTCGATCTGAAAACGTTCGAGGTGCGGGCTGTGCCGCAGAAGCCCGTGCCGGGATTGCGCCCGGGGATGAGCGTTCTTTTTACCGCAGGGGCGACCTCGTGACGACCGAGGGCAAAGCCGCTCGTCCGGAGGAACGGTCCAGAGGCTTTCGGTTCACGGTGCTGCGGGAAGTGAAGCGAATCCTCGCTTGCCGGTTCAATCTGGTCTTTCTGCTTGTGCTGCCGAGCCTTGGTTTTGCAGCCATGCTGCTCATTTTCCACCGGGAGGTCATCCGGCAGTTGCCGGTGGCCGTGTGCGACATGGATGGCAGCATGACCTCGCGGCGTGTGATTCGAAAGATAGCCGCGGCGCCGACCATGCGGCTGGTCGGGGAGATCGTTTCTCCCCAAGAGGGCATGGAGCGCATGCGCCGGGGGGAAATCTACGCCTACATCTTTATCCCCGAGCATTTCGAATACGACGCCAAGAGGGGGCACAAAGCAACGGCGGTCGCCTATTACAATGCCCAATGGCTGCTGCCCGGCAACATGCTCAACCGGGATCTCGGCACGATCTCGGCTTCCGTCGCCGGAGAATTCGAAGGAAGACTGCGGCGGCACGCCGGTCAGCCTCGGGCCGTGGTCGCATCCTTGGAACAACCCGTGGTCATCGACGGGCATCCGCTGTTCAACCCGGCCCTCGATTACCGCTACTTCCTGACAACGGCCCTTTTGCCGTCCATCCTCCAAATCTGCATCCTGCTGTCGACCATACACGCCTTCGGCATGGAGCTGAAGGAGGGAACCGCCGGCGTCTTCCTGGCGGGAGCGAAGGGGAACATCGTCGTGGCCGCACTCGGCAAGCTCCTGCCGTTGACCCTCGCTTACGGCCTGCTCGGCCTGGCCATGGTGACCCTGCTGTTTCGTTATCTGGGCATGCCGTTGCGGGGCGGTTTTGCCCTGGTCGCCGGCGGCACCCTGGTGTTCGTCGTGGCCTACCAATGCGTGGGCGTGTTGTTTATTGCCCTGCTTGGCAACTTCCGACTGTCCACCAGTCTGGCGGCCGTCTACGCGGCGCCGGCTTTTGCCTTCACGGGCATCACCTTCCCCATCGTCAGCATGCCGCTTTTCGCCAAACTCTGGGGCGCGATCCTCCCGTTGACCTGGTATCTGAAATTTCTGGTGCGCTACGGCTTCCACGGCGCGCCGCTTTCCGTGGCCATGCCGGACATGCTTGCCTTGCTTGCCTTTATTGGCGTCTGCCCGCTGCTCGGTCTGCCCATTCTGGCGCACCGACTGCGCACTCCCGCACTTTGGGGGCGGTTATGAGCTTGTTTGGGAAAACGTGGCTTGGGGAGTTGCGGACCATTTTCACCGACAACGGCGCCCGTATGATCCTGGTCGAGGCGGCGGTGCTCTACTCCCTGTTTTACCCGACGCCCTATCGGTACGAGGTGCCGCGCAAGGTGCCGCTGGCGGTTGTGGATCAGGACCGCTCCGACGCCAGCCGCAAGCTCGTGCGATTGGTGGATGCCGGCGAGGCGGCCGCCGTGAAACGGCATCTGGGGACGGCCCTGGAAGGCGAGCAGGCCTTGCTGGCCGGGGAAGTCGGCGGTGTCCTCACCATCCCCCACGACTTCGAGTGGCACCTGCAACGCGGCGAGCAAACGACCCTGGGACTCTATGCGGACGCCAGCTATTTTCTCCTTTACCGACAGACGTTTTTAAACGTCAAACAAGCTGCGGCCACTCTCGCCGCCTCGGCCAAGGTCGCCCGGTTTCGGGCCGCCGGGGTGCCGCGCGAGCAGGCCGTCATACGGCAGGCTCCGGCCGGGTTGGTATTGCGCCAGCTCTTTAATCCCTGGGGCGGCTATTCCCATTATACCGTCCCCCCGGTCCTGCTCCTCGTCATGGAGCAGACGCTCCTCATGGGAGTCGGTTTCCTCGGGGTCACCCACCGCGCAACCGACCCGATCCCCAAAACGGCGGGCTGTCGACTTGCCGCCCTTACGGGCAGGACCATGGCCTACCTGACGATCTATCTGGTCCATGCGATCTATTATTTTTTCTGTATTCCCAGGATATACTTCTTTGTACAGCGGGGGAGTCCGCTGGATATGCTCTGCTTTGCGCTGCCGTTTTTCCTGGCGACCATCTTTCTGGGGTTCGCCCTGGTGCCCTTCTACCGGTATCGGGAAATGCCCATTGAGTTGCTGTTGCCCTTGTCACTTCCCTTCCTGTTCCTCTCAGGCTTCGCCTGGCCGCAGGAGTGCATGCCCGCAACGGTTCGCTGGTTGGCCCAGTTGGTACCGACCACCGCAGCGATCACCGGCTTTTTACGCCTCAGCAAGATGGGCGCGACCCTGACCGACGTGCTCCCCGAATGGATCACCTTGTGGATCCTCACGGGGGGCTATGGACTGTGCGCTTGGTACGCGTCCGTCAGGGAGCAGGGGATAAAAGCCCGATGACGCCAGGTTGATGCAAAAAGATGCCGGCCAGGCTCGAGAAGACAGTACTCCCGTCCGTCACCATGCGCTGGACACGGTTCGGCCCACATCACCGCCACGTCCCTGAAACCAGGGGAGGAGAATACGGCGCGGGAAAGACAGACGGCCAACCGCAAACCCTTTGTGCGGGGGCTCCGATTCTCCTCCCGCAGCAGCCCGCTCCGACGACTGCCGGGGGCGAAGAAAAACTCGCGTGCCGGCGTTTGGCGTTGTGGTCCCGCAGCATTCTCTTCATCTAGCCGTATACATTGACTATTATAAACAGACTCCCCGTCCTCCATAGAGGGAAGAGGCCTCTTGATGACGCGGTTGGAAGGCCAGTGGCTGTTATGTTCAACCCGCTCAGGAAAAATATCTGTTCTAAAATCGAACAATAAATACCCGCTGAAATGCTCCAAGGTCGAACAGATTTGACCGGGGTGGCGTAAAAAATGCGCGAGGAAGGAGCAAAATAGCGTTGCGCGGCCCCGGAGCGTGCCAAGGAGCCTCCTGGGGGAATGAACGTGTGCCATGCCCAGTCGCCCGCTTTCCACGCCGAAAGGGCAGCCCAAAAGGTGGGATGGCAACGCATCCGGCCAGCAGGTGCGCCGGCTCCCCGGATGGAACATCTTCCCGATATTAGTTAATATGATGACAACTCCCTTCAAGCTCGCCCGCCGAACTGAGGCGGGAATCAATATGTTGCGAGCGCTCGCGCGCAGTCCCCAAAATTGGCGGTCTGGTGTCGCTGGGCAGGCTTGTTTGCCACCAAAGGCTGGTTACTGGCTGTATTTCTTCATTTTTGGAACAAAAGAGCGAATGCCCAGTGCAAAACAATTTCCATGAATACCGTTGGCCGGCGTGAGTCTTGCAAAAAGTTATGTTTGAACGGCGTTATGTGGACTGCCTGTAGGAGAGGCAGCTACGGGCAGGGAGCGCGTTAATGAGAACGACCTTGTTTGGTTCCGCTAAAGTGCATTCCGGAACCCCCCTCCCGTACGAGTCCTTCACCGGCACTTTTCTTACAGTAAAAGGAGAAAAGACCATGAAGCCATTTTTTACGCAGACGACGCAAATTGGTGTTGTTGTGAAAGACCTCGATGCTACATTGGAAAAATACGTACATAAGTATGGTATCGGGCCGTGGAAAGTATATACTTTCGACAACAAGAATGTCGACAAGCTCTTCATCGGTCACAAACCGGCTGATTACAAGATGAAACTGGCGTTGTGCATGATCGGCAAGACGATGTGGGAACTCATCCAGCCTATCAGTGACAATACGGACTACGTCCGGTTTTTGAAAGAACATGGAGAAGGCATCCACCATGTGGCCGTCAGCATGGAAAACACGGACGACTTCTTCGAGTTCTGCAAAAAGTACGATTTGTATCCGATCCAGGGCGGCACCTGGAAGTGCATCGGTGGCAATTTCCTCTACGACTATCGTGATACGCGCGAGGATCTGAAGGTTATCACTGAATTGCATGGGGTGGACAAGGGCATTGAGTTGCCGGATCCGGACTATGTGTATCCGGCAGGCCCGATGCCCCGCCAGCCCGTGTTTACCGATGTGCTGCAAATCGGCATCATCTGTAAGGACCTGGAAAGCACCCTCAAGGCCTACACCGAAAAATACGGCATCGGCCCCTGGAATCGCTACCGCTTCGACAAGGATACCGTGGGCGACATGAAACGCCTTGGCAAAAATGTGAATTATGCCATGGACTTAGCCCTGGGGCAAATCGGTAATGTGCAGTGGGAATTGATCCAACCTTTGGATGACAAGAGTGATTACGCCATTTTCCTCAAGGAACATGGCGAGGGCATCCACCATGTGGCGCTTGCAACGGCGGAGAAATACGGTGATGCTGTCAAGTTCTGCGAGAAAAATGGCATCGATCAGATCCAGTACGGCTACTGGAATCACAACTTCCGCTATGATTACCGGGACACTCGCGATGACATGAAGTGCATCGTCGAGCTGTACGGAGCTGACGAGGGCTTTGACTGGCCGAAGCCGCTGGCTGTTTACAAAGTTCCCGCAGCGGTTTAACGCTCCCTGCGAAATAAAAATGAGCTCCCGCGGCAAGCCGTGGGGGCTCATTTTTTTGGGGCATCAGCCTGTTCGTGGCAGTGTCGAGGGTGGAGCAAGACCGCTGCGCAATTCCCGAGAGGCCTTTCGGTCGAACGCTTCGGCCACAAGAAAATAGACGGCGGCGATATGTTTGCAGGGATTTGACCAGTCCGGACAGGAGCACTCCGTCATCAAGTCTTCGTAACGGGAGGGAAAAGCAACACCTTGGCCTTTGTGAAAACGTCCTCCAGGGCCTGCGGCATTTGCCCCGCGAGCAGGGCAGCTCGTGAGAAAGAACGGTGGCGACCGTGGACCATTCCGCTGGAGACAGCGTTTTAACGCGGATGGTAACGGTATAGGGCTTGGAACGAGATCCCTGCACCTTGGCGGAAATGGCACCAACGCCAATTTCCACGGCGAGAACCTGTCCGCTTCGAGCATAACTGCGACCGCGAGTGAGCCTAGCCCCCAGGTCGAATCCGGAGAGAACTTCGCTCCAACGCTTGGCCCACCAGCTCTCGCCGAAAGCACCACGTTTGCTTTGCGCCTTGATGCCGCCCTTTGCCGCTCTCCCGGAGCGAAAGGAGCAGCGCCAGAGTCTGCATGGTTTTGCCGAGTCCCATGTCGTCTGCCAAGCACCCCCCAAGACCCCATTGCCGTAAAAACGACAACCAGGAGAAGCCGCGAGTTTGATAAGGACGTAGCGTGGCTGCGAGTGTTTCTGGAGGGGAAAGTTCCTGAAAACTTGCTCGGCCCTCAATCTGTTCCAGGAGGTCTTTGATCCAACCGGTGGCCTCGATGCCGCCAAAAGCAAATCCATGATGCGTTTTCTGACCTCCGAGCGCCATGTGGATGATATCGCGCACTGAAGCCGTCTCATTCGCCTTTTTCTTCCAATAGGCCACGGCAGAGGTGATCGCTTCGGCATTGACCTCGACCCACTGCCCCCGAACCTGGACCAATGGCGTCTTGAGTTTGGCCAGGGCCGTGAGTTCCTTAAGACTCCTGCGGGTTTCCCCGAGCGAGACTTTCCACTGAAAATCCGCGATGGCGTCCAGGGACAAGCCGCCTGAGGTAGCAAATTGGGGACTCGCTACATGCGCCCGGACGACAGGGCGCAGTTTCGTCCCTGTGCGGGTCCACCAGGCCGGGAGTATGACGCCGAAACCGGCTTGTTCCAGCGCGGGGGCTGTCAACGTCAGGAACTCGTGGGCAGCCTTGGTGTCGCAGGGAAAGCCGGTTGGGGCCGGCCCTTTGAGGCTGGCGGCAAGAGGCGCAGAAAGGATGGACGCTTACCCCCAGGGAAAGAAGCAGGTATTCCTTTGGGTTGGGACCAAGAAGCTTTAACGCTTCACGATTTACCGTTTTTGTCCGCCAGAGTTCGGCCAAGGGAACCAGTAAACTGCGGTCGCTATGCGGCTGCAAGAAATACGACACCCTCCATGTTTCTTTCCCTGGCGGAGCCTTCTTGCCCGGTTCTTCCAGCCTGAAACAAAGGCGGACCGGAGACGCTGCCGTCACAGTGACGGGGCGCTTCCAGCGCATGATGTCCTTGTGGAGCGCGGAGACATCCTTTGTTGCCCGGCGTCCGACGCAGGCTCCCACACGGCATGCAGTTCGCCGCCGACAGTACGAATGCCGGGAAGAAATTGCTGTTTGGCCACCAGCGCCTCCGCGAATCGGAACATCTCCGCCCAGTAGGCGAGAGCGGCACCCACGACGACGCCGCTGGCGAGTATCCTTTTCTGCCAACAGACTGAAAGAGTGGCCAAGAGTGCCTCACGTTCCAGAAGCAACGCAGGGACCAGCCACGGGGCCAAGGTCGTAGGCGATGTGAGCGCTTCCGTATCTCCAAGAAGATGGCTTGAGGGAAGGGGGGCTTTTCCATTGGAGGGCAGCCAAGCTGCGGCATCAAAGGGCGCTTCCCCCCAGAGGAGCAACCCGACATCGGATTGGGCGGCACGAAGGATAATCATAGGCCTTGACCCTGCACGGCATTTGGCGGCAGGGGTAGCAGGATGCATTGACTCTCGCAACCCGCTCGAAGAAGCGGCACCTTGGAAGGTTTTACAAGCTTCGATCACAGGCCCTTGTAAACGGTGGATCGACAGGATATCCGGGGGTTAGGTGTATGGCACCATCTCCTCCATCTCAGGTCACGAGGCCTCGGTCGCCGGAGGATATTCAGAGAGCGAGTCTGCCCTTCCATCTGTGGAATGTGCCGATGTGCCAAACCACGGCGTGTAATTCTCGGTGAAATCAGGGAGATCAGGGATGCCGGAAGATATTCGCTGGAAACAGCGGTTTGAAAACTACGTAAAGGCGCTCCAGACACTTTCCGACGCCGTAGAACTGGCCCAAAAGCGAGCACTCTCGATGCTGGAAGAGCAGGGAGTGATCCAGTCATTCGAATTCACGCATGAACTCGCCTGGAATGTCTTGAAGGATTATCTTGAGTACCAAGGTATCAGGGACATCGTTGGTTCAAGAGGGGCTGTGCGCGAGGCGTTTAAGAATGGACTGATTGACGATGGCGAAACATGGATGACGATGATCCGGGACAGAAATCTCTCCTCGCACACCTATGATCAGGGAACGGCCCAAGACATCGTCAAGAGAATCCTGAATGAACATCATCCGGTTTTCCTGAAGATGTCCAAAAAATTCAGCATGCTCTACGAACAGTCTGGAAACGAATAATGCAGTTCGGGCTCAGCGCGCAAACAATAGACAGAATCAACTCGGTTTTTGCAAGGCACCCCGAGGTTGAAAAGGTGGTGCTTTATGGTTCACGTGCCAAGGGAACGTACAAACCAGGTTCGGATATAGATTTGACTCTTTACGGCAACGGAATTTCCCTGAAGCAAAAGAACCGGATTCTCGATGAACTTGATGAACTTGATCTGCCCTATAGCATTGACCTCTCGGTCTTCAGCCAGCTGAGCCACGTCCAGTTACGCGATCACATTGAACGTGTTGGCGTTGTGTTCTATGCTCGCCACCTTGATAGCTGCATTGGCTGACGCGCAAAGGATCGTTGGCAGGCGAGCCACAGACGCTTTGGCTGTCCGCTGACGGTATGTTGGCTGATGCGCCACAGACCTACTGGTGACTGTTGGCTGGAGCCAACAAAAGCCCTGTGGTTCCCCGAAACTTTCTCTAAAAAATTAATAATTTCAATATGTCATCTTCTGCTGGCGGCATGACATTCAAGAGGTCGTGGGTTCGATTCCCTCCAGCTCCACCAAGAAGAATGCCAAGGGGTTACCGAGAAATCGGGCCCCCTTTCTTATGTGGCCCCTCGTCAAGGGCTCGAGTGTATAGTTTATCCTTTTCTTATTCGCGCCGTGCGCGCCAAGTACCGATTGAGAGTCCGCCATTTTCGTTTCGGCCGCCATGGCGCGGCAAAAGGGGGCCTCGCGTCTCTCTCCATTT
>JAWRKJ010000134.1:0-20649 GCA_040307025.1 Desulfovibrionaceae bacterium | reverse complement strand
CCGCCCCCCGACCCGATGGGTGCCGGAGGGATGGTCCGGGCTGGTGAGCCGGACCTGGCCGCCGAAAGCCAGGACGGCGTCGCGGATGCGCGTATCTTCGGTGGCGACGAGGAGTCCGTCGCAGCGGGCGGCCAGGGCCGCCCGTTCGTAAACGTGGCGGATCAGGGGCTTGCCGTGGATGTCGGCCAACGGTTTGCCGGGCAACCGGGTGGAGGCGTACCGGGCCGGTATGACACAAAGGGTGCGCATGGATTCCTCGTCGGCAGAAAGGGGCGGTGCGGGCATGGTGACATTATCGGCCAGGAGCGGCAAGGGGGATGGCGAACCAAAATCGAGGAATAACTTGAATCCCTTCGGCGAGTCAGATAGTTCCTGAAAGTCGTCGCGGCGAAGACGACGTGACCGATTTTGAAACGACGCGGCGGTGCCCCGCACCAAGGGGAATGCCCTGGAACGGGGAGCAGATCGATGTGCTCTGGGGAGCGACGGGCGATTTAGGGTCGGGTGGGGATGCTATGTTCAAGAGTCGCAACGCGGCGAAACGTTCTTTTTTTTTCCCAGTGTTTTTTCTTTTGTTGGTGGTGCTGCCGGGATGTTCCACGTTTCTGCCTGCCAGCGGTCCGTCCAGCTCCGACATCGTGTCGAAAAAGCCGCTCCCGGCGTTGGAAATCGTGAACGTGGACGAGAGCGTGACCAGGAGTCTGCTCGCCCGGATCCACCGGCCGACCCTGCAACCGCTCATGGGGGCGTGCAATAACGGCGGCCAGCGCATCGGTCCCGGCGACGTTTTATCCATCACCATATGGGAAACGCCCCCGGCAACGCTGTTCAACATTTCCACCGCCCAGTCCATGAGCAGCAGCAGCGGCATCCAGACCAACACCGGACCCACCAGCCTGCCCGACCAGCAGGTCAACCACGACGGAACCATCAGCGTGCCCTTTGCCGGCACCATCCGGGTGATGGGCCTGACCCTGCCCCAGATCGGCAAGGAAATCTACAATCGGCTCAAAGGCAAGACCCACGACCCGCAGGTCCTGGTGCGCCTGAGCAGCAACGTGTCGTCCACGGTGACGGTGGTGGGCGAGGTCAACCAGAGCAAGGTCGTGCCCCTGACCCCCAAATGCGAGCGTCTGTTGGACGTGCTGGCCGAGGCCGGCGGGGTCAAGCAGCAGACCAACAAGCTTATGGTGCAGCTGACCAGGGCCAACGCGGTCTACACGGTGGCCCTGGACGACATGATCCGCGACAATCGGGAAAACATCTACGCCGAACCCGGCGACGTGGTGACGGTGCTCTACCAGCCCTTGAGCTTCACGGCGCTCGGGGCCACCGAGAAAAACGCCGAGATCGAATTCGAGGCCACGGGCATCACACTGGCCCAGGCCCTGGCCCGGGTGGGTGGGCTGGTCAACACCCAGGCCGACGTGGCCGGCGTGTTCCTGTTCCGCTACGAGTCGCGCGATGCCTTGGAGTGGCCCACGCCGCCGACACTCGTCACCCCGGACGGCCGCGTGCCCGTGGTCTACCGGCTCGACCTGCGCCGGCCGGAGACCCTGTTCGCGTCCCGGTCCTTCCCCATCCAGGACAAGGACATCCTCTACGTCTCCACGGCCCCGGCCGTGCAGCTCAACAAGTTCCTCCAGATTCTGGGTTCCCTCACCTCACCGGGCCTGGGCACGGCGAGCAGTGTCAAGAACCTGACTCGGCCCTACTAGCGCACGGAGCGGGGATGGCCTAAAAAAACCATCCCCGCTCCACGGCCACCGTGCCCAACGGCCGGCGGGCCGGCAGCTTCTCAACAGGGACCAGCACGAGGTTGTCGTAGTCGTACGCTTCCCGGGGCCGGTGGCCCTGGATGCGGCCGCCGGCCATCTCCAAGGGCTGGTACCCATAGGCCATGATGTGATCGAGCACCGCCCGGCTGCGCGGTACCCCCTGTGCCTGGGTCTGCGCCAGATCGCCCACCTCGAAGGTGACCACGGGCCGCACCCGGGACAACAACGCGTCCATGCCGCGCAGGACCTGCATCTCCGCGCTCTCGGCGTCGATCTTCACCAGATCCGGCTGCAGCCCCTGCTCGTGGCAGAAACCGTCCAGGGTGACGGCCGGGACGCGGATCTGCCGGGGCTGGGCCAGGGAGCGCTGGGTGTCGTTGAGACGGTCGACCAGGGCCGTGTTGAAGGCCGAGAACTGGGGCCCGAAGTCTTGGAAGACGTGCTCGCCGGCCTCGTGCCAGGCCAGTTGCGGCACCACGGTCACCTGGGGGTGGGGGGCGACGTTGTCGGCCAGCACCGCGCCGGTCGAGGGGGTGGGCTCGAAGGCGAACACCCGGCCTTCCTCGCCCACCAGGGCGGCCGCCAGCAACGAAAAAAAGCCGATGTGGGCGCCCACGTCGAGTACCACCGCGCCCTGGAACAGAAAGTCGATGAAAAAGCTGCACAGCTCCGGCTCGAACAGGCCGTAGGCGTAGATTTTGGAAGAAACATCCTCGTTTCGCGGCAGGAGGCGCATAGGCGCGCCCCAGAATGTGGGGGCTCTCATCGGATCGGCGCCTTCCTGGCTGGACAGGGTCGCGAAAGCCTCACTCCGCAGCCGGAACCCGTGCTGGAAACCCCACATGAAGGTGATTTGCCGCAGCTTCTCCACGAACTTGGCGCAGATTTCCGGCTGTTGGCGGCCCGGTTTGCCGGTTGCGGGCGCCAGCGTCCGGCCCAGCGCCGGGTCCCAGGCCGCGACCTTGTACCACAGCGCCAGGCGGAGCGGCCCCTTGCCCCGCCCCGCGGGCGGATGGAGGCGGACGCGCCCTCCCGTCCCCAGAGACACCACCACCAGCTGCGACCGGTCGGCCAGCCGTGCCGCCGCCCCGGTCACGACGATCCCGTCGCACGCGTTGAAGTCGGCGATTTCCCAGACGGTTTCCTCCCGGTCGGGCCGGCTCAGACGCAGGCCGGCCAGCCGCAGTACGCCGTCGCCGGCCGTCAGTTCCACGTCGCCGGCCTCCGGGAGGTCCAGGTCGAGCTGCCGCCATTGACCGTCCCGGGCGAGCTCGCGTCCCGGGCCCGCCGCCCCATCGTCCCGGGCCAGGCCGACGTGCCAGGGTGCGGTGCGGTCCGGAATGGGTGCCGGGCTGGCCTGGACGGGCCGGGATTCCCGCCGGTCCATGGCCGCGAACAGACTGTCGATGGCGCCACCCGCCGCCAGGGTGGCATCAACGGCGGCCGGGTCGACCCCGGCCGGATGCCGGCACAGCCAGTCGTAAAAGCGTCCGGCCGGGGCGAAACGCTCCCGTTGCGGACCGGGCAGGTCCGCAGTCCGGTAGCGCTTGCACCCGGGTTGGGCAAAATCGAGCAGGGCCTGGATCGCGTGCGGCAACCGGGCCAGGGCCGCTTCGCCCAGAGGCAGCCGGGCCAGGGCCGTGACCGGGTCGGCCAAAAGCCGGTCGAGGGTGAGGCCGTCGGGAGCCCGTCCCTGGAGTGCGGCCAGGGCCTGCCGGGTCCAGGCCAGCCAGAGCAGGTGGCCGTCGGCCAGGTCCAGCCCCTGGGTCCCGCCCAGGGAGAGGGCCACCTCGTGGGGATGGCGCATCAGGAGGATCGGCCTGGGTTCGAAGCCCAGGCTCGGCAGGACCGAGAGCCACAGGGGCAAGGTCCGGCACAGCAGGGGATCGGCCGCAAAGGCGGGGCCCCTCGTCGCCGTCCCCAGAAGCCGTTCCAGGCGCGTCCTGGCCCGGGAGCCCGCGCTCCCGTCCTGCCAGCCCTCGGGCAGGGGACCCGTCCCCCACCGGGGGCAATCGAGCTCCTGGAGCAGCAGTCGGTCGATCATGGTGGCGCCGAGCCCGGCCGGGTCGTCCAGGGCGCGCAGCCCGAGCAGGCGCAGGCAGCCGGACAGAAGACCGAGGCCGCTGCGGGGCGGGGCGACGCAAAGGATCAGGATTTGTTGTGTAGTGGAAAGCTCATTCATGAGAGAATCCAGAAGGTATCTCCATTGGTGGGGCGTCGCCCGGGAGAGATGCTGCGGAACCGGGCTCGGCTACGAGCTCCATCGCGTGGGCGTGGAGCAGATAAAAAGCCCCGCACAAGACGGGAAGATAGGCGGCTTTCACCAACGGAAAGGGGCTTATCGCCTAACATGCTTCATGATACACATGACGCCGGGGCGTGGGCAAGCACATTCCCTTTCCCATTCTCCGATGGAGCCACCATGGAACACCACGGCCCTTACCTGACGGCAAGCATGACCTTAACACGGATTCCCGGCTTGCCGGCCCTGCTTGGCGGGCCGGTGGCGCGCTACCGGCCGGGCCGGGCCGTGGCCCCGGGGACCCGGGTCCTGGCCTGGGGGCGCAAGCCGTCGGCGGCCCGGGCCGAGGCCTTGGCCGCCGACCTGGGCCTGCCCGTGCTCCGGCTGGAAGACGGTTTTGCCCGGTCGGTGGGCCTGGGGGCCGACGAGCCGCCCCTGTCGGTGGTAATCGACGACACCGGCATCTATTACGACGCCGCTGGCCCCTCGCGCCTGGAGCGGCTGGTCGCGGCGCCCCTGACCCCGGACCGGGCGGCCCGGGCCCAGGCGCTCGTCGCCCTGTGGCGCCAGGGGCGCATCTCCAAGTACAACCAGGCCCGGGAATACGCCGGACGCCTGCCCGAAGGCTTTGTGCTGGCCGTGGACCAGACCGCCGGCGATGCCTCCATCCGCCACGGCCTGGCCGGGGCCGACAGCTTCGCCCGGATGCTCGAAGCCGCCCTGGACGAGCATCCCCGGGCCACGGTGGTGCTCAAGGTGCATCCGGAGGTGGCGGCCGGGCGCAAGCGGGGGCATTTCGACGGCGACCGGCTGCGGCGCAACGACCGGGTGCTGGTGCTTGGCGAGGCCGTACACCCGGTCCGGCTGCTGGAGGCGGCGGCCGCGGTCTACGTCGTCACCTCCCAGCTCGGTTTCGAGGCCCTGCTGTGGGGCAAACCCGTGCGCGTGTTCGGCCTGCCATTCTATGCCGGCTGGGGCCTCACCGCCGACGCCCTGGCCGCCCCGGACCGCCGCCGGCCAGCATGCCTGGAGAGCCTGGTCCACGCGGCCCTGGCGGATTACGCGCGTTACATCGACCCCGAAACCGGGACGGTCTGTCCGCCCGAACGGCTCTTGTCCTGGCTGGGGCTCCAGCGCCGGATGCGCGAACGCTTTCCGGCCACGGTCCACGCCCTGGGCTTTTCGGCCTGGAAACGGCCGTTGGTGCGCGAATTTCTCCAGGGCAGCCGGGTGATCTTCGTGCGCCGGGCCGACCGGGTCCCGGCCGGAGCGACCCTGGCCGTCTGGGGCCGGCGCGATCCCGCTCCGGCCGCTCCGGCCCGGATCCTCCGGCTGGAGGACGGGTTTCTGCGTTCGATCGGTCTCGGCGTGGACCTCACGCGTCCCCTGTCCTGGGTCATGGACGGCCGGGGCATTTACTACGATGCCACCGCGCCCTCGGACCTGGAGGTCCTGCTCGAACAAACGGATTTCCCCCCGGAGCTGCTCGCCCGGGCCCAGGCCCTGCGGCGACGGCTGGTGGCGGAGGGAATCACCAAGTACAACGTCGGGGCCGACGTCTGGCACCGGCCGGCCGGCGCGAAGCAGGTGGTGCTGGTGCCGGGACAGGTGGAGGCCGACGCCTCCATCCGCTACGGCACCAGCGCGGTGCGCACCAACATGGACCTGCTGCGGGCCGCCCGGCGACTGTCGCCGGACGCCTACATCGTTTACAAGCCGCATCCCGATGTAGTAGTGAAAATGCGTCGGCCCGGCATCGAGGAAGACGCGGCCGGCTCCCTGTGCGACGCTGTCGTGCTGCATGCCGCCATGGGAACGTTACTCGACCAGATCGATGCCGTCCACGTGTTGACTTCCCTGACCGGATTCGAGGCGCTGTTGCGAGGAAAAACGGTCTATTGCCACGGCCGCCCCTTTTATGCCGGCTGGGGACTGACACGGGATCTTGATCCGCCGCCGCAGAGGACGCGACGGCTGCTTCTGGACGAGCTGGCGGCCGGGGTTTTGCTGCTCTACCCAGCCTATTGCCATCCGGCGACCGGCCGTTTCACGACGGCCGAAACCGCCCTGGAAGTTCTGCTCGCCCAACGTAGGAACGGGACGGGACTTTCCTGGTGGCGGCGGGGACTGCGCCCCTTGCTGGCGTTTCTTAAGCGACGTCGGGACCGCGCAGCCGCCAAGGAAAACATGACATGACCACTCCCTCCGGCGGCCCGAGCCAATCCCCGGGGTCCGAGACGCCCCCCGGCAAGGATTGTCTGGCCACAGCCCGGGAAGTGCTCGACATTGAGATCGAGGGCCTGACGTGCGTGCGCGACACGCTCAACGGCGGCTTTGCCGACGCCGTGGCCTGCCTGCTTGCCTGCCAGGGCCGCATCATCACCACCGGCATCGGCAAGTCTGGTCTGGTGGCGAAAAAAATCGCCTCCACCTTTTCGAGCATCGGCGCCGCCGCGGCCTTTCTGCACCCGGTGGAGGCGCTGCACGGCGATCTCGGGCTGGTGCGGCCGGTGGACGTCGTTCTCGCCCTGTCCAATTCCGGCGAAACCCGCGAACTGCTGGCTGTGGTGCCCGAATTTTCCCGCATTGGTTGTCCGACCATCGGTCTGACCAGCAGCCTGCATTCCTCCCTGGCCCGGCTGGTGGACCATGCGGTCCTGGTCCGGGTGCCGCGCGAGGCCTGCATCCTGAACCTGATCCCCACGGCCAGCACCACCGCCGCCATGGCGGTCGGCGATGCCTTTGCCACCTGTCTGGTGCGGGCGCGCAAGGTCACGCCCGACGACTTCTACCAGTGCCATCCGGCCGGCGCCCTGGGCCGCCGACTGTCGGAACGCGTCAACCAGATCATGGCCACGTGTGACATGCCCACGGTCGGGCCCGGCCATCCGCTGTCGGAGGCGGTGATGGTGCTGGACCGGGGCGGCGCGGGCACCCTGGTGGTGGTGGACGCCGCTACCCGGGTGGTCGGGGTGATCACCGACGGCGACATCCGGCGGGCGTTGGTCCAGGGTCGGCTCGACTTTAACCAGCCGGTGGAATCCATCATGACGCCCAAGCCGGTGACCATCCTCCATTCCTGCGCCCTGGAGGAAGCCATCGACATCATGGAACAGCGCGGCATCACCTCCCTGCCGGCGGTCGACGCGGCAGGCGTTCTGGTCGGTCTGCTGCATATCCACGACATCCTCGGCAAGGGCGCCATCCGGTTCAGCGGACAGGGTGACCGGAATTGACGGAGGGCAGGGTTTTCCTTACCGTCACAGAAAGACGAAAAAAATGGCGGCGGCACTTCGATTGCCGCCGTCTGCCAGCGTCGCCCGGGTGCCGTCCGGCCCGGAATAGACCGGTCATTACGGCATGAGATAAGGACGCAGCATGAGGGTTGCCATTGTTGGGGCGGCATGCCGTCTTCCGGGAGGAGTCGATTCCCTGGAGACGCTCTGGGATGTGTTGGTGGGCGGTCACGATGCTGTCAGCGAAATTCCCCCCGAACGTTTTGACGTAGCCGCCTTCCGCCATCCCAAGCGCAGCGCGCCGGGCCGGTCGTGTACGTTCGCCGCCGGCGTGATCGACCATATCGAGGATTTCGACTACGCATTCTTCGGCATCTCCCGCAAGGAAGCCGAATACATGGACCCCCAGCAGCGTCTGTTGCTGGAACTGGCCTGGGAGGTCCTGGAGGATGCCCAGATCCGGCCGTCCGCCCTGGCCGGCACCGCCACAGGCGTCTATGTGGGCTCCTCCTCCCTGGACGGCAGCATGGCCCGCTCCGATGACCCCTGTGTCATCGGGCCTTATTCCATGACCGGCAACACCCTGAGCCTGCTGTCCAACCGTATTTCCTACCTGCTCGACGCCCGCGGCCCGAGCATGACCATCGACACGGCCTGCTCCTCGTCCCTGGTCGCCCTGCACCAGGCCTGCCAGGCCCTGGCCACGGGCGAGGCGACCATGGCCATTGCCGGCGGCGTGCACGTGCTGTGCAGCCCGCTGCCCTTCGTGGGCTTCTCCAAGGCCCACATGCTGGCCGCCGACGGCCGTTGCAAGGTCTTCGCCGCCGACGCCAAGGGCTATGTCCGGGCCGAGGGCGGGGTGGCGCTGCTGCTCAAGCCCCTTGACGCCGCCCTGGCCGACGGCGACCACATCCACGCCGTCATCGACAAGACCGGCGTCAACACCGACGGCCGCACCATCGGCATCGCCTTCCCCAACCAGGACGCCCAAATGGCGCTGTTGCGCGCCCTCTACGACGCCGCGGACATCGATATCCGCAACCTCTGCTACGTGGAGGCGCACGGCACCGGCACAGCCGCCGGCGATCCCGTGGAAGCCCGGTCCATCGGCGAGGTGTTTTCCAGCTTGCGCCCGGAAGGCCCGCCCCTGCTCGTCGGGTCCGTGAAAAGCAATCTCGGCCACCTGGAGCCGGTTTCCGGCCTGGCCGGCCTGCTCAAGACCGTGCTCGTGCTCGACAAGGGCCTGGTGCCGCCGAACCTCCATCTGGAAACGCTCAATCCGGACATTGATTTCACCGACCTGCGCCTGGCCCCGGTCACGGCCCTCACCCCGGTGCCGCCCACCCCGGGCGCGCGCCTGGCCGGGGTCAGCTCCTTCGGGTTCGGAGGCGCCAACGCCCACATCGTCCTGGAACAGGCGCCGGCGCCCCAGACCGCCCCGGCCTGGACTCCGGCGAACGGGCCGTTGCCGCCTGTGCTGCTGTCGGCCAAGAGCCTGCCGAGCCTCCGCCGGCTGGCCGGCGCCGTGGCCCGGGACCTGGCCGGCGCCGATCCGGCCCGCTGCCGGGCCCTGGCCGGGCGGCTCGCCCTGCGCCGGGACCTGCTCAGCCACCGGCTGGCCGTGTCCGCCCCGGACCCGCAAACCCTGGGCGCACGCCTGGACGCCTTTGCCGCCGGCACGGAACGCCGGTCCGATCCGGCGTGTGCCTTTGGCGAGGCCCTGGGCGGCCGCCCCAAGCTGGCCTTTGCCTTTTCCGGCAACGGCGGTCCCTGGCCGGGCATGGGCCGGGCCCTGCTCGGCGCCGATGCCGACGCCCGGGCCATGCTCGACCGCCTGGACGCCATTCTCGGCGACCTGCTCGGCTGGTCGGTCAAGGCCGTGCTGCTCGGACCGCCCGAAGCCCAGGATCTCGGGCCCATCGAGGTCGTGCAGCCCCTGCTTTTCACGCTCCAGGTCAGCCTGCTTACCGCCCTGACCGCCAAGGGCCTGGTCCCGGACATGGTCTACGGCCACAGCATCGGCGAGGTGGCGGCGGCCTATGCCAGCGGCGCCCTGTCCCTGGAGGAGGCCTGCCGCGTCATTGTCGTACGCAGCGTCCTGCAGGGCGAAACCGCCGGTCGCGGCGGCATGGCCGTGGTGCAGCTCGGGGGCGAGGCGGCCGCGGCACTGCCCGAGGTCGCCGACGGCACCCTGGCCGTGGCCGCCGTCAACAGCGCGCGCTACGTGACCGTAAGCGGCCCGGACGACGCCCTCGACGCCCTGGTCGCGCGCCTGAAGGCCAAGCGGCTGGTCTGCCGCCGCCTGGATCTGCGCTATCCCTTTCACAGCCGGGCCATGGACCCGATCCGGGACCGGCTCCTCGACCGGCTGGCCGGACTGACCCCAGGCGAGACCGCGATCCCGCTGTATTCGACGGTGACCGGCGCGGTCTGCCCGGGTACGGAACTCACGGCCGGCTATTGGTGGCGCAACATCCGCCAGCCGGTGCTTTTCGCCGCCGCCACCGCCGCCGTCCTGGCCGACGGCGCCCGCATCCTGGTCGAGATCGGCCCGGACGCCCAGCTCGCGCCCTTTCTCAAGGCCGGCCGCGAGGAGATCCCCGAGCCCTCGGTTTCCCTGTCCTCCCTGCGCCGGGACCTGCAGGACCCCGAGCTGCCCCGCCACCTCTGGCAGCAGGTGCTGGTCCACGGCGGCCAGCCGGATCTGACCCGATTTTTCCCGGAGACGCCGCCCTATCTGCCCTTGCCGGCCTATCCCTGGGACCGCGAGCACTGTCTGGCCGCCTCCACCGCGGAGAGCCTGGGCCTGTTCGCGGCCAAGGCCCCGGCCCATCCCCTGCTCGGCCGGCGGGCGCGCGGCCGCCTCGATGTCTGGGAAAACACCCTGGACCCGGATTTGCTGCCCTTTCTGGCCGACCACAAGCTCGACGACGCCATGGTGCTGCCCGGCGCGGCCTATCTCGAAATGGCCCTGGCCGCCGCCCGTGAGACTCTGGCCACGGATAGCGTCGAACTCGAGAACGTTGAATACCGCCAACCCTTGCCCCTGGCTCCGGGCCATGCCCGGATTACCCGCCTGAGCCTGGAACCGGGTGGCGACTTCCGCATCGAAAGCCGTGAAATCATGCACGACACGGCCTTCACTCTGCACGTTTTGGGCCGGATCGTGCCCCGGCGCGACGGCCTGCCCCAGCCCGCGCCCGAACGTCTCGATCCCACGTCCTGGGGCGCGCTCCAGGACGTAGAGCACCTTTACGACGACGGCCGCGAGGCCGGTCTGGCCTTCGGCCCCTGCTTCCGGCCCATGACCGCGGTCTGGCGCGACGGCGACACCGCCCATGCCCGGCTCGCCCTGCGTCCCGAAGCCGCCTATGCCGGTGCTCTTCTCCACCCCTGCCTGGTGGACGGCGCCTTCCAGGAACTGCTCGCCCTGGCCAGCTGGCACACCAAGGGCCAGTCTCCGGCCGTCTACCTGCCCATGCGCACCGGCCGGTTCCTGATGTTCCGGCCCGGTCTGGCCGCCTATGCCCAGGCCCGGTTGACCGGCCGGGGACAGCGTTCCCTGACCGCCGCCTTCCGGCTCTTCGACGTCGACGGCCACGAATTGGCCCGGGCCGAGGATTGCCGCTTCGCCCGTTTCCAGACCCGGGACAACCTGGCCCGGCAGCAGCACGTCCACGCCCTGCTCCCCCTGGCCGTGCGCCATCCCCTGGACACGGCGCCGGCCACCCTGCCCGGACCGGATGGCCTGCGGGCGCGTCTGGCCCCGGTTTTGGCCGGCCTGCGCGACGATCCCCAGGCCCAGGTCCGCCGCCGGGACGCCGTGCCCCTGCTGACGGCCATGCTCGTGTCCCGACTCCATCGGGCCCTGGTCGACCTGGCTCCGGCCTGCGCCACAACCGGCCTGACCGTGCCCCGGTTCCTGGCCGGCGGCATCGCCCCGGAACACGAAACCTATCTGCGCCACGTCCTCGACCTGCTGGTCACCATGGACCTGGCCGAACACGCAGGTAAACGCTTCCGCCTGTCCGCCTGCGACCTGCCCCCCGAACCGGAACTGTGGGGCGACGCCTTTCGGAATTTTCCGGACCTGGCCGGAACGCTGGTGCTTTTGGCCGGCTGGTCCGAGCGGCTCGAAACCGTGCTGCGCGGCCAGACGGCCTCCGACGGCCTGTTCGAGCGGCTGTGGCAAACCGATCCGGCCCGTCGCGACGCCCGGGAAGCCCTGGCGGCCCTGTTCGGCCTCGTGCGCCGGGAGCTGCCCCCCGGCGCCCCCCTGACCGTGCTCGAACTTCAGGCCGGCAAGGGTGATCGGACCGGGGCCCTGCTCTCCCGGGTCCCGCCCGGCGGCTGCGCCTACCTGGCCACGGACCCCGATCCGGACCGGGTGGAGCGCCTGCGCATCCGTTTCGCCGACCGGCCCGACTGCACCGTCCTCGCCTTGGACCCGGCCGGGGCCGATGACGCAGCCCCGGACCAGGGCCTGCCGGCCGGCGGCTGCGATCTGGTCGTGGCCGGCCACGAACTGGCCGGGCTGCCCGATCCGCTCCGGGCCCTGACCCGGGCCTGCCGCCTGCTGCGGCCCGGCGGCCTGCTCGTCCTGACCGCCCCGGCCCCCCATCCGGTGCGCCATCTCCTGTGCGGCCTCGATCCGGACTGGTGGCGCGACGACGACCCCCAGGGCGTCACCCGCCTGCCCGGAGCCGACGACTGGACCGCGCTGCTGTCCCGGGCCGGCCTGACCGGGGTCACCCGCCTGGACGACGGCGACACCGAGGCGGCCGAATATTTTCTGTTCGCCGGCACCCGGCCGGTCGAAACCGCCCTTGCGCCCGCGTCCCCCGCACCGTCCGAGCGGCGGTACCTGCTGTTGGCCGATGCCAGGCCTTCGCCCCTGGCCGCCGGCCTGGCCGCACGGTTGGCCGACGCCCTGGCCGCGTCCGGCCGGCCCTTGCTGTCCGTCGTGGCCGGACAGGACTTCGCCCCCACGGCGGACGGCTTCACCCTGGACCCCGAAAGCCTGCCCCAGTGGGAGGCGCTGTTTGCCGCCCTGGCCGCCGATGCCGACGCGCCGCCCCTGGAGATCGTCCATTGCCTGGGTCTGGACGACCGGCAAGACCTGCCGGCCGATGCGCTCGACGCCCTGACCGCCCGCCGGCTGGCGGCGGCGGGGTTGTGCGTCCGGGCCTGGCTCGAAACCAAGCTTCCGGCCGGCCTGTGCCTGGTCACGGGCGGCGGCGTGCCCCTGGTCGGACTGCCCGGCCGGGTGGTTCCCTCCCAGGGGCCGCTGGTCGGCTTCGGCCGGGTCTGCATCAACGAGGCTCCGGGACTTTTCCCCCGGCTGGTGGATATCCAGGCCGCCCCGGACGGGTCCGTTCCCCTGGAGGCGGCCGTGCGGGAAATCCTGTTCCCCGGCCGCGACACCGCCCCGGACGGCACGCCCTGGGATCGGGAAGTGGTGCTGTCGCCGGCCGGCCGCCACGTGTTGCGCCTGGCGCCCCTGGAGCTTTTGACCCGGACCGATCCGGCCCGGGAGGCCGACTTTCCCCTGGCCCTGGAAGTGCATGGCCAGGGCCGGCTGGACGGCGCCGGCTGGCGCCGGACCGAACCCCGGCGCCCCGGACCGGGCGCGATCCTCCTCGACAACCGGGCCGCCGGCGTCAACTACCGCGACATCATGTTCACCCTGGGCCGCATTCCCGAGGAGGCCCTGGAGGCTGGGGCCTCCGGCCCGAGCCTGGGCCTGGAATGCGCCGGCGTGGTGACGGCCGTGGGCGACGGGGTCGCGGACATCGCCCCGGGGGACCGGGTGTGTTGCCTGACCGGGGGCTGCTACGACTCCCAGGTCCTGGCCCGGGCCGAAACCGTTTTTCCCCTGCCCGACGGGCTGTCCTTCGCCGCCGGTGCCACCATTCCGGTGGCCCATTTCACGGCCTATTACGCCCTGGTCCACCTGGCCCGGCTGGAACCCGGGGAACGCCTGCTCATCCACGGCGCCGCCGGCGGGGTGGGCCAGGCCGCCATCCAGGTCGCGCGCCTGCTCGGGGCCGAGATCTTCGCCACGGCCGGTTCGCCCGAAAAGCGCCTGCTTCTTTCCCGGCTGGGCGTGGAACATATCTACGATTCACGGTCCCTGGACTTTGCCGACGGCATCCTGGCCGACACCGGCGGCCGGGGCGTGGACGTGGTGCTCAATTCCATCGCGGGCGAGGCGTTGCAAAAAAGCCTGGCCGCCCTGGCGCCCCTGGGCCGGTTCCTGGAACTCGGCAAGGTGGATTTCTACGGCAATTCGCCGTTGCGCATGCGGCTTTTGCGCCACAACATCACCTTTTACGGCATCGACGTGGACGAGGTGGTCAAGGAAAAGCCGGCCCTGTGCCGCCGGTTGTTTTCCGAGATGCTCGGCCAGTTCGCGACCGGCGCCCTGACCCCCCTGCCCCATGCCGTCCATTCCCGGTCCGACCTGGCCGAGACGCTGCGCCTGATGCAGCATTCGGGGCACGTGGGCAAGCTTGTCGTCGTGCCCGATGCCAGCCCCTTCGGCGTGGCCGACGCGCCCGTGCCCGAACTCGGGCCCTTGTCGCCCCGGGCCAGCTATCTCGTCACCGGCGGTCTGGGCGGCCTCGGCCGGGTGGTGGCCAAGCGGCTGGTCAAACTCGGGGCGCGCCGTCTGGTCCTGGTCGGGCGTTCGGGCGCGGCCTCGGAAGGGGCCCGGGCGGTCGTGGCCGATCTGGAAGCCCGGGGCGCCGCCGTAACCGTGGTCGCGGCCGACCTGTCCGACCCGGCGGCCGTGACGGGCGTGCTGGCCCCGGCCCTGGCCGCCCTGCCGCCCCTGGCCGGCATCATCCACTGCGCCGGCATCCTGCGCGACGCCACCATCGCCAACCTGACCCCGGACGATTACCGGGCCGTTTGCCGGGCCAAGTTCCTGGCCGCCTGGAACCTCCACCGGCTCACTCTGGGTACGCCGTTGGATTTCTTCGTGCTTTTTTCCTCGGCCACCACGGTGCTCGGCAACCCCGGCCAGGCCAACTACGTGGCCGCCAACACCGGCCTGGAGGCCCTGGCCGCCTACCGCCGCGCCCTGGGATTGGCCGCGACCAGCTTCGGCTGGGGCCCTGTCACGGACGTCGGCATGCTGGCCGCCCGGCCCGAGGTGCTCGACTCCCTGGGCCGCCTGACCGGAGCGGTGGGCCTGACCGCCTCCGACGTCATGGATTTCGTGGAAGTCTTCACCCGGTTCCGGCTGCCCAACCTGCACGTGTTCCGTATGCGTCTGCGCCAGATCAGCCGCCTGCCCTATGTGGCCTCGCCGGTCTACGACTACCTGGGGGCCGAAACCCGGGCCGAAAACGGCCCAACCGAGGCCGGCGACATCCGGGAAACCCTGCGCGGCATGCTCCAAACCGAGGCCGTCACCCATCTGGCCGGCATCCTGGCCCAGCACTTCGCCCACATCCTGCGCCTGCCCGTCTCCCGCATCCGCCTGGACAAGCCCCTCGGTGAGCTCGGCATGGATTCCCTCATGTACGTGGAACTCGGGCTGGCCACCGAGGAAACCTTCGGCGTCGACATCTCGACCCTGAACCTGGACAAAACGTCCACGATCATCCGCCTAGCCGGCCTGCTCTACCATCAGCTCGACCCATCGGCCCCGGCCGGGGCCAGCGAAGCCCGAACCGTGGCCGAGACCATCCGCCGCCAGCACGGCGTCGCCCTGTCCGAGGACGCCGTCCGCCGGCTGCTCGGGGAAGGCGGGTCCCCCACGTCCAACACGTAAGCCCACGGCAAAGGTCCAGCCATGTCAGACAGCACCAGCAGGACACCGTCCACCAAGGACCGGTCCGATCTTATCGCCCGGATGCGGGAAAAACTGGCCGGCCGCGTCGCCCAGCCGGCGACGACGCGCATTCAGCCCTCCGTCCCGGTCGGCCCCGACGGCTTCGACCAGTTCGCCGACGTCAAAAAGATCCAGATCCACAAAGCCGTGGCCCGGGAATGGGGCATCGATTCCCTCTATTTTCTGGCCCATGACACCATGGCCACGGATACCGCCACCATCGGCGGCAAGACCTATCTCAATTTCTCGACCTACGATTATCTCGGCCTCAACGGCCATCCCGAGATCAACGCTGCGGCCAGCGCGGCCATGGAGCGCTTCGGCACCACGGCCAGCGGCAGCCGGCCGACCAGCGGCGAACGCCCTCCCCACCGGGAACTCGAACGCGCCCTGGCCGAACTCCACGGCACCGAGGACTGCGTGACCTACGTCAGCGGCCACGCCACCAACGTCTGGACCATCTACCAGCTGTTCAAAAAGCGCGATCTGGTCATCCACGACAGCCTGGCCCACAATTCCATCATCCAGGGCGGGCAGGTCAGCGAGGCCACACGCTTGAGCTTTCCCCACAACGACCTGGACGCCCTGGAAAAGCTGCTGGCCTCCGAGCGCCACCAGTTCAAGCGGGTGCTCATCGTCACCGAGGGGCTGTTCAGCATGGACGGCGACGTGCCCGACCTGCCGCGCCTGATCGAAATCAAAAAGCACCACCGCTGCCACCTGATGGTGGACGAGGCCCATTCCGTGGGCGTGCTCGGGGCGACCGGGCGCGGGGTGGCCGAGCATTTCGGCCTGGACCCGGCCGACGTGGACATCTGGATGGGCACCCTGAGCAAGGCCCTGTGCGGCTGCGGCGGCTACATCGCCGGCCCGGCGCCCATGGTCGAAAGCCTCAAGTACCTGGCTCCGGGCTTCCTTTACAGCGTGGGCATGTCGCCGCCTCTGGCCGCCGCCTCCACGGCGGCCCTGCGCCTCATGCTGCGCGAGCCCGAACGGGTGGCCGCTCTGGCGGCCGTGAGCCGCTCTTTCATGGACTACGCGGCCGAGCTCGGCCTCGACACCGGCAAGGCTGCCGGCCACGCCATCATCCCGATCATGACAGGCAGCTCCATCGAGGCGGCCATGCTGGCCTCGCGGCTTTTCGCACGCGGCGTGTATGTCATGCCCATCATCTTTCCGGTGGTGGAGGAGCGGGCGGCCCGGCTGCGCTTTTTCCTGTCCAGCCGCCACAGCCGCGAGCAGGTGCGCCGGGCGCTCGATCTGGTGGCCGAAGAGCTGCCCCGCGTCCGCCGGGAGGTGGCCGAACTGGCCGACCGGCGGGAGATCGAAGCGGGGCCGGAATGGCGCTGATGACGCGGCCGCTTCGCGCGGCGGCGGCCATCCGGGAAGTGGGCAGGGGGATCGCCCGGTTCGCGGCCTGCCTGGACACGCGGGCCGGCGACCGGTGTTCCGAACGGAAATTCGCCCGGTTCGCCGTCCTGCCGGGGGCGGCCGGACGGTCGTTCCTCTTCCTCCAGGGCCCCCAAAGCCCGTTTCTGCGCCGGCTGGGGCTGGCCCTGGCCGCGTGCGGCGTGCGGGTGACCAAGGTCAACTTCTGCGGCGGCGACATCTTCCACTGGCCCCGGCCGTTCGCCCTGTCCTACCGAGGGCCGCGTCTGGACTGGCCGGTGTTTGCGGCCGCGCTCATGGATCGCCGGCAGGTGACCGACCTCGTTTTGCAGGGCGACTTGCGGCCCCTGCACCACGACGCCATCTGCCTCGCCCAGACCCGGGGCATTGCCGTCCACGTCCTGGAGGAAGGCTACCTGCGCCCCAGCTACATCACCATGGAGGAAGGCGGGGTCAACGCCAATTCGCCCCTGCCGGCAACGCCCGAGGCGGTCCTGGCCCGAGCGGAAGCCGTGCCCCAGCCCGGCCCCTCCTACCGCATCGTGGACGCCCTCCCCACGCGGGTCTACGCCACCGTCAAGCACCACCTGGGCAACGTGCTGCTGTGGAGCCTGTTTCCCCGCTACCGCACCCATCGGCCATACTGCATCGGCCGGGAGCTGATGGGCTGGATCCCCCGCTACCTGAACCGGACGCGGCGCCTGCGGCGGAGCGCCGCGAGCCTGGCGGCGCTCCTGGCCGCCGAAGTGCCATTTTTTCTGTTCCCGCTCCAGCTCGATTCGGACATGCAGATCCGATCCTATTCCCATTTCGGGCTGCTCGACTCCATCATGCTGGTGCTCGCCTCGTTCGCGACGGCCGCGCCGCCCGAGTGCCGGCTGCTGGTCAAAAACCACCCCCTGGACAACGGGCTGATCGACCTGCGCCGTTATCTGGACAATTTCAGCCGGTCGGTCGGGGTGGCCGACCGCGTCGTCTACCTCGACGGCGGGCCCGGCCGGCCCATCATGGCCCATCCGGCCTGCCGGGGGGTGGTGCTGGTCAACAGCACCATCGGCCTGGAGGCCATGGCCCTCGGACGGCCGGTCTATTCCCTGGGCCGGTCCCCGTACGCCATGCCCGGCCTGGCCGTCACCCCGAACGAGATGTCCCTGGAAACCTTCTGGCGGGAACCCCGGCCGGTGGATGAGACCCTGCTTACGGCTTTTATCCGGGTGCTGCACGCCGATGCCCTGCTGGCCGGCAATTTCTATACGGACGTCGGCATCGCCGCCGCCATCAGCGGCATTTTAAAGCGGCTTGGCATCGCGGAACCGCCCGGCAACCTTCAGGAGGACGCGCCCCCGTGCTGACCCTGGACTGGGCCGAACCCGACGACGCCGAGACCATCGCCCGCATCGTGCGCGAGACCTCGGCTGGGGTGGCGGATTACCTGCTTGGCCGTCTGTCGGCCGTGCTGCCGGCCGAGCGGCTGCTCACGTCGGTCATCATGGAACCGGACAATCCCCTGAGCCATGAAAACGTGCTGCTGGCCCGGAACGGGGAGACCGTAGCCGGTCTTTTGCTCGGCTATCCGGCCGCCGACCACGGCATTCCGGCCATTTTGCGCCGGACGGTCGCGGCCAGGAAATTGACCGCCCTGCACGGAATGCTCGAGGTCACCGTTCCAGACACCTATTACATCAACACGCTGTGGGTGGAGGCCGCGTCCCGGGGCACGGGTCTGGCCGGCGACCTGCTCGAATGCGCCGGGCTGACGGCCGCAGCCGCCGGCCTGTCCGGCCTGTGCCTGCACGTCTGGCTGGAAAACGTCCGGGCCGTGCGCTTCTATGTCCGCCACGGCTTTGCCACCGTGGCGCGTTTCCCGGCGCCACCGCACCGGGGCTTCACGTTCGCCGGTGGCTACGCCCTCATGACCTGTCCGGTCCGGCCGGATACGGAGGACTAGGCCATGCGACGTCCGATCCATCTGCTTTTGACCGGCGCCACCGGCGGCCTGGGCCAGGCCCTGGCCACGGCCTATGCCGCGCCCGGCGTCCGTCTGAGTCTCACCGGTCGCGATCCGGCCCGGCTCGCGACCCTGGCCGTGACCTGCCGGAGCCTGGGCGCGCACGTGGTCACCGAACGCCTGGACGTACGCGACGTCGTGCGGTTGCGGGCCTGGATCCTGGATACGGATGCCACCTGCCCGGTTACCACAGGCATCGCCTGCGCCGGGGTGTCGCACGCCATCGGCCCGGACGGCGCGCCCGAACCGATCGAGGCCGTACGCCGGGTGTTCGCGGTCAACACGCTGGCCGTCGCGGAAACGGCCAGCGCCCTGGCCGAACGCATGCAAGCGCGGCTGACCGGCCGCATCGGCATCGTCAGTTCCCTTGGCGGCTGGCACGGCTCGCCCTCGTCGCCGTCCTACAGTGCGAGCAAGGCGGCCGCCCGTATCTACGGCGAGGCCCTGCGCGGCTGGCTGGCGCCCTACGGGGTGAGCGTGACCGTGGTCTCGCCCGGTTTCGTGGATTCGCCCATGAGCCGACGCTATGTCGGGGCCAAGCCGTGGCTGTGGAAAGCGGACCGGGCCGCCGTCGCCATCCGGCTGGGCATCGAACGCGGGGCGGCCCGGGTGGCGTTCCCCTGGCCCCTGGCGGCCGGGGCGGCCCTTGTCGGACTGCTGCCGGCCCGGCTGGGCGATGCGATTTTGCGGCGCTATTTCGGCTTTTCCGTGCTGCCGAAGGAGGAAGACGCCACGGCGCCCAAGGGAACCGGCCGCGCCCGCTAGACCGGGTCCAGACCGGTCCTCTTGGCCCGAAGTTGTGCGCGGTGACGCAGGGAAGGGGCGATTGCCCGCCGGAATGAAACCCGCTATTCTCGCGACTTGACCCCTGCATCGGTCGCCGCAACGCACGCATTTGCAGCGGCGTTCTGGAGTAAAAAACATGTTGCAGTTTATCCGATCCCTCTCCACGCCGGCAAAACAGACCTTCCCCGGCTGGCTCAGGGCCCTGTGGGCCTCCGTCAAACGGCAATGGATGCTCCATCTGCTCGTGACGTTGCCGACGTTGCTTGCGGTCGTCTATTATGGTCTGATCGCCTCGGATATCTATATTTCGGAAACCCGGTTCGTGGTCCGGCAGCCGGAAAAAAAGAACCTGAGTTCTCTGGGCCAGTTCCTCCAGAGCACGGGCATCACCTCCTCCCACGACGACATGTATACGGTCCGGGATTTCATTCTCTCCCGGGACGCCCTGCGGGCCTTGGACAACAGCCTCGACTTGCGCAAGGCCTTTTCCAGCTCGAAAATCGATTTTTTCAGTCGCTTCCACCCCGACTCCGATAGCGAAAACTTCGAGCAGTTTTACACCTATTATAAAGACATCGTGACCATCGACGTGGACACGGCCTCGTCGATCTGCATCATGAAGGTCAGGGCCTATTCGCCGGAGATGGCCCAAAACATCAACGAGGGCCTGCTCTTTCTCGGCGAGGGACTCATCAACCAGCTCAACAACCGGGCCCGCCAGGATCTGATCCTGCACGCCACCCTGGAGGCGGAGGCGGCCGAGGAAGCGGCTAAGGCCGCCTCCCTGGCCCTGTCCGGTTACCGCAATCGCCAGACGCTACTCGATCCCACCCAGCAATCGACCCTGCAGCTACAGCAAGTGGCCAAACTCCAAGGCGATCTCATTGCGGTGCGGGGGCAGCTCGCCCAGGTGCGAAGCTTCGCAGCCGAGAGTCCCTACCGGAAGGCCCTGGAGAAGCAGGCCACTGAGTTGGAGATGGAAATTCAGAAAGGGATGGGCAAAATTTCAGGCGACCGGGGATCCATGACCCAAAAGATGACCGAATACGAGCGCCTCACCCTGAACCGGGACTACACCGACAAACGGCTGGCCAGCGCCCTGGCCTCGCTCCAGGAAGCCCGGGACCAAGCCCAACGCCAGCAACTCTACCTGACCACGATCGTCTCTCCCAACCTGCCGGATGAGGCGCTTTTCCCCCGTCGGGGGCGCGACATCCTGCTCGTGTTCCTGTGCAGCCTGCTGGCCTACGGCATCGTCCGCCTGCTGTATGCCGGAGTCAAAGAGCATCAGGATTAGAGGCGGCATCGCGCGAGCGATCCGGCGCAAGGAGATGACGATGCAACCGCGCATGGGCCCCGCGCCCGCCCAG
>JAWRKJ010000133.1:0-10962 GCA_040307025.1 Desulfovibrionaceae bacterium | reverse complement strand
TTCCCCTTGTTCTGCTTGTGGAACGCCTCTTCCTGTTCCAGACTGATCGCTTCCGGAGTCAGCACTACGTAAGTCACGCCATCATCCGTGGAAACGAGCAATCCGTCGGTGTAATTCTCTTCCACCAAGCCCGAGATCGTCTGGCCCGTTTGGATCGGACGTACATCCTCGTCCGGAGTGGCCGCCAGCACCGAACCGGCAAGCAGCACCACCAGGACCATGGCCTGGCACAAAGCCAGACCGGCTGTTTTGGATATCCTCATGTCGCCTCCGCAAGACCGCACAACAGGCTCCCGTTCCGTCCCCCACGCGCAGCGTCCCGGTCTCTGATAGTTTCGCAGCACCAGGCCCGCGCCTGATCACGGCAAGGCTTTATACCGGAAAGGCGCGGTCGGCAATCGTCGCCGCCCCGGGTTTCAGCCGACGCAAGTCTTGGCCTTGAAAGAGGGGAGTCGGGTCATGACCGGTTCGTTGGTCAGGCTTATGGTACGCACGCAGATCGCGCCCACCGGACAGGCGAGCAAGGGGGTGTTGAGCAGCCGCCAGGGCAAGGACTCCCGCCAAGTTGCCCGCGGTCCGGGCAGAATCGATTGGATGCGCCCTGGCCGTGTGCCCAGATTATCCCGGATGAGCCGGCGCACCTCGCGCGGGGAAAACCAATGTGCTTGGCGCAGGGAATGGGCTTTGGAACCCGGCCACGCGCAGGTCTCCAACCAGTACAGGGAGCAGCGGTTGAGAAACCCAACCAGTATGGCTTTGCGCGCCACCCGGGCCGCCTCGCGCAGGACCAGCCCGGGGTCGGCACAGAATTCCAGCACCGTGAGCAGCACGCAAAAATCGAATTTCTTGTCCTCGAACGGGAGGTGCTCGGCCCGGCCGAGATGCAGATCCGCCGCCTGGCCCAGGCGGGCCCGGGCCGCTTCCAGCATGGCCGGCGCGGCATCCAGTCCCGTGATCTCGAATCCGGCCCGGTGCATCACTTCGAGAAACACACCCGTGCCGCAGCCGATCTCAAGCAACCGCTGGCCACGGCGCGGCCAATCCGAGGTCATGTGCTCGAGAAGACGGATTTCCTGCTTGAGGACGAAATTCCCCGAAGGAGTCTGAAACCAGGCATCATACCGTCTGGCTGTTTCACGATCCCACATGGCTGGCTCACACTGCGACGGGACACCCCGCGCAAAGGCTTGCGGCGGATGTCGTCTCCAAGCATGGGGAGGGCGCATGCGCCCGGTCGGAGGACCCGGGAGGGAAGGACCCCCCTCCCGGGCGACACAACATCCAGCCGAATTGAATCGTTCTTAGCCTTCCTGGGGGTCCTTGTACACCGCGCCGTTGGCTGCGGATTTGACCAGGGAGGCGTACCGGCGCAACAGCGGGGAGGTAATGACCTTTTTCGGATGCACCAAGTCCTTGCGCCGGACGTCGAGCTCGGCCGCGTCCACGAGCAGATTGAGCTTGCGCTCCGGAATGTCGATCTCGATCAGATCACCTTCCCTGACCAGGGCAATGGGGCCGTCGGCCGCCGCCTCGGGCGAGACATGGCCGATGGCCGCCCCGCGCGTGCCGCCGCTGAACCGGCCGTCGGTAATAAGGGCCACGGATTCGCCAAGGCCCATGCCCATGATGTTGGAGGTGGGGGAGAGCATTTCGCGCATGCCCGGACCGCCCTGCGGGCCTTCGTAGCGGATGACGATGACATCGCCTTCCTTGATGCCGCCGTCGAGGATGACCTTGTTGGCCGTTTCCTCGTTGTCGAACACCCGGGCCGGGCCGGTGCGCCGCATCATGGACGGGGCCACGGCCGACTGTTTGACCACGGCGCCGTCCGGGGCCAGGCTGCCGCGCAGAATGGCGATCCCCCCCTGGTTGGCATAGGGCTCCTTGCTGCGGATCACATCGGGATTTTTAACCCTGGCCTTGAGCGCGGTCAGGTTCTCGCCGAGTGTCTTGCCGGTCACGGTCATGACATCGAGATTGAGCAGGCCGCGTTCGACCAGGGCGCTCATGACGCCCGGAATGCCGCCGGCCTGTTCCAGGTCTTCCAGGTAATGGTGGCCGGCCGGCGAGAGCTTGCACAGGTTGGGCGTGCGCCGCGACACGGCGTCAAAGATATCCAGGGTCAGCGGCAAGCCGGCCTCGGCGAACACCGCCGGCAGATGGAGCACCGTATTGGTGGAACAGCCCAGGGCCATGTCCAGGGTGACGGCATTTTCCAGGCTCTTTTCGGTGACGATGTCCCGGGGCCGGATGTTTTTTGCCAACAGCTCCATGACCTGCATGCCGGCTTTTTTCGCCAGACGCACGCGCTTGGCCATGACGGCCGGGATGGTGCCGTTGCCGGGCAGGGCCAGGCCCACGGACTCGGACAGGCAGTTCATGGAATTGGCCGTGAACATGCCCGAACAGGAACCACAGCCGGGGCAGGCGTTTTCTTCCAGATCCGACAGGGCCTCGGAGTCGAGCACGCCGCGCTTGACCTTGCCCACGGCCTCGAACACGTCGATGAGGTCGCTGTGTCCCTCGACGGTGCGGCCGGCCAGCATGGGGCCGCCGCTGATCAGGATGGCCGGGATATTGAGCCGCAGCATGGCCATGAGCATGCCGGGTACGACCTTGTCGCAGTTGGGGATCATGACCAGGGCGTCAAAGGGATGGGCCGTGGCCATGATTTCGATGGAGTCGGCGATGATCTCGCGGCTGACCAGGGAAAAATGCATGCCGTCGTGGTTCATGGCCAAACCGTCGCACACACCGATGACCGGAAACGCCATGGGCGTGCCGCCGGCCAGCCGTACGCCGGCCTTGACCGCCTCGGCGATGGTGTTGAGGTGGATATGCCCGGGCACCACCTCGTTGGCGGAATTGACAATGCCGATCAGCGGCCGTTCCATCTCTTCCCGGGTCAACCCCAAGGCATTGAGCAGGGAACGGTGGGGGGCCTTTTCCAGGCCGTCTTTCATCATCGAACTGCGCATGGCGTCCCTCGTGAACGGAAGTATCCGTTGTCTTGCCAAAGCCTTCTTTTCCCACATTCGGCGCCCGACTGGCAAGGGCAGGACTTGATCCCGCCGTCGCCACGGGCTAGCAGCGACACAAAGGAGGCGGCATGCGCATCGTCAACCTGCACCATGGCGGCTTCGTGCCGACCCTGCGCAAACTGGGGCACGACGTGCTCTCCATCGGCACGACCCCGGACTGTGATGTCCAACTCACCGAACCACTTTCCCACAAGCGGCTGCTCGAACTCCTCTCCAGCCGCGCCTTCGCCCCGGACCTCGTGCTCTGGTTCGATGCCTGCCAACCGCCCTGGGTCTTCGGCCTCGAATCCCTGCCGGCCGTGGTCATCGGCTACTCCGTGGACCAGTACATGCATCCCTGGCACGTGCCCTACAGCGCCGGCTTCGATGCCTTCTGCATCGCGCAGAAGGATTACCTGCCGCTGTTTCATCTTCCAGGGCTCGATCGGCCGTGCCACTGGCTGCCGCTGTTCTGTTCCCCAACCCGTGACCGGGACCCGGGCTTACCCCGCGATATCCCGGTCTCTTTTGTCGGCACCATCGGTGCCCGCGCAAATCCGGCGCGTAAGGCGTTTTTCGATGCATTCCGGACCCAAGTGCCACTTTTCCTCCGAAAAGGCCTCTACGCGCCGATTTACGGACGCAGCCGTCTGGTGCTCAACCAAAGCGCCGCCGGAGAACTCAATTTCCGCGTTTTCGAAACCATGGCCTGCGGTGCGGCCCTCCTGACCGAGGACGTGGGAAACGGCCTGCGTGAACTGTTCACCCCGGGCCAGGATCTGCTCGTCTACCGTCGCGGCGACGCAAACGATGCCATTACCCAGGCACGCCTCGCCCTGGACAACCCGGATCTTGCTGCCATCGCCGCGTCCGGTCGCCGCAAGACTCTTGCCCGGCACACCGTCACCTCCCGCGCCCGCACCCTCCTTGCTATGGCCAGGCAGGCCATGGCCGCCAACCTGCCCGGCAAGCGTCTGGCCAACCTGGCCCGTATTCGCGCCGAGATGGCCAAGGCCTTCGCCTTTCTCGCCACCGACGACTCCCTGGGACTGGTCGAGAATGAACGTCGGTTTTTCCTGGATATGGCCAAGCGTGGTTGAAAAGGGAAGCGGGTGTCGTGACGTGAGGTCAGATGAAGCGAAGAACAGGGCTCTGAAAAGTAAAATCCACAAATTTCACCCCGCAGGGGCGACTGCACCGGAGGTCCAGGAGGGGCAGAACCCCTCCTGGCGGGGTTCGGGGCAGCGCCCCGGCCTTGTCTTTCTTCTCCCTACTCACCCGTCGGACGACGAACCGAAGTTCTTTCCACCACCTTCTGGTAGTAGACCTGATCCTTTTCCAAGTTCACAGGCCGGCGCCGGCGGGTATTGACCTTCATGATGAGGTAGTTGAGCTTTTGCATTTGCCGGTAGCGCTCCTGTTCATCGGTGGCGGCGGCGAGAAGTTCGGACGCGGTGACGATCTCCTTGTCCTCCAGGAAGTCCTGGGGCACATAGCCGGCATTTTTGAGGATTTTATAGGCCATGCGCAGGTCTTCGGGGACCATGGAATCGTCTTCGAAGATGATTTTCTGGCCACGGCCGGACAGATTGTCGAAATCTCCCCGGCGCATGGCCTCTTCGATCTGGCGTTCGGCGATCCAGGCAAAGGCCAGCATAGTGGTCTCTCACTGTTGTTGTTGCTTGTTGGCTTTTTCGACCCGCGGCAAGCTGGCGTCGAGCCAGTCTATGACCTTGGGCACGACGCGCCCCAAGGCATTGGAAGCGGCCTTGGCCACGGTCGGGCCCTGAAAGTCTTCCAGGGGGAAGTAGGCATTGAAGTCCCCGGTGGCCACCCGGGCGCCGGAATTCTTCGTCCAGAGGTCGAGGTGCAGGGAGACTACGAACCGGCCGCCCTCGGTTTCCTCGACGTTGAAGGCGGTGAGCTGCCCGGTGAGCACGGCGGCATGGTCCACGCGCGGCTGGTAATCCACCGGCATCATGGTCTTGGACTGGCATTCTATGGCCTGGCGCAGGACCTGGCCCACGATATCCTGGGGCGCGCCTTCCCAATAGAATTGCAGGCTCGGCGTGAGCACCTGGTCCCGGGCAGTCATGACCGAGGTCCGATCGAGGTTTTCCAGGGCCTTGAGCGGTTTCATCCCCAAGGGAAGGCGCTGCTGGACCGTCTCCCCCTGGCAGGGCGGGTTATCGATCCGCACGCGGAGATAGCGCTCGACAGGGGGCTGCTTGCCGAAGCAGCCGGCCAAACAGGCGCAGGCCAGGCCCGTGACCATGATACGCCCAAACCAAGGGATTGTTTTCATTTTGCGCTTCCCGACGGCGGCCGGAGGACCTCCCAGGGACGTTCCCTGAGATGGCGGATAAGCTCCTTGACCTCCCGGCTCGTCTTGTTGAGGTTTTTCAAAATTTCCTCAATTAATTCCTGATCATAATTAAACCCACTGTGCAGGTCCTTGACCAGGGACCCGGCGACCTGCGTTTCGGAGCGCAGGGCTTCCAGGGTCTTTTTCAATTCCGTTTCGGCCGTCCCCACCGCCTTGTCCATGCGGGAGAGGGTCGTATCCAGCGTTCCGGCGGTCTTGCCGGCCTTGTTGGCCAGGGTGACCCAGTTGGTCCGGAAATCGTTGGCTGCCCGGCGCAGATCGGCCACAAGTCCGGGTGTGCCTTCCAGGGCCTTGCGCAGGGCCTGGGTATTTTCCTCGGAAAAGAGCTTGTCGATATTGTCGGCAATCCCGTTGATTTTCGGTTGAATGTCGTCGAGCAGATCTCCGGCCTTGGCGGCCAATTCCTGGACATCCATGGTGGCCACGGCCGGAATGTCGGACATGGGCGCCAGACGCCCACCCGGTTCCCCCCGGATTTCCAGCAGCACGTAATAGTCTCCGACCAGTCCCTTTTGGGCAATGCGGGCTACGGTTCCCCTGTACAGGGGGAAGTCGCGGTGCACGCCGATACGCACCCGGATAAAGCGCGGGTCCTTGGGGTCGAGAACAATGGCTTCAACCCGGCCGACATCCAGGCCGGCGTACTTGACCGGCCGCCCGGTGTTCAGGTCCTTGACCGAACGGAAGCGAATGTCGAAAGAGTCGTACTTTTCCCAAAACCAGTTACCACCCAATACCACCATAAAGACGGACAGCACGAGAAGACCCATGCCCAAGGTCACGCCCGCCTTGATGTACTCCGACCGCCGCGCCCGTGCCGTCAGCATAAAACGTCTCCCCTGCCGGGGCGGTTCGTGAACACCGCCGACGGTCCCACGGCGCCGGTCGCTTCCCTCCCTTTACGGGAGCAGAAGGAGCATGTCGGCGCCAAGCCTTTTCGTCTCCAGGTTCTGGCCTTTCGTGTTTTTTTCACCCCTACCGGTCCTTTTGCCTTTCCACGTGGCCAGGCTGACAGGAAACCCTGGCAAGTCCGGTACGCCGGGCCCAGGGCTGATCCAGAATGCGACTTTCCCGGGAGGGCTGCCGCTCCAGAAACTGGACGATGAAGGGATCGTTGCATTGCGTCAACCGGTCGAGGCTGCCTTCGAAAAGCATTTCACCCTTGTTGAGCACCACCACGTGGTCAGCGATGGCAAACAGGCTGTCCAGGTCATGGGTCACCACCACGATGGTCATGGAAAAGGTGGCCCGCAGTTCCAGGATGAGCTGATCCAGGTCCGCGGCGGTGATGGGATCGAGCCCGGAGGTGGGCTCGTCGCACAACAACACGCAGGGATCAAGCGCCATGCCCCGAGCCAATCCGGCCCGCTTGCGCATGCCGCCGGAGAGTTCGCTCGGATAATAGCCCATGAAGTCGGCCAGGCCCACGAGCTTGAGCTTCATGCGCACGACTTCCTCGATGAGGGTGTCGGAAAGTTCTGTGTGCTCGCGCAGGGGCAGGGCGATGTTCTCGCCGAGGGGCATGGAGCCGAGCAGGGCGCCGTCCTGGAACAGTACGCCCATACGGCGGCGCATCTCCAGGGTTTCGGCCAGAGACAGTCGGGAGAGATCGGAACCGCCCAGGACAATGCGGCCGGATTTGAGGGGGACAAGTCCCAGGATATTGCGCAGCAGGGTGGATTTACCGCAACCGGAACCGCCCAGTATCACGCTTACCTGCCCGCCGGGCAAGGTGGTGTGGATGTCGCGCAGGACGATCCGCTCCCCATAGCCCACGCTGACGTGCTCCAGCACGATCTCCGGCGATTCCATCCGCCTTGCCACGAATCCCCTCCCCGAAACGACGCTTGCAGTCGGTTATGCCGCGCAGACCACGGCCCCGGCAGGACCTCCCGGCCCTGGGGCGGAGGGCCGCCTCTTTCATCGGAAAATATAATTGAGCGCCGTAAAAAACAAATCCAAAAGAATCATGAGGAAGATGGATTGAACGACCGCCTTGGTGGTCCTGCGTCCCACGTCGGCCGCGCCTTCCCGGGCCAGAAATCCCTGCCAGCACGAGACCAACGTGATGGTCACACCGAAGCCGGCGCTTTTGACCAGGCCCGAAACCAGGTCGCGCATGGTTAGGAAGTTGGCGGTCTGAATGAAATAGACCTTCCCCGAGAGCCCCAGGGCCAGGGAGGAAAACACTCCGCCGGCCGTGATGCCCACGCAATCCCCCCAGAGGGTGAGCAGGGGGGCCATGACGCACATGGCCAGGAATTTGGGCCAAACCAGAAACCGGATCGGCGAGATGCCCATGACCTCCAGGGCGTCGATCTCCTCGGAAATGCGCATGGTGGCGATTTCGGCGGTGAAGGCCGCGCCGGCCCGGCCGGACAAAATAAGGCAGGTGAGCAGGGGACCGAGTTCGGTGATGATGGAAAAGCCCACCAGATTGGCCACGTAGCTGAGCGCGCCGACCTTTTCGAGCTGCATGGCGGATTGCAGGGCCAGGATGATGCCCACACAGGCCGAGATGACGCTGACGATGCCAAGGGAATCGGCCCCGATCCAGGACAAATGGCTCCAGATACGTGAACGCAGATGGGGCTTGGCCCGCTCGCGCCGCAAGACGGAGGACCGGATACAGTCGAGCAGGCCGTTAATCAGCCAGACAAACATCCCCAGGTTTCCCGTGGAAGCTAGCATGGGTCGTGCCTCCCCGGAACATCAATCGGGCAGGCCGAAGAGTTCCCCGAGCTGGGTCAGATTGAAAATTTTGCGCACCTGGGACGAGATGCCGACAATACGCAGGGGGCGTTTGGCTTCCAAAAGGATCTTGCGTGCTTCGATGAGAAGCGCCAAGCCCGAACTGTCAATGTAGTCCAGTCCGGACAGGTCGAGGGCGACTTCCGGTGTCCCGGCCTCGATGACGCCCATGAGCGCCTTGCGCACTTTTGGCGTCACCGAGAAGTCGATTTCCCCGACAAGACTGGCACTTCCAGGGGTCGGGCCCGGTTTGAGACCCCAGGTCTGGGCGTTCGATTCGTTTTCACTGCTCACGGGATGTACCAACCTTGGGAGTTACGGTTCGGGAACCACGGCCGTACCGAGCCACTGTTCCAGAGGCACCGGCGGTGCCTGGCGCAAGGCCTCGGCCAGTTCCTCCCGGGTCACGGCGGCGGCCCCGACCTGGGAAACGGCGATTCCGGCACAAAAATTGGCCAATATGCAGGCGGTCAGCACATCCCGGCCCGCGGCCAATCCGCAGGCCAGGGCCGCCATGACCGAATCGCCGGCACCGGTCACATCGTACACACGTCGGGCCGCCGTGGGAATGCGCAAAACATCGGACGGTTCACGAAAAAGAGCTATACCCTCGGGCCCGAGGGTGATGCACAGATGCCGGCAATGGCAGCGGCGAAAGAGCGCCAACCCGGCCTTCAGGATATCCAGGCGCGAACCGCCGGGCAGGCCCGCCATCTCGGCCGCCTCCTTGAGATTGGGCGTGAGCAGATCGGCACCGGCATAGAGATCGCGATTGACGGGCTTGGGATCGACCAACACGAGCGGTTTGCGGGCGCTGGCCTGGACCGCTTCGCGCAGGGCGGCCATGACCGCCGCGTCGATCACACCCTTGGCGTAATCCGACACCACCACCACGGCCACGGAGGGCACGAGCCGGCGCAGGGTTTGCGTCAGCAGGAACCGGCCGGTCTCGGACAGCGGTGCCTCGGTTTCCCGATCCACCCGCACCACTTGCTGGTTCTGGGCGATGATACGGGTCTTTATGGTTGTGGGACGATCGGGCTCCCGGGCGAGTATGGCCTCGACCCCGTCGGCTTCGAGAATGGCCGTCAGCATCCGCCCGGCATCGTCGTCGCCCACGGCCGAAAGCAGCAGGGGTTTCGCGCCGAGGGCAGCCAGGTTGCGGGCCACGTTGCCGGCACCACCGGCCGTGTGGCGCTCCGAGCGCACCCGGACCACCGGTACCGGCGCCTCGGGCGAAATACGGCCCACCTCGCCAAGCAGGTAGTGGTCGCACATGAGATCGCCCAGCACCAGAATCGGCTGGCCGGCGAACCGGTCCAGGACCGGGAGCAACATGCGCGGAATCGGGCCGTCGGTCATGACGCCGCGTCCCCGTTATCCTGCCCGAGGGCCAGGCCGAAATGGGCAAGCAGGGCGTCCAGCTCCCGATGGGAACTGAAATGAAACGTGATCTTGCCGTGGTCCAGGGTCCCGCCGGTTTTGACCAGAACCCCGCAACAGCTGGTCAGCCGGTCCTCGATGGTGCGCAGGACCTGATCCGGCGCCGGTTTGGCACCACGGCGTTTGGGGGTTTCCGGATTGGGCTTCTCCGTTGTGGAGGCATCGGGCAGGCACCCGTGGGCCTTGGCCCAGGCCACGGCCTCCTCGGCTTGGCGCACGGACAGGCCCGCCTCCACGATGCGCCGCCACAGGGTTTGGCGCAAGGCGTCGTCGGTCAGAGCGAGCAGGGCCCGGGCATGGCCCGGGGTCAGGGCACCGGAGGACAAGTCGGCCTGCATGGGTTCGGAAAGCTGGAGCAGACGCAGGGTATTGGCCACGGCCGAACGGCTCATGCCCACGGTGCGGGCAATGGCTTCCTGGCTCATGCCGCACCGGGTCTGGAGCAGCTGGAGTCCGGAGGCCTGTTCCACGGGGTTCAGGTCCTCGCGCTGCAGGTTTTCGATGAGCGCCAGGGCCAGGCTCTGGGCATCGTCCACCTCCCGGACCAGGACCGGAATTTCGCGCAGACCGGCAAGCTTGGCCGCGCGCCAGCGGCGCTCTCCGGCCACGATCTCGTAATCGGCCGCGCCGGACCCGGTCACCGGGCGCACGAGCACGGGCTGGAGCAGTCCCTGTTCCCGGATGGACGCGGCCAACTCCTCCAGGGCCTGGCTCGAAAACACGCGCCGCGGCTGTTCCGGATTGGCCCGGATGGCCTCCAGGGCCACGGTCAAAATATCCTGACCGGACCGTTCCTCGTGAAACCCGCCAAGCAGGGCCTCGAGGCCCCGACCCAAACCTTTCTGGGCTTGCGCCATGCATGCCGTCCTTGTCTGACCGATGTTTGCCGTGTGCGCCCCAAACGCTTCTTGACACGACCGGGTCAACGAGTACCTTTTTTTGATCCGATTTCCAATGCCGCGCACGGACAAAAGATCGCGTGCCGTCGGACGACACCCCCAAGGAGAGACACGTGCCGCCCATCAGTTCCCATCTGCTCGAACTTTTCGACGCCGCCGGCACCCCGCGCGGTTTGCTCCTGAGTCCTGAACTCTGGGCCGCCGTCGCGGATCAGGTGCGCCCCATCCTGCTCAAGGCCCTTCCGCACGTTGACCCGGCCTACCGGGCCGAGCCCGAGGAACGACCCGAACCCATGGACGAGTGGGACACCTTGCTCGCGTATTGGGATTTCGCCTATCCGCCGTCCCGGGACGTGACCTGCGAACACTGCGGCAACACCACCCCGGACTGGACCCAGGATACGCCGCGCAAGTTCCGGTTGCGCGCGGCCAACCTGGGCGGCCAGGTGACGTTTCAATGCCA
>JAWRKJ010000132.1:0-2975 GCA_040307025.1 Desulfovibrionaceae bacterium | reverse complement strand
CCTCCTGGACCTCCCGCTTCCGGGAAAACACCACGCAGCACTGCCCTTCGCGCGGCCGACCAAGCCGGTTCGGCCCGCGACAATCACGCCCTGTGCGGCCTGCGACCGGATGGTTCACGGCCTGCGCGACCGGATGGTGACGCCTGTTGTCACAAATCCGTCACCCAATCCGGGCTCGGCCAGTCAGGAATTCTTGATTTTTTCGCTCAAGAGTCCGTCAGGGATCAGGAACGGGCAGGAGTCCCGTTCGCGGGGTGAAGGGTTCGCGGCCGGGGGCCATTTGCCGCTGCCCCGGCTCCTGGCTAAGGAGGACCGTGCAGCCCGATCCGAAACGACTTGGCACAACGTGAGCCCACGGCGCAAGGCTTTCCGGCGTTGCGCGGCCACAGCCGGCACGCCGCGCTTGCGGCAATCCAGACGGAAACCGCCACGCCCCCGTGTGCCGTGGTCCAACACCTGGAGGTCCCAACCGATGAAGAGCATGGAAGAAGTCAAAAGCCTGCTGGACGGCGTGCACGTCGTCTGTCCCGAATGCGGCAAATCGCCGGCCAAATGCACCTGCGTCAATCTCAACAACGGGTTCGCCATGAAGGAAATGGCCTGCTGTCATGGCACCGGGTCCGTGACCGTGCATCTGGACACAGGCTATGTGGTGGACACGATCTATCGGAACGCGGACAAGGCCGCCTCGGTCCGACCGGCCTATATTCCGCTGGTGTTCGTCGGCGGCAAGCCGGCAAACGGCGCCTCGACGCGCACCACGGGCTGGCTCCAGGAGGCTCTGCCCGGCGATCCGGACGCCCCGTGCGCCGCCACCACGGGCGGGTTCTGGAGCAAGGTGAAGCACTGCCTGTCCCGGTTCTGGAACTAGGCCCCGTCACCCCATTTCTTCCGGACGCGCCGGTTCCAGCCGGCCGAAGCCGACGCGTCCGGCGGCGCTCGCCGGGTTTCGCCCGGTAACATCCCGTTCTGTTTCGCGAGCGCGGCGGTCCGATCCGCGTGCCCAACCTGACCTCGACGCAAAATGTCCGTCGAGGGGTCCTGGGCATCATGCCCCCGGCCGCCGGAGGCGTCTCTCCCCCTCCCCCACCACCCGTCAGCCCGTCACCAGGCGCGCGCCCAGTTCGCGGGCCTTGGCGCAGTCCAGGGGGAAGACCTCTTCCCGCCGTTTGGCCTTGGCCGCAGCGTCCCAGACCGTGGACAGGTACTTGCCGTAGTCGTCGAATTGCAGGGTGTCCGTGGCCAGCAGCAGCTCGCAGCTGCCGAAGATGCGGGCCAAGGTGGCCTGCATGCGGCCAAACAGCGTGTCGTAGTGGAAAACCGGCACGTTTTCCGCGGCAATGTTCATGGTGTAGACGAGCGCGGTGGCAATCTTGCGCGGCGCGATGGAGAGGTAGCCCGGGGTGTAGGTGGTCACGGGAAACAGCAGGCGTTCCAGGAAGGAACGCATTTCGCCGGTTTCGGTGCCGAAATAGACCGGAGTCCCGAGGATCAGGGCATCGGCTTCCAGGACACGCGCGAGCAAGGGCGTGAGGCCGTCCTTGACCGCGCACCGGCCGTAGTTCTTGCCGCCGATCTTCTTGCACGCAAAGCAGCTCAGGCAGCCCCGGTAGCTGTGGTCGTACAGGTGGACGAGTTCGGTCGTGGCCCCGGCACCGGCCGCCCCGTCCAGGGCGTGTTCGAGCAGGGTCGCGGTATTCCACTTCTTGCGCGGGCTGCCGTTTACGGCGATCACATGCATGGGTATCTCCTTTTCGCCAATCTGGCGCAGATACCCTGCCTACGCGTCCCGCAGGGGTCGGACAAGAACGTCCCCAAACGATACCGAGGCACCGCCAAGGAACCGGCGGCCCAGCGCAAGCCGCGGTGATCCGGGGCGCCGCAAAAAGAAACGGACATCAGGCCCGTCGGGCCGGCAACGGCTAGCGCACCAGGGAGACCGTATCCTCGTCGTCGAGTTCGGCCACGCACACATCCACATGTTCGCCCTGGGCGGTGTGGACCTTTTTGCCCACGTAGTCGGCCTGGATGGGCAATTCGCGATGGCCGCGCCGGTCGATGAGCACGAGCAGTTCCACGCGCTTGGGCCGTCCGTAGTCCAGGATGGCTTCCAGGGCGGCCCGGATGGTGCGCCCGGAGAACAGCACGTCGTCCACGAGCACGACGTTTTTCTCGTTGAGCGAAAACGGGATATGGGACTCCCCGACCTGGGGCTGGACCTCGGAATGGGTCCAGTCGTCCCGGTAGAGGTTGATATCGAGCTTGCCCAGGGGCACCGCGCACTTGAGCTTGTCCTCGATGATGCCCTTGAGCCGCGAGGCCAACTCCGCCCCCCGGCGCTGGATGCCTACGAGGGCTAGGCCGCAGCCCTGCTCGTGCCGTTCGATGAGCTCGAAAGCGAGCCGCTCCAGTGTCCGGGCCATCTCGGCGGCGGTCATGATTTTTTTGTGCTTTGTCATACGCTTTCTCCCCGGCCTTTTCCCGGATTTAGCCCAAAGCCGGGACCCCTGGCAATGGCGGCAAAGGGCCTTGGGGCAATCTATTTGACAATCCGATCGGTCGTGCTTAGTTGCATCGGACGAATCGTTTGTGAGGAGGATTCCATGGTCGAATTGACGGGAAGCGCCAAAATGCAACTGGACGGATATTTTGCGGACAAGGAGAAGACTCCGATCCGCATTTACCTGTCCAACGGTGGCTGAAGCGGTCCGCGATTGACGCTGGCTCTGGATGAGCCGCGCGAAACGGACGAGGTGCTGGACGTCTCCGGCTACACTTTTGTCATTGAAAAAGGTCTGGTCCAGCAGGCCGGTCCCTTCAAGGTCGACATGACCTATATGGGCTTCTCGGTCAGCTCCCACATGGAACTGGGGGGCGGTGGCTGCGGCGGGTCCTGCTCCGGCGGGTCCTGTTCCGTTTCCTAGAGTGGTTTTTCGACGATACGCCAAGAGGCTTTTGCAAACTGTGCGTCGATT
>JAWRKJ010000131.1:0-30129 GCA_040307025.1 Desulfovibrionaceae bacterium | reverse complement strand
TTTAGAACATCTGCTTGAGCAAATCCTCGCCCTTGCCGAGAGGCGCGTTGGGATCGCTGAAAAAGGCCTTCTCCTGCTCCTCGTCCATGATCGCCATGGAACCCTTTTCCGTGCCTTCCTTGAAAGCCATGGGCACCCCGTCCACTGTCCCCATGACAATGCCCGGCGGCCGGGAAAAATCTTCCACCGGGTAGTCGTTTTCCACGGCCTTGCGGTAGCCCAGCCAGATAGGCAGGGCGGCCCGGCCGCCGGTCTCGCCCCGGCCCATGGGCTTGGGCTGGTCAAAGCCGATATAGCAGCCGGTCAGCAAATAGGGCGAGAAGCCCATGAACCAGGCGTCCTGGAAATCGTTGGTGGTCCCGGTCTTGCCGGCCAGGGGCCGCCCCAGCACCTTGATCGCCGTGGCCGTGCCGGCCCGGACCACTTCCTTGAGCAGACAGTCCATGATGTAGGCGGTCTGGGGGCTTAGGGCCTGCTTGATCTCGGGCTTGTTGTCGAAAATCTCCTCGCCCCAGGGGCTTTTGACATCGAGAATGAAGCGCGGATTGATGGTCGAGCCGTCCCGGGCAAAGGCGGAATAGGCTCGCACCATGTCGAGCAGGTTGACGGCCACCGCGCCCAGGCTCACCGGCAAAAACGGCACGAATTCACCGCGCAGTCCCAAGGCCTGGGCCCGCTCCACGATTTTCTTCATGCCCACCTGCTGGGCCACCCGCACCGTGACCAGATTTTTGGACTTGGCCAGGGCCGAACGAATCGTCATGGGCCCGGAGTAGTCCCCTTCATAGTTTCCCGGCGACCAGACCTGCTTGCTCCAGGGGTCCACGTAGGAAAACGGCGCGTCCTGCACCACCGTGGCCGGGGTCATGCCGTTGTCCATGGCCACGGAATAGACGATGGGCTTGAACGAAGAGCCGGGCTGGCGAAAGCCCTGGGTCGCCCGGTTGAACTGGCTTTTTTCGAAGGAAAACCCGCCCACGCAGGCCAGCACCTCGCCCGTACGCGGGTCCATGGACACGATGGCGCCCTCGATGCGCGGTTCGAGCTGCATGGCCAGCTTCCACATGGGCTTGGCCGGCTGTTTGGCCTGGGTCTTGTCAGGCTCCGGGGTGCCCTTGCCTTTGCGGGAGCGCTTTTCGGCCGGGGGGGGCGTCGGTGCGGTGTCCGGCACACTCTTGTCCGGCGCGGCCAGGACCGAAGCCCAGATCAGATCGCCCACTTCCACCTTGCCCTTGGCCCAGCTCATCTCGTCCGGGGGGATGATGCCGAGCTTGTCACCGAACCGCACCACCGCGCCCTGATTGGAAAGTTCGACGACCAGGGCCTTGAGCCAATGTCCCGGGGTCAGCTGGGATTCGGGCACGTTGCTGCGCTCGAAAAAGTCGGCGTATTTGTCCTTTTCGAGCTTTTCCAGGGTAGGCTTGTAGCCCCGGCGTTTTTCCGAGGCCACCAGCCCCTCGCGCAGGGACCGTTCGGCCGCTTCCTGGTGCTTGAGGTCCACGGCCGTGTGCACGTGCAAGCCGCCGTTATAAACCTGGTCCTCGCCGAAGCGGTCGATGAGCTCCCGGCGCACTTCCTCCAGGTAAAACGGGGCCACTTCCCAGGAGGGATCGGGCATGCTCTTGAATACCAGCGGTTCGGCCACGGCCGCATCGTGCTGGGCCTGGGTGATCCAGCCCTGGACGAGCATGCGGCCGAGCACGTATTTCTGGCGGTTCTTAGCCGCCTCGAAATCGCGGAACGGACTGTAGCGGGTGGGCGCCTGGGGCAGACCGGCCAGCAGGGCCGCCTGGGCAATGCTGAGCTGGCCCACATGGACGCCGAAATAGGTTCTGGCCGCGGCTTCCACGCCGTAAGCCCGGGAGCCGAGGTAGATCTGGTTCAGGTAAATCGTGAGGATTTCGTCCTTGGTCAGGTACTTTTCCAGGCGATAGGCCAGGATGGCTTCGCGGATCTTGCGCTTGTAGCTCTTTTCCGAGGACAGCAGCAGCCGCTTGATGATCTGCTGGGTGATGGTGGAACCGCCCTGCTTGATGCCGCCGCGCTGGAGGTTTTTGATCATGGCCCGGAAGATGGCCGAAATGTCCACGCCCTCGTGCTGGTAAAAGGTCGAGTCCTCGGCGGCCAGGAAGGCCTTGGGCAGATACCCGGGCATTTCCCCGAGGGTCACGAGGAAACGCTTCTCGGAATAGAGATAGCCGAGGACCTTGTTGTCCCGGGTATAGATCGTCGTGACCAGAGGCGGGCGATAGTCGGTGATCTTGCGGAAGCTCGGCAGATCGCTGGACGCCCAGTAGTACAGGCCGATCAGACCGGCCAGCCCCGTGAACGTGCCCACAATACCAAGCAGCACCAGCAGAAGAAAAAACTTTTTCACTTAGGAAATCTCGCTCGGGAGGGAGTGACGCACGGTAAGCCTTCCTTGGGAGGCAACCCCCAGGCCAGACGCAACCTGCCGTGCAGGTCGAAGGCCGTGAATGCAGCGCATTTGAGCAGGTCAAGGATCGCGGCGAGATCCTGGGCCTCGCGACGCGCCAAGCAACCGGCGGCCGCAAAAACCGTGATCCTCTCGCCCGTGACCCACAACGGGAAAAGGCGGCAATAATACGGTCGCGCCGGCCTTGGCAAGAGGCAACCGGACCGGCGCAAAAACACGCAACGCCCTTCCTTGTCGCAACTCAAGCGCGCATGGGTGCCCCCTTCCGGAAACAAGAGCTCCACCGCCGTCCCGTCATTGGGAAACATGCGGTGCATGGAATCCCGAAAGGCAACGGAATTGGGCTCCAGGGTGAAGGCTCCCCGGTCGAGGCCGATCTGTTCCTCAATGCGGTGCCGCTCGATCGTGGAAACAGGAAAGCACAAGTCCTCGCTTCCCGGCGTGAGGACGCAGCAGGTCGGGCCTTGTTCGGCACACCGGCTGCACACCCCGGCTTCACCAAAACTCCAAGCCGCGCGTGCCCAATCCATGCGTTTTCGTCGACCTCCCGCTTGGCCGGCAATTCCCAGGCAGACGCCCCGGACAGCCGGCCGTGCCCCGGATCATAATACCGGGCTCCCGGAGCGTAAAGGACATCCTCCCGCACCGGGATGGCGTCGACCAAGAAGCGGAAACAGGCGAAAATCGGGGTCAGAGGAAAAGCTTTTCGCGGCCAAAGGCGGTCAAGGCCAACCGACCGCCCTGATCCTCAAGCAAACCCAACTGGATGCAATCCAAGACCAAGGGACCGACCTGGGAAAAATGTCGGACCAGTACCCGGGCGATCTCTTCCTGGGTGGCAGGGGTGTCGCAGGCGCGCAGAATATCCTTGGCGGTCTGCGTCAATGATCCGTCCGATTTTATGGCGACCAGACTTTCGTCCGCGTCGATCAAATCGCGCCTCATGCAGTCTCCTTTGTCCAATAATACCAATCCGGGCTCCCCGGGCCTCCAGCCCGGACCCGTTCCGCAGCCATCGCCTGGGTGCGCGGCGGCGGCGCCAGCACTGCCGCTCCCGGCTTCCAGCCCGCCGGCGTAGCCACGCCGTGGGCATCGGTGGTCTGCAGAGCCTCAACCAGACGCACGATTTCATCCACGTTGCGTCCGGTCGTCATGGGGTACGCCATCAAAGCGCGTACGATTTGCCGGTCGTCGATGACGACCGTGGCCCGCACGGGCTCGGTGCGCGACTCGGCCGGCATGAGCATGCCGTATTGCCGGGCCATATCGCCGGTGGTGTCGGCCACCAGAGGGTAATCGATGGCTGTGCCGAACTTCTCTTCCAGGGCGCGCACCCAGGCGATATGGGAAAAAATGGAGTCCGCCGACAGGCCAAGCAGTTCGCAGCGGAGCTGGCGCAAGGTCGGGGCGGCGGCAGCGAAAGCGATGAGTTCCGAGGCGCACACCGGGGTAAAGTCGGCCGGGTGGGAAAAAAGCACCAGCCAACTGCCCCGGAAATCCTCCAAGCGCAAGATCCCCTGGGTGGTTTCGGCTTCGAACTCCGGGGCCGGCTCGCCAATGCGCGGCGGGCAGGCGGAAGCGGCGGTTGCGTCCATCATGGCTCCTTGGGCGGCCAAAAACTCCGATTCTGGCCGGATACGCACCACCTTTTTATCCCCACTTCGCCAACCGCCGTCAAGCCGGCCCCGACCGGCCAAGCCGGCACATCCGGTCGGAAATGGCCTCAACGCCCGGCGCAGGGATCGCCGGCGGTCAACCGGTGGAGCAAGGCGGCCTTGATCTCGGCCATCTGTTCGGGGTCCTCCACCCGACCGCCCGGGGCCCCACGCACGTAAAACACGTCGCGCACCCGGCCGCCCGGGGTCATGACCTTGGCCAGATGCGTTTCCAGGCGCAGTTCGTGCAAAGTCCGGGCGATGTCATAGAGCAGTCCCACCCGATCGTCGCAGGACACGTCAATGACCGTGTAGAGATCGGAAATACGGTTGTCCACGCGGACTTCCGGTGGGGACTTCGGCCCCTTGCCGGCCGGCGGACACAGGAAGGAGCCCCGTTTCTGGGCCAAACGGTAATCGAGGAACAGCTTGCCGGCCAGGGTGTACCGGATGGCCCGGGTCACCCGGGCGAACACCTCGTCGGCGTAGAGCACGTCGGGCGGGTTGCCCGTGCGTAGCGCCAGAAGGATCACGCCGTTGTCCCAGACAAACACGTCGGCGTCGTGGATGGACAAATCGTGCAGGGCCAGCACGCCGGTGACGGTCGGGAACAGGGCCCGGACATGGCTTGCGGCCACGGTGACGGTGAAACCGGCCCCGCGCGGCAACGGCGCATGGGCGAGCACTGCCACCTCGCAACCGGGCTTGTCCGCCACGCGCATGCGGCGGCTTTCGGCCTCGGCCGCGTCCAGTTGCGCCAACAGCTCCAGATGGGCCAGGATGTCCTCGGGCGCCACGGCCACCAGATAGCGCGGCGGCATGGCGAGCATGGCCTGTTCCAGGGCCGCGACCGGAATCCGCCCCCGGGCCAGCTCGCGCAGCTTATCCCGGGTTTCGAGCATGACCGCGGCATCCCGGGCGTCGAAGAGCCGGCCCTGCTCGATGGCCGCGCGCACCTTGGCCGCCAGCTCGAAGACCAAGGACTCCTTCCAGCCGGTCCAGGCCTGGGGACCGGTGGCCAGACCGTCGCACCGGGCGATCAGGGTCAGCATGTCGAGCATAGCGACCGTGGCCACCCGGCCGGCCACCCGGGCCACCACGTCCGGATCGGCCAGGTCCCGGCCCGTGGCCGTGTCCGGCAGCAGCAAATGCTCGCGCACAAGCCCGCCCACGGCGCGCCGCTCCTCCAGGGGAGCCGACAGCCCGGCCAGCATGGCCTCGGCCAGTTCGCCGCCCTTTTCGGCATGGCTGCCGCCCGATCCCTTGCCCACGTCGTGGAGCAGCGCGCCCCAGAACACGAGTTCCGGCCGAGGCAGGCCCCGCAACAAGGCGGTGTAGCGCCCGGTGTCCTCCCGGCCGATGGCGGCCAGCAAGCGCACCGTCTCCAGACTGTGCCGGCCCACGGGGTGGATGTGGTAGAGGTCGAAGCTCACGAGATCGGCCACCCGGGCGAATTCCGGCAACACGGCGCCGAGGATGCCCGAGCGCAACAAGGCCAGCATGGCCAGACCACCGGCATCGGCCTGCATGAGCGCGCCCAGGGCGTCGTAAATCTTGCGGCCGGTACGCGGCGAAACCTTGGCCAGATCGGCCAACGGCGCAGCCAGATCCCGCAAGCGCTTGGCGGTTTCATGGGCCAGGGGCCGCCCCAGGGTGGCGCATTGGGCAAAAAGCGGCCAGATGCGCTCCATGGCCTGGGGGTCGGACAGCCCCGGCGCAAAACGCAGTCCCTCCGGGGCCAGCTCCACGCCATCGGCCACGACCGTGGCCGGCACGGACAAATCCACCGCGCCGCAGGCCCCGGCCAAAAGCGGCCACACCGACTGGCGCAAGGCGACCAGGTCGTCCATGAGCCGCAACAGCCGCGCCAGGAAATGCTCGACCCCCTTGCGGTCGCCCCCGGCCTCGAAGCCGAGGATCGCGGCCAACTTTTCCTGGAACTCGAAATAAAGCTTGTCGTTTTTCCGGCCGGACAGCCGATGCAAATGGTTGCGCACGCCGAGCAGAAACCGGGCCTCAGCGCCCAGGGTCTCCAGCTCCGGGGCCAGGCCAGCGGCATCGAAACCGCGCGACCGGGCCAGGCGCAGGAGCCAGCGCACCTGATGCCAGTCGCGCAGTCCGCCCAGGCCGTTTTTGAGATTGGGTTCGAGCATGCCACCGGCATCGCCGTAGGAACGGCGCCGGACCTCGTTGAGTCCGGTCAGCCAGTCGGCGAATCCGCCCGCACCAGGGGCGAAAACATCGGCCTCCAGCCGCACGGACAGTCCCCGGGCCACGTCCTCGTCGCCGGCCACGAAGCGCAGGTCGAGAAACGAGGCCAGGACTTGCGGATCGGCCTTGGCCAAATCAAGGCATTCGGCAATGGTGCGCACACCATGGCCGAGTTCGACCCCCATGTCCCACAAAGGGAAAAAGAGGAACCGGGCCATGTCCGGTGCGCTGTCCGGGGTCTCGCCACCGAACACGAGCAGCACATCGATGTCCGAGGCCGGGCACAGCTCGCGCCGGCCGTAGCCGCCCACGGCCAGCAAGGCGCAACTCGGCCCCGGCTCGCCGCTCGCGGCCAATTCGGCCAGACGCTGGCGGAAATAGCGGTCATAGACATCGGACAAAGCCGCGACATAGGTCTCGTCCACCCGGCCATCGGCCAGAGCCGCGTCGAGCAGGGCCCGTCCCTCCCCCAGCAAGGCCGCACTGCGCGGCCGGGTCGCCTCGGATGGCATGCGCATTCACTCCGCGATTGCAGTTTGTTATGCCTCCGGCGGCCAAAGGGCTTCGCCCTTTGGAATCCCGGTGAAGGAGACCGAACGTCACGGCGTACGGCCTCTCCGCGTACGGATGGCAATCGGCACCAAAACAAGCCGGGGAGGCCGCCCAGCGTACGCAGGCGTCCCCCCCGGCCATCACCATCCCCGCAAGGGCGACCACGCCCCGACTGAGAGGCGTCTACACGGCCGCGTTGCCGGTTTCGCCGGTACGGATGCGGATGACCTCGTCCACCGTGGTGACGAAAATCTTGCCGTCACCCACCTCACCGGTCTGAGCCGCCGCCTGGATGGTCTTGATGACCTCGGCGGCCAGGCCATCCTCGACCACCAGTTCCATCTTGACCTTGGGCACGAAATCCACCTGATATTCGGCGCCACGGTAGACTTCGGTGTGGCCGCGCTGGCGGCCGAAGCCCTTGACCTCGGAGACGGTCATACCCTTGATGCCGATGGTGGTGAGTTTTTCCTTGATCTCGTCAAGCTTGTAGGGCCGCGTGATGACTTCGATCTTCTTCATGGCGCGCTCCTTTCCCCCTCGTTAGAGCTGATAGCCGACTTCGCTGTGCTGGCTGACATCGAGACCCTTGGTCTCGTCGTCCACGCTTACCCGAATACCGACCATCAAGTCCACGACTTTAAAGAGGATCAGCGACATGACGAAGCAGAACGCCCAGGTGGCCACAACAGAGACGAACTGAATCCAGACCTGATGGGCATTGCCGTAGATCAGCCCATCGGCGCCGAGTTCGTTGACGGCCTTGGAGCAGAACACGCCCGTGGCCAGGGCGCCGAACGTGCCGCCCAGACCGTGAATACCGACCACGTCCAGGGCGTCGTCGTAGTTGAACTTGCTCTTGAGCAGCACGCCGCCGTAGCACAGACCGCCGGCGATCAGGCCCATTATGATGGCCGGCATGGGGCCGACAAAACCGGCGGCCGGGGTGATGGCGACCAGACCGGCCACGGCGCCGGAAGCCATGCCCAGGGTGGTGGGCTTGCCGCGATGGAACCACTCCACCACGATCCAGCTCACGGCCGCGGCCGCGGCGGCCAGATGGGTGGTCACGAAGGCCGAGGCGGCCAGGCCGTTGGCGGCCAGGGCGCTGCCGGCGTTGAACCCGAACCAGCCGAACCACAAAAGGCCGGCGCCGAGAATGGTCAGGGGCAGATTGTGGGGAATGAACGCCTGCTTGCCATAGCCGTGGCGCTTGCCCAGGTACAGGGCGGCGGCCAGGGCCGAAGCGCCGGAGCTCATGTGGACGACGGCACCGCCGGCAAAGTCCAGAGCGCCCATCTTGGCCATCCAGCCCCCGCCCCAGACCCAGTGGGCCATGGGACAGTAGACCACGAACAGCCACAGGGTGGTGAAAAGCAGAAAACCGGAAAACTTGATGCGCTCGGCAAAGGCGCCGGTGATAAGGGCCGGGGTGATGACGGCGAACATGCACTGGAAGATCATGAAGGCCAGGTGCGGAATGTTGTCCACGCCTTCCTTGGCCGTCATGCCGACATCCTTGAGGAACAGATAGTCGAGATTGCCGATCAGGCCGCCGATGTCGCCGCCGAAAGCCAGGCTGTAACCGGCAATGGCCCACAGCACGGACACGGTGCCGATCAGGATGTTGGAATGCATGAGGGTGCCGAGGACGTTTTTGCCCCGGACCATGCCACCATAGAACAGACCAAGGCCCGGGGTCATGATCAGAACCAGGGCCGCCGAAATGAGCACGAATGCGGTATCCGCCGCGTTCATGGTATCCCCCTCTCGTGACGTTTTTGTACGCTACCGTTTGACGCCGTCGTGTCTCCGTCCGACCGACACGGGCCGCGCCAACCCTCTCTCCACGGATCGGCGCCGCACGCGCGACCGGCACGACAGAGGCAGGAGTAAATTCAGTTTGACATTTTTGCAAGGGCAATTTCACATTCGCCGCACAAACGGCGTCGAAGCGTCCCCCTGGTCGCCACGGCCCCTTTGGCGTACAAGGGATATCGGGAATCCCGGCCCGGGGTACCCCCATTCCTGCCGGCATTGCCCGCAGCCTTTACCCGGAGCCTGGCCATGACCCATACGAGCCCACCCATTCTGGTCATCGAGGACGACGCGGATTTCCGACGCGGTCTGTGTCTGTGGCTGACCAGTGCCGGCTATACGCCCCTGGAAGCGGCCAATGGTCGTCAGGGACTTGCCCTGGCCGGAAATAAACGGCCCGAGGCCGTGCTGCTCGATCTGCGCCTGCCCGAGATCGACGGTTTCGAGGTCCTGGCCGCCCTGGCCGAAGACGAAAACGCCCCGCCGGTCATCGTCATCTCCGGCCAGGACGAAATCGCCGGTGTCATCCGGGCCTTTCGCATGGGCGCGGCCGATTACCTGGAAAAACCCATCGTCAGTTTCGATCTGGTGGAGCACGCCCTGACCGCGGTCCTGGACCGGGCCCGGCTGGCCAAGGCCGTGGACCGGGCCCAGGCCCGCTACATTACCCTGGTCCAAAACCTGCCGCTGCTCGTCTTTGTCCTGCGTCCGGACCACGAACTGGAATTCGTCAACAAATACTGCCGCACCATGCTCGGCTACGCCCGGGACGAAGCCATGGCCGCGCCGGGCTGGTTCCTGTCCCGGGTCCATCCCGACGACCGGGAACGCATTCGGGCAAGCCTGGACGGCTCCGGTGACTGCGACCGGGCCCGGACCGAGGAGTGCCGGCTGGTGCACAAAAATGGCGCCACCATCCAGGCCCTGGTCACGGCCATGCCCGCGCCCCTGCCGCCGGGACCGGGACAGCCCGCCCTGGTGGAAGGCATCGCCGTGGACATCACCGACCGGGTGGAACTCGAACGCTTCGTGGTCCAGGAAGAAAAGCTCAAGACTCTCGGCGCGATATCCGCCGAGGTCGCCCACGAAATCCGCAATCCGCTGTTTTCCATCGCCGGTTTCGCCAACCGGCTCAAAAACCGCCTGCCCGACAGCCACGAGGTGGACATCATCCTGGCCGAGGCCCGGCGCCTGGAAGACATCCTGGACAGAATCGGCAACTACCTGCATCCCGTGGAGCTGCGACCCCGGTTGTGCGCCCTGTCCGCCATCGTCACCACGGCCCTTGATTTCCTGGCCCCGGAACTGGCGGCCCATCATGTCCGCATCGAAACCAGTCTCGATGCCGCCTTGCCCCAACTCCGCCTGGACCCGGATCTGCTCAGCCAAGTGGTCACGACCCTGATCCGGTTCGCGGCCAAACGCCTGCCTGTCGGGGGGACGGCCCGGGTGGCCACGGCCCCGGGCCAACGCTTCGCCCGGCTGACCGTCGTCTATCCCGCTCCGGTGCCGGTCCGGGAACCGGAGTTGCTCTTTTTGCCCTTCGAGGAAGGCGAGGAGCGGGTGGGACTGCCCCTGGCCCATCGGCTGGTGAAAAACATGGGCGGCTCCTTGAGTTTCGAGCAGGCCGAGGATGGCCAAGCCGTGTTCACGGTGCGCCTGCCCCTGGACAGCGGGGCCAATCATTGGGAAAATGGTTGAGTATGGAGAGCTGGCTGGAAAGACTGCGCGCCCTGGCCCTGCCGCCCCGGCCAGCGGTGGTGGACGGCGGCGCCAACAAAGGCGCCGTGACGGAACGGTTCCTTGCGCTGTGGCCCGACTGCCGGGTGACGGCCTTCGAGCCCCAGCCGCGCCTGGCCCGCAAGCTCACCAAGCGCTTCGCGGACGAGCCCCGGGTCGCGGTCCGACCAGTCGCCCTGGGCGAGGCGCCCGCCACGTTGCCGCTGACGATCCTGGCCCGCCCCACCCTGTCCTCGTTGCTGCCTCCCACGGGCATCCGAAAAAAGTACGCCGGCCAGGACCTGCCGGTCACGGACACGGTGGAGGTGCCGGTCGTGCGTCTGGACGCGGTTGTGCCTCGGGCAGATGTCATCAAACTCGATGTGCAGGGCTCTGAATTGCCGGCGCTGCGCGGCGCAAGCGGCCTCCTGCCCGGCGTCACGGCGGTGGTGGCCGAAATGGCCCGCTATCCCCTGTATGCCGGCCAGGCGCTCTTGCCGGACATGGAAGCCTATCTGAAAGGTTTCGGTCTGTGCCTCGACGGCGTCTACGATCTTTACCGCGATCCGACCGGTCACATCGTGTCCGGGGACGCGCTGTTTATCCGCCCGGAAACCAGAAGAACACACACGGAATCGAAAGAGCCGTAAACCGCTGTTTTGCGCAGCCTTGAACGGCTTGCTTCCACCGCTTTTTGCCCGTATGGCACGCTGTCGGAAGCCGCCGCCGGACAGGTCGGAAGCGCCATGGCCACGTCGTGAAGGCAAGTCCCCCCGTCCGGACCGACCCAGCCCTGGGGCGCGTGCTTTTGCCTTGTAATGCGAGGAGTTTTTATGCGTCATGCCAGCATCAACACCCGGCTCGCCATTGCTGCCACCCTCTCCATCCTGGTCGGTGTCGCGGCCTTGGTCGCGTACGTTTCCACGTCGTCCTACCGCATGGTGGCCGCCATTCAGGAAAATTCCCTGAACCAGACCGCCCGGCTGATCGCCCAGTCGGCCCAGAATTCCATCCGCGATAGCGTCGAGGTGGCCAATTCCCTGGCCAGCCAAGACGCCATCCTGGAAGCCTTCACCGGTTCCCCGGCCAAGGCCCAGGAACGGCTGCGCGCCTATGTCACGGGTTTTCCGACCTACTGGTCCTTTTTCATCTTCGACACTAAGGGCAAAATCCTGGCCGGTGCCAATACCGAAGGCACGGATCTGACCGGCGGAGAACGGGCCAGCCGCGACTATGTCAAAGGCATCCTCAGCGGCAAGGACGTGGCATTTAGTGCCTCAGCCATGCAAGCCACCACCGGGGACAAGCTCATTTATGTCGCGGCCAAGGCCGTGCACGGTCCGGACGGCAAGCTGCTCGGCGGCGTGGCCGTATGTCCTTTGTGGAATATCTTCACTCAGGAAACCATCGATCCGGTCCGCTTCGGCAAGCGGGGCTACGGCTACATCCTGGATGCCTCCGGCCGGGTCATCGCCCATGCCGTGGACAAAAAGCTCCTGCTCCAGGACGTGTCCAAGGAGGATTTCGTCCAAAAGGCCTTGGCCTCCGGTGAGGGGAGCTTCCGCTACGAATGGAAGGGCGAGGGAAAGTTCATGGCCGTGTCCCGGATTCCTTCCACCGGCTGGCTCGTGTGCATGTCCTCCTTCGATGCCGAGGTGACCGCGCCGGCCCGGACCCAACGTTTGGTCCTGCTCGGCATCGGCCTGGTGGTGCTGCTGTGCGTGGGTACCCTCATCACCTGGCAGTCCAGGCGGCTGGTCTTTCACCCCTTGCGCTCCCTCAGCGACTTCACGGCGCACATCGCCGCCGGCGACTACAAGGCCGCCATGACCGGCCGCTTCCAGGCCGAACTGGCCACCTTCGCCGGCAACCTGCGCCACATGGTCGAGGAGCTCAAAAAACGACTGGGATTCTCCCAGGGCGTGCTCGACGGCATCCCCACCCCGTGCGCCATTGTCGGCCCGGATTGCAACATGCTCTGGATCAATGAGGCCATGTGTCGGCTGCTCGAAAAATCCGGCCCCCGCGACTCCTTCCTGGGCCAGCGGTCCGGCCTGTTTTTCCGTGGTGATGCCGGCCGCGAGACCCTGTCCGACCGGGCCATCAAGGAACGACGTTCCCTGACCGAAAAAATCGACTACCGCACCCCTTCGGGCAAAGACCTGCGGGTGGCCGTGCATATCACGCCGTTTTACGATCTCGACGGCGCCCTGCTCGGCTCCATCACCTTCTGGCATGACCTGACCGAAATCCACACACAGAAGACCTGCATCGAAGACCAAAACGCGGTCATCGCCCGGGCCGCGGCCGAAGCCTCCCAGGTCGCCGACCGCATGGCCGCCGCCTCGGAGGAGCTCTCGGCCCAGATCGAGCAGTCCAACCGGGGGGCCGATGTCCAGAACTCCCGGGTGCAGGACACGGCCGCCGCAGTCGAGGAAATGAACGCCACCATCCTGGAGGTGGCCAAAAACGCCACAGCCACCTCTCAAAGCGCGGACAACGCCCGGGAGCGGGCCCACCAGGGCGCAGCACTCGTGGAAGAAGTCACTTCCGCCGTCACCTCGGTCCACGACGAAGCCTCCCAGCTCACCGAAAACATGCGTGCCCTGGGTGAACAGGCCCGGGGCATCGGCACGATCATGGACGTGATTTCCGACATCGCCGACCAGACCAACCTGCTGGCGCTCAACGCCGCCATTGAGGCGGCCCGGGCCGGCGAGGCCGGACGCGGCTTTGCCGTGGTGGCCGACGAGGTGCGCAAACTCGCCGAAAAGACCATGAACGCCACCAAGGAAGTGGGCGCGGCCATAGCCGGCATCCAGCAAGGCACGGCTGATGCCGTATCCCGGGTGGACCGGGCCGTGACCCGCGTCGGCGAAGCCACCGGCCTGGCCCAGCGTTCCGGCGCGGCCATCGCCGAGATCGTGTCCATGGTCGAGGCGGCCGGCGACCAGGTGCGCTCCATTGCCACGGCGGCCGAGCAGCAATCGGCCACGTCCGAGGAGATCAACCGGGCCATCGGCGAAATCAGCGCCATCGCGGCCGAAACCGCCCAGGCCATGGCCCAGTCCACCCAGGCCGTAGGCGATCTGGCCGCCCAGGCCCAGGAACTCAACCGGCTGATCGCCGAACTGCACGACGGCGGCGGCGTCAAGCGCGCCCTGACCTAGGATACGCCTCCGACCCGGATCGCGCGCGGTCAGGGCCGGTTTGCCATTTTCAGCCTTTGCGACTACTGCATTTTTCCGCCACCAACGGCCACAGCGCTCCCCTCTTCCCGAAGGCAACGGCATGCCGAGGGAAATCAGGGTGCCTTTTCGAGCACTGATGGCAGATTCCCGAAGGAGACGCGGCATGCGCATTCTCGTGGTTGGCTCGGGCGGGCGAGAGCACGCCCTGGCCCGCAAACTGTCCCAAAGTCCCGATGTCACGGCGATCCTGGCCGCTCCGGGCAACGGCGGCACCGCCGCCTGCGGTGAAAACGTGGCTGTGGCCGACACCAACGTGCCGGGCCTGGTCGCCCTGGCCAAGGATCGGGGCGTGGACCTGGTCGTGGCCGGTCCCGAAGCACCGCTCGTCGCCGGGTTGCGTGACGCCTTGGAAACGGCCGGCGTGCCCTGCTTCGGTCCGGACGCCTATGCCGCCGGCCTCGAAGGCTCCAAGGCCTTTGCCAAGGATGTCATGGCCGCAGCCGGCGTGCCCACCGCCGCCTACGAAACCTTCACCGACATTCGGGCCGCCCGGGCCTATGTGGAAAAAATCGGCGCGCCCTGCGTTGTCAAGGCCGACGGCCTGGCCGCCGGCAAGGGCGTCACCGTGGCGCAAACCAAGGACGAGGCCCTGGCGGCCCTGGACGAAGCCATGGTCCAAGGCGCCTTCGGTTCCGCCGGCGCCACGGTGGTGGTGGAAGAGGCGCTTGTCGGCGAGGAAGCCTCGTTTCTGGCCTTTTGCGACGGCACCCGGGCCGTGCCCATGACCGCCTGCCAGGACCATAAGGCCGCTTACGACGGCGATACCGGTCCCAATACCGGCGGCATGGGCGCGTATTGCCCGGCCCCGATTCTGCCGCCCGACCGCTACCCCGCCACCATGGAGCTGGTCATCAACCCGATTCTGGCCGAAATGGCCAAGCGCGGCCATCCTTTCACCGGCATCCTCTATGCCGGACTCATGATGACCGCCGACGGGCCCAAGGTCCTCGAATACAACGTGCGCTTCGGCGATCCCGAATGCCAGCCCCTGCTCGCCCGGCTGGACAGCGACCTTCCGGCCATTTTCCTGGCCTGCCGCGAAGGACGGCTCGCGCCGGAACTCGTGCGCTGGTCGCCCCAAAGCGCCCTGTGCGTGGTCATGGCCGCTCCGGGTTATCCGGGGCGCTACCCCAAGGGCATGGTCATTTCCGGCATCGAGGCGGCCGAGGCCGATCCGGCGGTCACGGTCTACCAGGCCGGCACGCGCCGCGACGGCAATACGGTCGTCACCTCGGGCGGACGGGTGCTCGGCGTCACGGCCCTCGGCGCGGATCTGGCCGGGGCCCAGGCAGCCGCCTACCGGGCGGTGGCGAAAATCAACTTCGACGGCGCCTTCTACCGGCGCGACATCGGCAACAAAGGTCTGGCCCGGGAGAAGCGCGCATGATCAAAGTGGCGATTTTTATCGGTTCGATTTCCGACGAGGACAAGATGCGGTCCTGTGCCAAGGTGCTGACCAGCCTCGACATTCCCTATCTCTTCACGGTCACCTCGGCCCACCGCACGCCAGAACGCACCGAACGCCTCATCCGTGACTGCGAAGCCGACGGTTGCCAGGTCTTCATCTGCGCCGCCGGGCTGGCCGCCCATCTGGCCGGCGCCGTGGCCGCCCGCACCACCAAGCCGGTCATCGGCGTGCCGCTTTCCGCCTCGGGTTCGGCCCTGGGCGGCCTGGACGCCATGCTGGCCACGGTGCAAATGCCGCCGGGGTTTCCCGTGGCCACGGTGGCCCTGGACGGGGCCGGCGCGAAAAACGCCGCTTGGCTCGCCGCCTCCATCCTGGCCGTCGGCGATCCCGCCCTGGCCGGCCGCATCGCCGCCGCCCGGGAAAGTTTTGCCCGGGACGTGGAAAAGGCGGCCGCCGGTCTGACCCAATCCTAGTCCAACAGGCCTCTCAGGGGTTATTCCAAACGCGCTTCCGACGGGCAGAGTCATACGCTCCCCCCGGATTTCCAAAGGGCAGCGCCCTTTGGCCGCCGGAGGCTTCCCCCCTGCCATCCCGCACCGCCTTCTTGTCACATCCGAGCCGCGCCGGGGAGACGGGCCGAGCCCCCCCGGCGCGTCCAAGGCCCTAGCGCGCCTTGGCGCAAAAGCGCTCCCAGCCCATGAGGGCCGCGGCGCTGGCAACGGTTGTCCCGTAAAAAATGACCGGTTTGTCCATCAAAAACGTCCCCAGCGTATCGTTGGCCAGGGTGGAACCCGTGACCACGAGCAGGTCGGCCCAGGCCAGGGCCTCGTCCTGCCGGTCCGGGGAGAGGATTTCGGCGCCGTACCGGACCGTGCCGATGTTGTCCGGGTCGAGGTCGAGCACCTTGAGCGGAAAACGCTGGGCCAGGGCTTCGATGATCTTGGGCTGGAACCCGACCTGGGTGATGCGGATGTCGCCGAAACGCCCGCTGATATGATCCCGGAATTTCACCGCGCATTCCCCGGGTTCCTTGTCGCGGCAATGGATGGTGCGGTCGCACAGGCCAAGACCGCGCGTGGTGGCGTTGAGCGCGGCCACGAACACCGCCCGGCGAAAGTTGTTCTCCAGGGGCATGGTCGCGACATCGGCCAGGGTGCCGGAAAAATCGCCGAAGCGGTCGGTGAAGGCCTGGCCCTTGGCGCCGCGGAACTCCGCCTCCATGAGCTGTTCCTTGCCCTTTTGCAGCGGAAAATCATCGCCTTCCGGGTCGCCGATGGCCTCATGAACGGTCAAGGTTCGGGCCTTGACCGCGATGGGCTCGCGCAGCAGATCCCGCTCTTCCCACAGTTCAAGCGCCTTCCGGCGCACGGTTTCGAGAATACCAGCTTGCATCAATCACGCTCCTTGGGGCGCGCGGCCCCGGGTCTGCGGCCCAACGCGTCAATCCCGCCGTCCGGCCGGACAGCGGGATTGCGCCAATTTCCACTCTGTTTGCAAAGACTATCCCTGAACGGAATCCTTTTCCAGTGCGGCCAATCGGGCCTTCATGGACTCCAGGTTCGATTCCAGGGCCGCGACCTGCTGTTGGAGTTGGTTGCGTTCCAGTTGCGGGTCGATCGGGCCCTGCCAGATGCCGCCCGCGCCCAGCAGGCCGGGTCCCTGGCGCCCGGCGCCACGAACCGGCCCCTGGCCGCCGAAACCACCCCGGCAGCAACGTCCCTGGCCACCGCCTCCACCGCCTTGTCCTGCTCCACCTTGTCGCATGGCACTTGCCTCCATTGCATACGGAACAGCCTCGACAAGGTATGTCGGGACACGCCCATGCCAACAGCCGCCGCCTCGGCGGTCAGGCCTTCCAGATCGGCCAGGCGCAAGGCTTCGAGTCCCTCGACGGACAGCCGCACCTCTTGGAGGTCGCGCAGGGGAATGCCCTGGGGCTTGAAATACGTGGCCTTGGGCACGCCGGTCACCACCGGCGAATGCGGGGTCGTGGCATAGCTGTTCCTTTATTTTGCTCAATTAAGCAAAATATCCCCAGGGGCAAAGTCAAGTCCTTAGCCTGTTTTTTTGCTCATTTGGCACTTATAGCTCCCCAAAATGCGTAATCTCAGTTTGATAGCCGCAATCGTTTTTTACCTGCGTTGCAGACCGCCACCCTGATCCGTCAGGGCAAGCGGGCCCGGATTGCGGGAATAAGCCGTGGTGGAGTTGACAACGGCTTATTTTTGGCTATTTTGCCAAATAGACAACGACGATGTCGGGCCATCCGCCATTCTTTGAAAGGCCCAAAGGAGATCGTGCCATGAAACCCATTTCCGGCTGCCAATGCCAAACCGCTCCTGTCGCGGCGGAGACCCCCGGTCCCACGAACGGGAAGCTTGTGCGCTATCTGTTGCTTCTTGTCCCCGGCCTGATCGGCTGGTGGCTGGTATACGGGATATTGCCCGATCTGGCCGAGCTGCTCACCTATACGGTCCTGGGACTTGCCCACGGCAGCCATATGGGCTCCGCCATGGCCTTTTTCCTCTACGACACGCCCAAGGTGCTGCTGCTGTTGACCCTCGTGGTTTTCGGGGTAGGCATCATCCGCAGCTTTTTCACGCCCGAACGCACGCGTCGTTTGCTGGCCGGCCGGCGTGAATCGGTCGGCAACGTGCTCGCCGCCCTGCTCGGCATCGTCACGCCCTTTTGCTCGTGCTCGGCCGTGCCGCTGTTCATCGGCTTCGTCACGGCCGGCGTGCCCATGGGCGTGACCTTCTCCTTTCTGATTTCCGCGCCCATGGTCAACGAAATCGCCCTGGTGCTGTTGTACGGCCTGCTCGGCTGGAAGGTGGCCGCCCTCTATCTCGGCACCGGACTCGCCGTGGCCATAGTCGCGGGCTGGGTGCTCGGCAAGCTCAACCTGGAAAACGGCATCGAGGATTGGGTGCTGCAAATCCGCACCGATCCCTCGGAGGTGCCGCCGGACAACCAGACCTGGACCGATCGCATCGAAGCCGGATTCCGGGCCGTCAAGGACATCGTCGGACGGGTCTGGATCTATGTCGTGGCCGGCATTGCCGTGGGCGCCGGCATTCACGGCTATGTGCCGGAAGGCTTTCTGGCCTCCATCATGGGCAAGGACGCCTGGTGGTCCGTGCCGGCGGCGGTCGTTCTCGGCGTGCCGCTTTATTCCAACGCGGCCGGCATCGTGCCGGTGGTCGAGGCGCTGCTTGGCAAAGGCGCGGCCCTCGGCACGGTACTCGCCTTCATGATGTCGGTCATCGCCTTGTCGCTGCCGGAGATGGTGATCCTGCGCAAGGTGCTCAAGCCGCGCCTCATCCTGGTCTTTGCCGGCGTGGTCGGATTCGGAATCCTCCTCGTGGGCTATCTGTTCAATGCCATCGTCTAGCTCGATCCCCGAACGCCGCACATCGGGTACGGCGTTGCCTGAAAACATAGTCTCTGATGCAAAATCTATGGAGGAAACCATGGAGATCAAAGTGCTTGGCCCCGGATGCGTGCGGTGCAAGGAAACCGAAAAGGTCGTGCGCGAGGCCGTCGCGGAGTCGGGCGTGGCCGCGACCGTGGAAAAAGTGACCGATATGCAGCAGATCGTAAGCTACGGCCTTTTTACGACCCCGGGCGTCGTCATCGACGGCGTGGTCAAGGTGTCGGGCAAGGTACCGACCAAGGCCGAGATGCTGGCCTTGCTCAAGGCGTAATGACATCCCGTTGACGCCACGAAAAAGCCCCCTTCCGCTCTCGCTGGAAGGGGGCTTTTTCAGGCCCCTGTGCCCAGGGACCGATTGATTTCAGGGAAGCGACCCGTCAACGGTCGCCGACCTCAGTGCAACGCATCCGCCGCCAGGCTGGAGCCCGGCCCGGCCAGGGGGCGAAAGGCCTTCTTGCCCGCGCCGCAAACCGGACATTTCCAGGTTTCCGGCAGATCCTCGAAGGTGGTGCCGGCCGGGATCTTTCCCTTCCGGTCCCCCTTGTCGGGATTGTAGATATAGCCACAGTTGGTGGTTTGACACTGCCACATATTTTCCGGTGCGGCCATTTCTGCTCCTTTCGCCCACGGTTTTCCGTTATGACCCGGCTGTTCTAGTCAACCTTGAAAAAGGCCTTGGCCATGGCCTGGCAGACCGGGCACTTGTCCGGGGCACCGCCGGCAACAGTGTAGCCGCACACCGAACAGACATACCAGTCCTGATCCGGATAGGCCGCCGGGTCCTTGGCCGCTTCGGTATACAGGCCGGCATGCACCTTCTCGACCTCGTTGGCATAGGTGAAGCCGCGTTCGGCCGCCTTGTCGCCCTCGGCCTTGGCGTGCTCGATCATATCCGGATACATGTTCTTGAACTCGTGGGTCTCGCCGGCGATGGCGTCCTTCAGGTTGTCGGCCGTGGAGCCGATGCCCTTCATGTTGCGCAGGTGCGTGTGGGCATGGACGGTCTCGGCGGCGGCAGCGGCCTTGAAGAGCTTGGCCACGCCGGTAAGGCCTTCCTTTTCGGCGGCGGCGGCGTAGGCGAGGTATTTGCGGTTGGCCTGGGACTCACCGGCAAAAGCTTCCTTCAGATCTTTGAGGGTCGTCTCGACCTGGGACAACGGCCACTGTTCACACGACTCGCCAGCGGTGTCTGCCTTCGGATCATTGAGGTACTTGCTCACGATGTTACTCCTTGTTGGGTTGTGGTTGTTGTTCGTTTCGACACAGGCCAAGGCAGGTCCGGCAGATGCCGCGTACCACGATCTGGGCGTCCTGGGGTTCCCCCCACGCAGCCACGGCTGGCGGCAGATCGGCCAACCCCACCCCGGTCATGGAAAAATCCTCGATCCGGCCGCAACGCAGACAAATCAGATGATGATGCGGCGACGGATCTCCGTCAAAGCGTCCCTCGTCGCCCTGCCCCGGCACCCGGCGGACCAGATCGCGCTGTTCCAGGGCGGCCAGGGTCCGATAGACCGTGTCCAGGGAAATGGACGGCGCTTCGGCCCGCACCCGTTTCCAGACCGTCTCGGCCGAGGGATGGTCCTTGGTCGCGACCATGGCCCGGTACACGAGATAGCGCTGGTGGGTGAATTTGAGCCCGTGCGCGGCAAAGAGTTTTTTCATGGTTTCGGCTGTCACAAGAATTATTCCTAATTGCTGTTAGTTCCTATCTAGGAAAATTTCGTATTTCCGTCAACCCCTTTTTGCCCACAGCCCGCTTCCTCATCGAAATTACTGCACAATATATTAAAATAACTAAATAAATATTCCAGTCTTCACCCCAAAAAAGGCTTGTCCTCCCCTTACCATACTTTCCCCCAAAAAATAACGCCAAGCGGACAAAAAATGCGCGTCGCCCGATCCCATAAAAAAAGGCCAGTCGAAACTGGCCTTTTCCCCTCCTGGGATTCCAAAGGGCACCGCCCTTTGGCCGCCGGAGGCTTCATCGCTTCGTATCTCCCATCCCATGGCCTCCCGTCACTGTTCTCCTTTCCCCTACTCGGCTCCGACGCCGAGATAGTTGCGGATCTGCTGGGCCGCGAAGTGGGAACGGGCACGGGCGTCAGGCACGAGCACCGAGCCCAGCCAACCGGCGAAAAAAGCCGCCGGCATGGAGATGAGTGCCGGGTTTTTCCAGGGGAAGATCGGCGTGGCAAACCCGAAGACGCTCACCCAGACCGTGGGGGACAGCACGATGAGCACCACGGCGGTCAGCGTGCCCGTGGCAATGCTGGCCACAGCCCCGACCGTGCTCGTGCCCGGCCAGAGGATGGACAGGAGCAGGGCCGGGAAGTTGGCGCTGGCGGCGATGGCAAAGGCCAGGCCCACCATGAAGGCCACGTTCTGGCCCTTGAAGGCCAGGCCGAGCAAAATGGCCACGAGCCCGAGCCCCACCGTGGCCCGCTTGGCCACGCGCATCTCCTCGGCTTCGGTGGACCGGCCGGAACGTAACACGCTGGCATAGAGGTCATGGGACAGGGTCGTGGCCCCGGCCAGGGTGAGCCCGGCCACCACGGCCAGAATGGTGGCAAAGGCCACGGCCGCGATAAAGCCCAAAAACACCGTGCCGCCCGTAGCCTCGGCCAAAAGCAGGGCCGCCATGTTGCCGCCCTTGTCCATGCCGGCCACCACCTCGCGCCCCACGAGCACCATGGCGGAAAAACCGATGACGCAGGTCAGGATGTAGAAGTAACCGATGAGCCCGGTGGCGTAGAACACGGATTTGCGGGCGGTGCGGGCATCAGGCACGGTGTAGAAACGCATGAGGATGTGCGGCAGGCCGGCCGTGCCGAACATGAGCGCGAGCCCCAGGGACACCGCGTCCAAAGGATCGGACACGAGCCCGCCGGGATTGAGCACCTTGTCACCGTAGCGCGTGGCGGCGGCGGCAAAAAGGGCCGTCACGTCGAAACCGAACCGGGACAGGGCCATGACCGTCATCACCGTGGCCCCGGTAAGCAGCAGCCCCGCCTTGATGATCTGCACCCAGGTCGTGGCCAGCATGCCGCCAAAAAGCACATACCCGATCATGACCACGCCGACGAGCAGGATGGCCGTCTCATAGGGCAGGCCGAACAACATCTTGATGAGCACCCCGGAGCCCACCATCTGGGCGATGAGATAGAAGCAGACGGTCAGCAGCGAGCCGATGGAAGCGGCGATGCGCACGGGCTTCTGCGACAGCCGGTAGGCCACCACATCGGCGAAGGTGTACTTGCCGAGGTTGCGCAAGGGTTCGGCGATCAGGAACATGATGATGGGCCAGCCGACCAGAAAGCCGATGGAATAGATGAGGCCGTCGTAACCGGACAGGGCGACCAGACCGGCGATGCCCAGAAACGAGGCGGCGCTCATGTAGTCCCCGGCCAGGGCCAGGCCGTTTTGCCAGGCCGTCACGGCCCGGCCGGCTGCGTAGAACTGGGCCGTGGTACGGTTTTTCCGGGCCGCGAGCCAGGTGATGCCCAAGGTCACGGCAATAAAGATGAAAAAGAAACCGATGGACGTGGCGCTTGGCTGGCCGATGGTCGTGTTCAAAACGGCATTCATCTCCCTTCCTCCTGCATGGCGTTTTTGAGGTGCAGCACGGCGGCGTCATGGCTGCCGTTGGCCCAGTGGACATAAATGCCGGTCAACAGCCACGAGGCGAAAATGACGCCGAGGCCCACAGGCAAGCCCAGGGTCAGCCGCTCGCCCAGGCGCAGGGCCAGCCACTCGGCCCGGAAGGCCAACATGACGATAAAGCCGTAATAGATGGCCAGCATGGCCACGGTCAGGACCAGGGAAACGGTCCAGCGCCTGCGGACCAGGGCGGCGAACCGCCGGGCATCGGGCTGGGCGGCGTTTGCGGCGTTCATGGGCTGCTCCTTGAAGCCGGCACGGGGCCGGGCCGGGGTTGATCCGGGACGGCACCGCGGCGCCGTCCGCCCCGGAGGGGGCGAGAAAACCATCCGGGATGGTTCCGGACTAGCCGGGCCCACGGGAAAGCGCCCGCGAATTTCGGCCGACGGCAGGATTGGCACCATGAAAGCGCAAATGTGGCTCAAGGGAGGCGGTCCGCCGCTGACAGGCGCGAAACAGCCGCTTACCGGCGGCTCGCACGGTGAACGGCAGGCGAGAGGCGGGTGGCTCGTGTGAAGAAAGCCTCCGGCGGCCAAAGGGCGGTGCCCTTTGGAATTCCGCCTGGAGCGATATCCGCTAAGAATGTATTAGTTGAAATATATTAAAGGAAAAACCGAAGTTCACTGACTGTCCGCGGCCCGGATGCGCCCGGCGATCATATCGGCGATGATGCCCGAGGCCCGGGCATTGGGGTGGCCGTCATGGTGGATGCGGTAGGGATTACTCGCATCGCGGTAGCCCGGCAGCAAAGGTGCCAGTTCAACGGTGGCCACACCCGCCCGGGTGAGCGGCTCCTTGAAGGACTCGACCCCCGGCCACAGCAGCACCACAAGCGACTGACCGTATTTTTTGAGCAACAGTCGATTGCATTTTTCCAGGATGGCCAGGTGAAGTTCGGTCATGCGCTGTCGCTCGGCCGGATTTGGCCGATTAAAGAGCAGTTCGAACACGAAGGATTTGCGAAACACCCACTCGGCCAACCGCCTGGGGAGCGACAGATGCTCCCGAAAGGTCCCCGTATCCACGACCTCGCCATGGTCGAGCACGTAGCGTCGGCTGTCCCGGTCCCACAGCATCATGCCGCCGCAACGCTCCACATGGGACTCGATGGTCAAATAATAAAAATGCGTCTTCTTGTAGCCGCGCAACACCGGGTCCAGCCGGCCGCTTTCGATCTCGGCCAGCATCTGGTGCGCGCCGTAGCCACTGAAGCCGAGATTGAACACCTGATACCTGTCTCCCAGCAGCTGGCCGACCCGGTAGGGAAAAGACTCACTATCCTTGAGGCCCTCACCAAAGGTAAAGGAGCAGCCGAAAAAGACCACGGCCGTGTCCGCCGTATCCCCGCGCTGGGGTGTCACCCGCCAGCCGCTGTCCAGGGAGGTATAGGTCGCATCGTAAACCTCCGTAGAACCGTATTTTTTGATACAATGTGACCAGACATGCCGGGGAATCGGCCGGTAGCCCAGGACCGGGTCAGGCACGGCGTTGGCGTTACATGGCATCTCTTCGGCGCCCAGGACCTTGGTACTTCCGGTATTGACAGGCTCATAATAGGTACTGACATGTCGCAAGGAAAAATAGACCTCGGCCATGGCCAGAGAACAACACAGTGAAAGCAGTGTAATATTGATATACTTTACAAAAGTACGTTTTGAGAAAAAGGTTGTAACTGTAAAAAAAACCGCAAACAGACCAAAAACAAGCGCCCAAAGATGGATTTGCCCCTGTTGTATAATGTATTCCATGAAAATCTCACTGCATTGCATTCAATAGCATCCAGCAAAACGCTTTTCACGCTCGCGGCGCCACACCTAACCTCACATTATCGGAGGAACCGCATAAAAAAAAAAAAGCGTGTGGTCAACTCGAAGACCACCGACCAAACGTTGGCAGAGGTCTGGCGACCGCCCGACAGAAACAGCCGACGGCCGCGCAGGCGCCCACGGGTGTGCCACTTGCTGGAATCAAGGGATCAAGAGCGCTACAGTTCCACCATTGCGGTGGCGGAGGGGGAAACGGTACACGCTGCAAACCGGCTGCCTCCGGCTTTACGCGTCGAAGCGGGCCAATCCCTGGCCGACGGCCGCCGCCAAGGCGGCAGCCGTTTCGGTCCGGGCATTTTTTTTGGAACAGGCGGTTAGAGCTCGTCGCGGCACAGCGGATAGATCCGCATGTTGGGGTAGACCCCTTTGAAACCGCCCTCCACATAAGGTTGGATCAAATTGTAAGTGATGTTCTTGGTCTTCTGGGCATGGCCGAGCTTGCCGGTGCCATCGAAATAGGCGCCGTTGTCTTCCAGAATGTGGTGGATGCGGTTCTGGAAGGCCCGGATGAAGCGTTCGCCGTTGCCGGTGAAGGTCATGGCGCCGATGCGGGCCTCGCCCTCCACCTTGGCGAAATCCTCGATGGAAACGGATTGGGTGGCCAGGTCCGCCTGGCGGGTCACATGACCCCAGACCACATGCCAGGCCGGCAGTTCCACGGGTTCGACCAAGTCGATGATGGTGTGGGGCAACACCACCGACCCCTCGCCAATGACCAGGGGCGCTTCGGGCGTGCCGCGCAGAAACGAATTGAAGCCCACGAACACGTTGACTCCGAGCTGGCTGCCGATGATCTTGGCCCCGTGGGCCCCGACGTCGTAGCCTTCCAGGACCGAGTCGACCACGTAGCTGTTTTCCTGGGCATTGGCGCCCTTGCCCATCTTGGCGTTCTGCAGGTAGGCGCGCTGGGCCACGAGCACGTTTTCGCCGATGCTCGTCTCGCCCTTGACCACGGCGTAGCGCGACACGAACGAGCCTGGGGAATAGGTCTCGGGCCGCGAGGCATACAGGAAGCCGAACACCCGCTCGAAGTCGCGTTTGCGGCTTTCCACGAAGTCCATGAGGATGCCCTTGGCCCGCTCGCCCGGATTGATGGAGATGTAGCGCGAAAGCACCGCCGGATCGTAGCGGTAGTTGAACTCGTCCCCGGACTTGTTACGAATCCAGATATGGCCCGGGTCCACGATGCTCGGTTGCAGATCACAGACTTGCACATAGGCATAGGCCCCGATGCAGCTGTTTTGTATGGTGCACAGGTCGATGGTGGAAAAGGGGCCCAAAAAGGAGCCCATGACCGGTGCCCCGTGGATGTTGGCATAGGACAGGGCGACCGTGTTCTTGATGAGGAATTCCTCGGGGAATTCCGGATCGTGGCTGAAGCTGTGGATGAGGGCCTTGCTCAAAAAGCTGTCGACGATGCGGATGATTTCGTCGTTGTGCAGGCGCAGGCACACCCCTTCCATGGGAAAGGCGTTTTTGATGGATTTGAGTTCGTCTCCGCGTACGTCGCACTTATACAGCACGGAATGTTCGACGTTACAGCGGCCGAAAAGGTAGGAACCGGCCAGGGAGGAACATTTGAAATCGAAAAACAGGGGATGCTCGGTGGTGATGCCATAAAAGGCGTAGAACTGGGCATATTTATCCAGCGGCACCACGCCGTAGACATAGGGTCCCACGTCCAGGCCGGTATGGCGCAGGTTGATGTTGGCCCGCAGGATGATGTTGTCCAGGATGCGTTGCAGTTGTCTCATGCCAAGCCCTCCCCGACTTTGGGCGCGGCAACCCGGGCACGGCGGCCCGGCCGGCACGGCACCTTGTGGCGGGAAGACATCCCGCCTCCGCTCAACAGCCCGCTTGCTATGGCCATGTGTTCCCCCCGTCGCGCGTCACCGGGCCACAGGCGGCATGTGTCGGCGGATCACTCCGCCGCACGAGCCAACGCCTCGATGACCCGTTGGTACAACTCGTCGGTGTCACAGGGTTTGGACAGGAATTCGTAGGCCCCCAGGCGCATGCCTTCCAAGGCCCCTTCGGGCGACGGATAGCCGGTCAGGATGATGGCCTCGACTTCGGGCCGGGAGGCTTTGAGTGCACGCAGGGTTTCCAGGCCGTCGAGACCCGGCATGTTGATGTCGAGGACAGCCAGCCCGATATCCGGGTCACGGCGCACGAGTTCCAGCCCTTCCTCACCCGAGACGGCCGTTTTCACGACCAGCCCCCGGGCGGTCAGGCGCTTGGCCAAAATGGCCGTAAGCCCAGCCTCGTCATCGACCAGAAGCACCGTCCGTCGCGTCATGGATCGCTTGCTCCCAATTTCACAATTTCGGAATCCATACCCCGCATCTGCCAGGCCAGCAAGTGGCAATCCCCCTTCCGACGACAAAACCGGTCAGCGCAGGAAAAACCAGACCGCCGCCAATCCGGACAGGCTCATTGTCACGGTATAGGGCAGGGCCAGCATGACCATGCGGCCGTAGGACAGCCGGATCAGCGGCGCCAGGCCCGAAGTCAAAAGAAACAGGAACGCGGCCTGGCCGTTGGGCGTGGCCACGCTCGGGATATTGGTGCCGGTGTTGATGGCCACAGCCAGCAAATCGAACTGCTCCCGGCTGATGGCCCCGGCGGCCAGGGCTTTCTGGGTCTCGGTGATGTAGACCGTGGCCACGAACACGTTGTCGCTGATCATGGAAAGCAGGCCGTTGGCGATATAATAGGCCACGAGCTGGGCCTGGCCCGAGAAGGCCAGCACGGCCTGGATAACCGGCGTGAACAGATGCTGGTCATGGATGACCGCCACCACGGCGAAAAAAACCGTGAGCAAGGCGGTAAACGGCATGGCCTCCTCGAAGGCGTGGGCAATGCGGTTTTCCTCCACCACGCCGGTGAAGCTGGCCGTCAGGATGATGATGGCCAGCCCCACCAGCCCCACCTCGGCCAGGTGCAGGGCCAGGGACAGCACCAGCAGCACCGCGGCCGCAGCCATGACGACCAGGGCGGCCTTTTCCCGGGCCGTGCGCATGCCGGCCGCCTCCCGGGCCCGGGCCACCAGAATGGCCCGGACCGATTCGGGCAGGGGATGGCCATAACCGAAAAGCCGCCAGCGCTCCACGGCCAGACAGGTCAAAATCCCCACCCCGAGCACAGGCAGGGAAACCGGGGCGACCTTGAGAAAAAAAGTCACGAAATCCCAACCCATCTCATGGCCGATCAACAGATTCTGCGGTTCACCGACCAGGGTCGTCACCCCGCCCAGGGCCGTGCCCACGGCCCCATGCATCATGATGTTGCGCAAGAACCCGCGAAACTGGCGCAAGTCGTTGGCCAGAGTCGCGGTCGCTTCGGCCTCCGGCCCGGAATCCTGGGCGTTCCCGGTCTTTTTGTCCGAGACCTGGCGGTGGTAGAGGTCGTAGAAGCCGTACGCCACGGTGATCATCACCGCCGTCACGGTCAGGGCGTCCAAAAAGGCCGACAGCACCGCGCCAAGCAGCAAAAACAGCAGCGACAGCAGTATTTTGGACCTCACCCGGGCAAAAAGCCTGGTGAAGACCAGCCGCAGCAGGTCCTTCATGAAATGGATGCCCGCCACCATGAAAATGAGCAGCAGCAACACCGGCAGGTTATGGGCCACCTCGTCGTAGACCGCCTGGGGCGAGGTCATGCCGAGGATCACCGCCTGCAGGGCGAGCAGGCCGCCGGCGGTCAGCGGATAGCACTTGAGCGCCAGGGCCAGGGTAAAAATGAATTCGCCGATCAGCACCCAGCCGGCCACGTACGCACCCAGGGTGTAGAGCAGCATCGGGTTGAGAATAAGAAAGGCCATGATGGCCGCCTTGTACCAAGCCGGAGCCGCACCCAGAAAATTGGACGACAGGGCTCCGCCGACGGTCTTGACCACGTTTCACTCCTTTTCCGCCGCAACCATGTCCCGGCGGGCCTGAAATCACCGGCTCCCAAACATTACAAAATGGTCATTTTTGCCCGGCCTCGGGTCCGAGGTCAAGACAAACCGATCAGTGTTTCCCCAAGTCGCGCAACGTCAAGGGGTTGCAAAACCGGCCTCCCATGGTAGGAGTCCTCCAGGGAGGCCGCCATGGACCGCAAACCGAACCGTCTCATCCACGAAAAAAGTCCGTATCTCCTCCAGCACGCCCACAACCCCGTGGACTGGTATCCCTGGGGCGAGGAAGCCTTTGCCAAGGCCCGGGCCGAAGACAAACCCATCTTCCTGTCCATCGGCTACGCCACCTGCCACTGGTGCCATGTCATGGAGCGCGAGTCCTTCGAGGACGAGGACGTGGCCGCGCTCATGCGCACCATCGTGGTGGCGGTCAAGGTGGACCGCGAGGAACGCCCGGACCTCGACATGCTCTACATGACCTTCTGCCAGGCCATGTCCGGCCGGGGGGGCTGGCCGCTCAACGTGGTCCTGACCCCGGACGGACAACCCTTTTTCGCCACCACCTACCTGCCCAAGGAATCCGGCATGGGCCGCACCGGCATCAAGGACCTGCTCCAACGCCTGTACCTGGCCTGGAGCAGCAACCGGCAGGAAGTGGTCGAAAGCGCCACCCGCCTGCTCGACGCCGTGCGCGCCCAGACCGAACAGCAGCCCGAAGGCGGTGATCTGGACGGCGCCAGCCTGGAGACGGCCGCCGGCGAACTGGCCGCCGCGTTCGATGCCGCCCATGGCGGCTTCGGGGGCGCGCCGAAATTCCCTTCGCCCCAAAAATTGCTGTTCCTGTTGCGGGAGTGGCGCCGCACCCGCAACCCCAATTTCCTCTCCATGGTCGAAACCACGTTGACCGCCATGCGCGCCGGCGGCATCTGGGACCACGTAGGCCTCGGCTTCCACCGTTACGCCACGGACGAGCGCTGGTTTTTGCCCCATTTTGAAAAGATGCTCTACGACCAGGCCCTGCTCGCCATGGCCTACACCGAGGGATTCCTGACCACGGGCCGCGAAGACTTCAAGCAGACGGCCCAGGATATCCTCGAATACGTGCGACGCGATCTGACCGGCCCCGATGGCCTGTTTTACAGCGCAGAGGATGCCGACAGCGAAGGCGTGGAAGGAAAATTCTACGTCTGGACCATGGCCGAAGTGCGGGATTTGCTGCTCACGGACGCGGAGCTTTTCTGCACGGCTTATGGCTTTACCGAGGAAGGCAATTTCCACGACGAGGCCACCGGCCAGACCACCGGCGCCAACATTCCGTATCTCCCAGTGCCCCTGGACCGGCTGGCCGCCAATGAGGGCCTGGACCCGGACGATCTGGAAGCGCGCCTGGCCCGCTGCCGGGCCGTGCTACTGGACGCCCGGGGCCGGCGCATCCGGCCGCTTTGCGACGACAAGATTCTTACGGATTGGAACGGCTTGATGCTCGCCGCCCTGGCCAAAGCGGCCCGGGCCTTTGACGACTCCGCCCTGGCCGAGCGGGCGGTCACGGCCGCAAACGCCCTTCTTGGCGCCATGCGCCGCCAGGACGGCCGGCTCGTGCACCGGCTGCGCAACGGCCAGGCCGCCGGAACCGGCCTGCTCGACGATTACGCCTTCCTGGCCTGGGGCCTGCTCGAACTCCACCAGACCACGGGCGAGGCCACGTGGCTGGAGACGACCCAGGAAATCACCCGGACCATGCTGGCCCATTTCGCGTCTCCGCAAGGCGGGTTCCACCTCACGGCCGACGATGCCGAGGAATTGCTTTTGCGGCAGCGGATCTTTTTCGACGCGGCCATTCCTTCCGGTAACAGCGTGGCCTACTGCGTGCTGACGAGCCTCATGCGCCTGACCGGCGACCCGGAATATGGTCCCGCCGCCCTGCACCTGTCCCGGGCCTCAGGCCAGTCCGCGGTCCGGCCCACGGCCATCACCCAACTGCTCGCCGGCCTCTCCGTGCTGCTGACCCCGGCCGCCGAGGTGACCCTGACCGGCGATCCCGACGCGCCCGAGGCCAAGGCCCTGCGCGCGGCCGTAAACGGGCACTACCTGCCCGAAGTGCTCGTGCACTCCCATGCGCCCGCCCCCCAGGAACCGGTCACGGCGCAAGTCTGCCGGGGCCATGCCTGCCAGGCGCCGGTCACCACGCCCGAAGCCCTGCTCGCCCTGCTCGAAGCCTAGCCAAGGAACGCAACACATCCCGCCGGGGGTGGTCCAGG
>JAWRKJ010000130.1:0-3708 GCA_040307025.1 Desulfovibrionaceae bacterium | reverse complement strand
CCCCGAATCCCAGCCCAGGAGGCAACGTGCGCACCGCGGCAATCATGGCCAACCCGGTTTCGGGCAAGGATATTCGACGGCTCGTGGCCCACGGCAGCGTGTTCGACAATCAGGAAAAGGTGCGCATGACGCGCCGGTTGCTGCTTGGGCTTGAGGCCGCGGGCGTGACCAAGGTGCTTTACATGCCCGATGCCTACAACATCGTGCCGCGCGCCTTCGAAACCATTGCCGTGACCATGGAATGTATTCCTATTGAAATGCCCATCAACAACAACCAACAGGATACCGTCATCGCTGCCGGTATCGCCGAGACCCTCGGCGCCGACGTCATGATCGTGCTCGGCGGCGACGGTACGAGCCGGGCTGCGTGCAAGGGCTCGCTCAAAATACCGATTTTGCCCTTGTCGACCGGCACCAACAATGTTTTTCCGGTCATGATCGAAGCCACGGTGGCCGGCTTGGCCGCCGGTGTCGTGGCCTCGGGCCGCTTTCCTCTGGCCGAGACCTGTATCCGGGCGTCCATGCTCGAAATCCTGATCGATGACAAACCGGCGGACATGGCCCTGGTCGACATCGCGGTCTTCGACGATGTCTTTCTGGCCTCCAGGGCGGTGTGGGATTTCGACAAGGTTCCGCAATTGTTCATGTCCCGCTGCCGGCCAGACACCATCGGCTTGTCGTCCGTGGGCGGGCAGTTGCAGCATATCGAACCCGACGAACCCCGCGGGCTGGCCTTGGAATTGGGCCCTGATGGCGCTACCACAGTGGAGGCGGCCATCGCCCCGGGCCGGTTTACCAAGGTGAACATCCGTACTATCACGGAGATGGCGCCGGATGTGGCTTTTCCCGTATCGCTTTCTCCGTGTCTGTTGGCTGTGGACGGCGAGAGAGAGGTGGAGGTCCGACGCGGTTGCCGCGCGGCGGTTCGCCTCAAATGCGATGGCCCCTGGGTGGTGGACGTGCGTTTGGTCCTGGAACAGGCGCGCCGGGCGGGCCTCTTCGTCTCCGAACGAACTGTTTGAACCCCACAAGGAGAACGCCGTGGATCAGGTACTCAAGGCTGCCTTCATCTTCATCGCTCCCGAGGCCAACCCCAAGGAGCACCGCAATTGGACCTTCACGCCCAAAGTGCATCTGCTTACTGTCGGTGTGAAGAATTATGCCGAGGCCGAGGCCGTGGCCAAGGAATTGGTAGAAAAGGAAGGCATCGGAGCCATCGAGCTGTGCGGCGGCTTCGGTAACGCCGGCACCGCCCGCATCGCCGCGGCCGTCAAGGTCCCGGTCGGTGCTGTGCGCTTTGACATCCACCCCGGTCTGGGCAACGCCAGCGGCGACACTCTGTTTTAACTGCGGCCGCGATGGCCGGAAAGCATGTACTGCTTTCCGGCCATCCTGATCGTGAACCGCCAGGCGTCTGCGCATGCCACGCCTTTCCTAACTCCGAGGGACGTTCCGGTCGGGAACAATGTTCGAGAATCGAACAACCAGGATAATCCCTTCGTTTCAAACCATAAAATGCTAATCAATCTGCTTGGTCCCGACCCGCTGTTGCCGGGGGATCTGCTGACATGGCTTTTTGACAGACTGTGCTGGACACCCCAGCCAGTTCGTCGGCAACGGCCCAGGCGTCTCAGCCCTTGGCGCCAACCGGCAGGGTCTGGCCCGGGAACGAGCCGGGCCACGCGACGTCGCGCCCTTCTCCATCCGGTTGCGAAAACCGCTTCTCCGCCACGCGACTGATCCTCCCCAGCAGAGGATGTGGCCTGGGACGCTGCCGGCCGAAGCTTGTATGGCGAGTCGCCGACGACAAGCCGGTTTTTTTTTGGCCTCTCCCCACCGCGAAGCTGTGGCTGGCGGGCGACCGTTGGGCGCTGGCCATGAAAAGTCCGTGTGGCCGCCGGAAACGGTGTCATGCGGACACGATATCTTTCGTGGGCCTGCGCAGCGTTCGGTGGCGGCTGTTAGGCATAAGTCTTGCTTCTTTGTTACGTTGTCGAAACGGTTCTACTTTATCGACTGTACGGCGAACCTGTATGCCGGGATGATCGGATCTCTCGCGGCAGGGGAAACGGTGCGACAGCCGGCGCAAGGCCCGTGGGCATGGCATGGTGGCTGTCGCGGATGCGGACCGTTTTTCCGGTCGGAGGAATCGGAATCCGGGAAACCAAGCTGGCCGCCCGGAGTGGCCACCCCTGTTTTCAGGCCGGGGAAAAAAGGAATCATATGTCGCTTATACAGAAAAACACCAGCCTCGCGGGGATCCTGCAACGACACCTTGCCGCCATGGCCGACGCCGAAGGCCTCACGCCGGCCTGTGTGACGGAAGCCATAGAAAACGGGACCATGACCGTCCTGGCCAACCCCGGCCACACCAACGTACGGCCTACCCTCATCGGACAGCCGGCCAGCATCAAGGTCAACGCCAATATCGGAACCTCGCCGTTCCTCAATGAAGCGGCCAAGGAACAGGACAAGCTGCGCGTCAGCGAGGATGCCGGGGCCCACACGGTCATGGACCTGTCCACGGCCGGGGATCTGGACGCCATCCGCAAGGGCATGCTCGCCGACACCCCCCTGCCCCTGGGCACCGTGCCCATCTATGCCGTGGCCCAGCGCTACATCGCCGCGGAGGAAGACCCGGCTTGTCTGACCGAGACCGAGATCCTTGAGGAAATCGAAAAAGAAGCCAAGCAGGGCGTGGATTTCATGACCGTGCACTGCGGCGTCACCGCCCGGGCCGTGAACCTGGCCAACGAACAGGGCCGGATCGTGGGCATCGTCTCCCGGGGGGGCTCCATTCTTGCCCGCTGGATTCGCAAGAACAAGCGCGAGAATCCGTTTTATACCCGCTTTGGCGATATCCTGGACATTGCCCGGGCCCACAACGTCGTGTTGAGCCTCGGAGACGGCCTGCGGCCCGGGGCCGGCGCCGATGCCGGTGACGGCGCCCAGTGGGAAGAGGTCATCGTCCTTGGCGAATTGGCCCGCCGGGCTCTGGACAGCGGGGTCCAGGTCATGATCGAAGGCCCCGGCCATGTGCCCTTGCACCTGGTCCAGGCCCAGATCCAGGGCATCAAGCGCCTGACGCACAACGCGCCGCTCTACGTCCTGGGCCCCCTGACCACGGACTGCGCCCCGGGGTACGACCACATCGGCGCGGCCATCGGCGGTGCCTTGGCCGGGTACTATGGCGCGGATTTTCTGTGCTACGTCACCCCGGCCGAGCATCTGACCCTGCCCTGCGCCGACGACGTGCGCCAGGGCATCATGGCTTCACGCATCGCGGCCCAGGCGGCCGAGACTGCCCGGGGCCGGGAAGCCTCCGTGGCCCGCAACCTGGAAATGTCCAAGGCTCGCAAGAACTTGGATTGGGAAGCCATGACCAACCTGGCCCTGGACCCGGCCCTGGTGCGCAAGCGCCGGGAGCAGTTCAGCCACCAGAAAGAATGCGCCATGTGCGGCAAGTTCTGCGCCGTGCGCATGCAAGACGGCCTTTAGCCGTCGGTTCCCGGTACGAACCGGCTCCGACGGAAGATACCACCCGGGCCGGGCGGATCGAGCCCAGCGTCGCGACCAGGCGCGCCCGGCCTTCATCACCCTCCTGGACGTCTTCGAGAAGCCTCGGACCGTCCACGGCCTTTCCACCCTCGCTTGGCGCGGCATTTTGCCATGGTGCCGCGCCAACCGTCTTTTCCCGAACACGACCCC
>JAWRKJ010000129.1:0-3582 GCA_040307025.1 Desulfovibrionaceae bacterium | reverse complement strand
CCCCCCCCCCCCCCCCCCCCCCCCCCCCCCCCCCCCCCCCCCCCCCCCCCCCCCCCCCCCCCCCCCCCCCCCCACGCCGGAGGCGTCTTCGTCTCGCCTTCCCCTATTGGCCGAATTCCTTGATCAGGGCGGCGATTTCCTCGCGGATGACGGCGGCGGCCGCTTTGGGCACGCCGCGCAGGATTTCCTGGGTCAGATCGGAGCGGAGTTTGGTCATGGCGTCTTCGAAGTCACCGGTGGTGATCCGTTCCGCCAGTCCGGCCAGGGCTTGCTTGGCGGTTTTCAGGGCCGCTTCGCCGTCGGACAGGGAGGGCAGCAGGGCCTCACGCACCTGTTCGGCCAGGGCGTCCGGATCGAGATGGTCCGATTCCAGGGCTTCGATGCGGGAGGCCAGGGCCTCGCCCATGGCCGAGGCTTCGTCCCGGGCGGCTTGTTTGGCGGTGCGCAGCACCGAGGCCATGTCCACGGACAGGCTTTCGCGCAGGCCGGTCAGGGCGTCGGCCAGGCCTTTGGGCGTCACGTAGGTGTCAGGGCCGGGCAGGTCCTGGCGCAAGGCGGCCAGGCGCGTTTCCAGAAGTTCCGCGAAATCGTCCAGTAACGCGGTCCGGTCGGGCGTGGCCTCGGACAGCTTGGCCAGCAGTTCGTTCCGGGTCGCGGCCAGGGCAGTGGCCATTTCGGCCTGTCCGACAAAACCGCCGGTCTGGGGAAATCCTTGGCGCAGGGCCTCGAAATCAGGGGTCAGGGCCGCGCGCAGGTCCTGAACGAGGCTGTCGCGGTCGGGTTTGGCCGCTTCGATGGCGGCCGACAACTCGGCGCGCAGGGCCTCCAGGTCCGGGGCCTCGGCTTCGGGCGTTTCGGCCGGGGCAAGTTCCAGACGCAGGGCATCGAGCCGCGAGTCCAGGGTCGCCTCAAGGCGATCGGCCAGGGTCTCGGCCAGCTGTGCGCCATTGGGCGCCTCGGGCAGGGCGCGCAACTGCTCGGCCAGTCCGGCCAAGCCCGCTTCCAGGGTGTCCAGACGCGCGGTGAGGGTGGCGAGCACATCCGCACCGGGCTGTTCGGGTTCCGGTTCCGGTTCGGGACCCTTGGCCGTCAGGATGAGCTTGTCCAGGGCGTCCAGATCGATGGCCGAAGCGGTTGGGGCCACCGTGACCGGCGGAGGCGCCGGGACCGCCACGGCCTCGGACGCGGCCGGGACGGGCACGGGCTCGGTCGGTTCCTCCAAAGCGGGCAGATCGGCCAGTTCGGCCACATCCAGGGCATCGTCGGGCGCGGCCGGAGGCGGCGACTCTTCCGGCAGTTCGCCGAGCAGAGCGTCCATGGCCGAGGCGTCGTCGAGCCCGGGCTGGGGCTCCAGTTCCGGCAGATGCAGGTCCGCGAGGTCCACCGGACTTGTGGTGTCATCCTCCGGGACGGCAGGCGTTTCGGAGGGGGCGGCCGGTGTGTCGAAATCGAGATCGGTCAGGTCGATGCTGTCATCGGCGGCAGCTTCCGGGGTGGTCGCGCTGGCTTGGGGTTCGGTATCGGTGGGCGAAGCGGCCGGCTCGTCCAAACCCAGTCCGGCCAGATCCATGATGTCATCGGCGGCGTCATTCGCGGCCGGCGTGGTGGCCGGAGCCTTTTCCGGTACCGGGCTGTCGAAATCGAGCCCGGTCAGGTCCACGAGGTCGTCGGCTGCGGCTTGGGACGCGGGAGCTGAAGGCGCAGGGGGCGTTTCCGCCGCATCGCCTTCGACAATATCCATGCCCGCGAGATCGATGAGGTCGTCGTCGGGCAAGGCCGCCTCCGCCTCCGCGTTTTGGGGGGCGGCCGGTTCGGCGTCCCCGAAAAGATCTTCGAGTTCCTGTTCGAAACTCATGTCGGCGGGAGATTCTCCGCCCGCCGGCTTACCGCCGGGAGCGCCCTCTTCCACGAGGTCAGTCAGATCGATGATGTCATCGGCGTCGGGAAGGGGTTTTTCGGTGGGCATGTCGCACCTCGGCCGGTTGCGGCGTCAGGGGGGCTTGGGAACGAGGCCGGAGGGGATAGGCCTCCGGCCTCGTGGGTCGCTGTGCTAGGCACCCTGCTTGGGATGGCATTCCGGGCACTTGGTCGGGCCCTTGGCTTCCTTCTTGTGGCAGCCGATGCAGCTGCGCGTGCTCTGCATGTCGTGGTAGGCCTTGTAGAAGGACTTTTCGCTGGTTTTGTCCTTGGGATCGGTGCTGTCGTGGCAACCGGCCGAAGCGCATTTCTGGCTGGCTTCGCCCTTATGGTGGCAAATCTTGCAGTCGATCTTGGCGTGTCCCTTGTGGGAGAACTTCACCGGGGTCTTGGTGGCGGTCATGCCCGCGGGGGCCTGGATCGTAAGATCGGCCGGGGCCTCAACCGCTTGCAGCATGGGCAGGCCGATAAAGCCCACCAGCGCTGCGCAGGTCAGAACCATGAACAATACTTTTTTCATCCCTCACACCTCCATACCAAGAATGAGATTTCAGGTACCGTGTGTAAGTCCAGCCATGAACGGCTGTCAAGGTGGCGGCTCTGAAAACACGGGTAATATCAGGGTGAAACAGTGGGGAATACCGTGTCCAGGGTATATTTCCCGGCATAGCCGCGCGGGGTGAGCACGCGTCCGGCCGCCAGCCGGGTGGCGCTCGAACCGATGAGCACCAGGGTGAGCATGTCGGCCCAGGTCGGATCGGCTGTTTCAAGCGGCGTGATGCGGATGTCCTGGCCGTCGCGGAAGGCGTTTTTGACCATGCCCACCGGGGTTTGCGGGTCGCGGTAGCGCCGGGCCATGGCCAGGGCCGTCTCCAGATGGTCGGCCCGGCGCCGGGAGCGGGGGTTGTAGAGCGCCAGCACGAAATCGGCGGACAGGGCCGCTTCCAGGCGCCGGCTGATGACCTCCCAGGGGGTGAGCAGGTCCGACAGGCTGACCACGGCGAAATCGTGGGTCAGGGGCGCGCCGAGCAGGGCCGCCGCCGCGCACACGGCCGGGATGCCCGGCACCACGGAAAATTCCACCCGGTCGCCTACAGGCAGGCTTTCGAGCATCTCCAGGGCCAGTCCGGCCATGCCGTAGACCCCGGCGTCGCCGCTCGACACCAGGGCCACCTGCCGGCCGGTCGCGGCCGCGTCCAGGGCGGCCCGACAGCGGGCCACCTCGCCGGTCATGCCCGTGGCGAGCACCTCCTTGCCGGCCAGGAAATCCGGCGGCACGAGGTCGATATAGGCCGTGTAGCCGACCACGAGATCGGCCGCGTCCAGGGCCATGGCGGCCAGGGGCGCAAGCAGCGAGGCCGCGCCCGGCCCCAGGCCCACTACGGTCAGATGGCCAGGGCCGCCGTGGCCAGGGCCGACTTGGTCTTGGGGACCAGCAACCGGCCCCCGGCACTGGCCGCTATCGCCGCTGCCTCGCATACGCTTTCCACTCCCATGTGCTTGCCGACCACCGCCGATGGATGCGGCACGGACACGCCTGCCAGTTCCTCGGCGGTGAAAAATCGCGTGGCCACCCCCAGAGTGGCCGCCGCTTCCAGAATTCCGGGCTCGTCGCGCTTGGCCTCGATGGAGGCGAGCAGGCCAAGGCTTTTGGGGCTGGCCTTG
>JAWRKJ010000128.1:0-43611 GCA_040307025.1 Desulfovibrionaceae bacterium | reverse complement strand
ACGGGCGCGGGGCCGTTGTTTGCGGGGCTATTGGCGTGGGGCGTCGAGTTCGGCGAGATTTCTTTTCACGGTCTTGACGCAAGGCTCGAATTGCTCGGGGTCTTGTTTGGCGAACTGCTCGTAGAGCGTGAGGGATTCCGTGAGGGCCGCGCGTGCTTCGTCCGTGCGCTTTTGATCGCCGAGAAGATTGCCCAGGCTGCTGAGCGTGCTGGCCACATCGGGCAGATAGGTGTCCGGATTGGTCGTGGCCAAGGTGCGCCGCAAGGCAAGGGCTTCCTTGTAAGCGGCGCCGGCTTCGTCCATGTGGTTTTGGTCGGTGAGAAGATTGCCCAGGGTGTTGAGGGTGATGGCCACATCGGGCAGGTAGGCGTCCGGTTTCTTCGCGGCCAGGTCGCGGCAGACGACGAGGGTTGCCTGGCAGGCGGTGCGCGCTTCGTCCATGGAGCCCAGATTTATTTTCGCCAGCATGCGCGTTATGGTAAGGGATTCCCGGATCTTGCCGTCCAGGAAGAGACGTTGCGCGTCCTCGGACAGGCGCGCCATCTCCTCGGGATTGATGCGGGACACGGTCGCCGCACCCTCGCTGGCAAGGGTCAGCATCTGATCGCCATCCCGACGCGGTTTGTCCTCCCGCAGGCGATCGGTCTCGGAGGCAACAACCGTGAGCCCTTTGTTCGTGCGGCGGTTTTGGAGCTGATAGAACTGCTGTAAGATCGCATTTGGCTTGATGCGGGCTATTTCCTCCGCGTTCTGGTCGACCAGGTTCAAGGCTTGGTCGCGCTCCTGGCGCAGCTGGGCCAGTTCCGCCGCATTGGCCGTCTTGGCCGCTTCCAGTTCCTTGACCCTGCGTTGGTACTCGTCCTCGATGGCCTGCCGGCTTGCCAGGCGATAAAACTGACAGGCCATCTTTTCCCGGTCCGGCTCCGTGCTGAGGAGAATTTGGATGGGCTTTTCCATCGGGTGGCTGGGCAGGGTGTACTCGAGTTGAATCGCGTTTACGACCACATAGCCGTCCTTGTGCACGGTGAGCGTGACCGTATCCCCAGGCTGTCGCGTCGGGAAATCCAGCCGGAAACAGCCGCTTGTATCCGAGATCGTCTGGCTCACGCCCACGGCTCCGACCTGGACACCGGCCATGGGCTGCCCGCCGACCTCATTGAGAAATATCAGGCCGTGCAGTGTGGCGGCATCCAGCCGGGACGCGAGCATGAGAAAAAGCGCCATGGAAGAAACCAGGCGTGCGCGGGGCATGATTATGGCCTCCTTACGGTGATCGTCAGCGCATTGCTGTCGGGAACGGCAGTGACTGGCGGCAGGGGGGCAAAGCCCTCGGCGGAGACGGAGAGGGTATACTGTTCCTGGTAGAGTGCCCCTGGAAGATCGAGACGGAACAACCCGTCCGCGTCGGTTCGAGCTGTCGCGCTGCTGCCGCAACGCACGGTCGCTTGGGCCACCGGCTGGCCGACCGCGTCCTGTACCCGGCCGTTGATATGGACGGTCTGGTGGCGCACGGCCAGATAGACATGATCGGCGAGCGCGTATTGGTCGTTGGACCGGATAGCCTCGTAGCCGGGCGCGTCCAGGAATATCGGTACCTTCTGGCCGCGAAAGCGGGCGGGCACGGCCGGGAAAAAGGCTTGGCCGTTGGCCTGGATCGGTTCCTGCCGTCTGTCGCCGCCAAGGTCGACCAGAACCGAGCCGGCACGGCGCAGGATGAGGTCCTGCCGACCTTTTTCTCCATGGACGAACACGGTCAGAGGGAAGGTCGCATCGCTCGGTTGGAACGACGATCCCAGGACAATAACCAGCAGCCAGCCGACAATCGGGCCTCCCAATTCCAGTTTCCCGTTGAGCTGTTTGCCGCGATAGTTTCCGACAGAGCGCAGGATACCAAAGAGAAAGCCTGCAAGACTCCCGCCGAAAAGAATGAGAATAAAGTAAAAATAGATGGTTACAAGTCCAAGTTGGGCAAGGACTTCGATATTTGCATGCAACAATAAAACCAGGAAAAAGCCGGTGAGAAGAAAAAAGAAGACGGGGACTCCGATAAAAAACTTGTCTTTCATTCGCAAACTCGATGAAAAGATGTGTTTTTTAATATCGTCTATCATGCCCTTTCCGGGCGCGTCAATTGACACGGCGCCGCCCGTTCGCCCAAGGGCTGCATGGGTTCGCATGCGACGCGCATCTTGACGTAACCGCATTTTTAGACCATCCAAACACGCGCGTAAGGCCCGTCCTCCGCTGTCCCTATCGGGAACGCTGGACGTTTTCCAAAAAACAGGCGACAAGGGCCAAAACACTTTCTTGGAGGCAGCATGTTCTTTCCGAGCCTGGCACATGCCATGGGCGCCGCCCCGTCCGGCGGCGAGGGGGCGAGCAATCCCATTACCGCCTTTTTGCCGCTTATCTTGATGTTCGCTATTTTCTATTTTCTGCTCATCCGGCCCCAGCAGAAAAAAGCCAAGCAGCACCGCGAATTTTTGGCCAATCTCAAGCGCGGGGACTTCATCCTGACCGGTGGCGGCATCTACGGCCGGATTACGGAAGTCCACGGCGACAAGATGTCGGTGGAGATCGGCAAGGATCTCGTCATCGAGATCAATCGCAACTACGTTGCTGCTCCTGGTGACACCGCTGCCGCCCAGGCCGCTCCCAAGGCGAAAGACAAGTCCAAGGACAAGGAATAACCTCTTCGGGGGCGACCCGCCATGACGCAACGAAGGGCTGTCCAGGCGACAGTCCCTTCGTTTTGGCGTTGTCCCCGAAGCGCAAGCCTCCCAAAGGAGAGCGCGCCCATGTCTGCAAACCTGCGCTGGCGTCTGGCCCTCATCTCGCTGGTGGCCTTTGTCGGCCTCATCTACATGTTGCCGTCCATCGGACCGGTCAAACAGTCCGTGTTTGGCAAGTTCCTGCGCGACGACGTCATCAACCTCGGTCTCGACCTCAAGGGCGGCATCCATCTGACGCTGGGCGTGGACGTGGACAAGGCCCTGGCCAATTCCCTGGTCCAGATGGGTCGCGATGTCCATGACAGTGCCAAGGACGAGGGTATCTCCCTCCTGCGTCCCACCGCCACCGCCGATGGCAAGCATCTGGAGCTGGTTCTGACCAATTCGGACAAGCGCCAGGAGATGGACGAGCTGTTGTCCAAGCATTTTCAGGTGCTCAAGGTCGACCATGTGGAAAGCGCCCCGGAAGGCCGCTATCGCTACTCGTTGTCCTTCATCCCCCGTTATCGGGACGAACTGGCCCGCATGACCGTGGATCAGGCCGTCAAGACCATCCGTAATCGCATTGACGAATTCGGTGTGTCTGAACCTGACATCCGCAAGCAGGCCGACAACCGCATCCAGATTCAGCTGCCCGGCCTGCAAGACCCGGAACGGGCCATCAAGCTCATCGGCAAGACCGCGCACCTGGAATTCAAGGTGGTGGACGACAACGCCGATGTGGAAAAGGCCCAGAAGGGTGTTTTGCCCCCGGGCGAGGAACTGTCGGTGCTGCGCCATCGCAATCTCGATGGTACGTATTTGGAGCGGCCCATTGTGTTGCGTTCCGAAGCGGTCATGACCGGCGAGAACATTTCCGACGCCCGGGCCAACTTCGACCAGAACAACCAGGCTTATGTCGGTTTGACCTTCACGCCGAGCGGTGCCCGGCAGTTCGAGCGGGTGACCGGCGAATACGTGAAAAAGCGTCTGGCCATCGTGCTCGACGGCAAGGTGTATTCCGCGCCCACCATCCAGGAAAAGATCAGCGGCGGCCGCGCCAGCATCACGGGCCGGTTCTCCACCGAGGAAGCCCGCGATCTGGCCATTGTGCTGCGCGCCGGCGCTTTGCCGGCTCCGGTCAACATCTTGGAGCAGCGTAGCGTCGGCCCCTCCTTGGGACAGGAGTCCATCGAAAAGGGTATCTATTCCGCAGCGATCGGCGGTATTCTGGTTGTGGCCTTCATGATCCTCTATTACGGCTATGCCGGGGCGGTGGCCGATCTGGCCCTGGTCTTCAACCTTGTGCTCATCATGGCCGGCCTGGCCGGCTTCGGCGCCACCCTGACCCTGCCGGGCATTGCCGGTATTATCCTCACCATCGGCATGGCCGTGGACGCCAACGTCATCATCTTCGAGCGAATACGGGAGGAGCTTCGCCTGGGACTTGCGTCCAGGCAGGCCGTGAACCTCGGCTACAGCCGGGCCACCCTGACCATCCTCGACGCCAACGTGACCACGGTCATCGCGGCCATGGTGCTGTATCAGTTCGGCACCGGCCCTATCCGCGGTTTTGCCGTGACGCTGATCCTCGGCACGGTGGCGTCCATGTTTACGGCAATCTTCTTTACCCGTTTTCTCTTTGATCTCTGGTTGTCCCGCCGGGCGGCGGACGCACCGATTCGTATCTGAATCCAACGGGGCCCCCGAAAGGGGGCCTCGATTTTTATCCGACCGGGAACCGCGCGGTCCGTCGTATCCAGCGTGGATTCCGGCATGAGGGGTGCCGTGCCGATACGCACCGCCAGCCGGCTGTTTGCCAGCCTTCTTCTTTTCTGCCTCGTACCGGCCATGGCCTTGCCGGTCTGGGCCGGAGAGCGGCCTTACACCATCGAAGCCATGCTGGGGATGATCGCGCCCCAGGATCTCCAGCTTTCCGACGACGGCCGGCTGTTGGCGTTCGCCGCCATGGATTCCACCCTCGGCCCGGACCCGAGCCTCATGGCCTCGCGCATTCAGATGGCCGACACGGCCCTGCCCGGTTCAAAAATCGTCAGCCCGGCCCGGGAACAGTGTGAGAAGCCCCGCTTTTCCCCGGATGGCAAATGGTTGGCCTATCTCGTGGACGGCGAGGACGTGGCCGACATGGCGGTGCTCCGTTTGGGGAGCGGCCAAGTCCGTCGGCTGACCCATGGTTTGGCCGATGTGATCGATCTGGCCTGGGCGCCGGACGGACGGGCCCTGGCCTGCACCATGACTATCAACGGTTCGCCCCGGGAAAAGCGGCCGGGAGAAAACGAGGACGTTGAGGTCCTCGGCGGCGGCATCGGCGTTTCCACTGGGCTGTTTCTGCTGGCCTTGGACGGACGGGCCAAGTCGCGCCCCCTGGTCACGGACCTCGAGGTCGGGGAATTCGTTTTTTCGCCTGACGGGGCCCACATCGCCTTTGAGACCACGGCGCCGAATACGCCGGTCCGGGGCCGCCGGCGGGTGACGGCTTCGGGCGCCCCCCATCCCCAGGACGCAGCCCAGGCCGATATCGCCCTGGTCGATGTCCGCACCCGGTCCGTGAAGCTTGTCGCCGCGACCGAAGCCTCCGAGACCATGCCGCGTTTTTCGCCGGATGGCCGTTTCCTGGCCTATGTGGCCACCGAGGCGCCGGGGTTTTACTTCAGTCCGGGCCGGGTGATGGTGCACCCCACGGACGGCGGCGCGCCCCGAGCCCTGGCCAAGACCCCGGATGCTCGGCCGGAGCTGCTGGGCTGGTCGGCCGACGGCAAGACCCTGTTCGTGCGCGAGGCCAGCGGCACCGGAGCGGTGCTGTGGGCCTTGCCTGCCGACGGCGGTCCGATCCGGCCGTTTTCCGACACGCCGCATATGGTGACCCAGGCCAGCCTGTCCCGAGACGGCAGAGCCATGGCCCTGGTCATCGAGGATAGCGCCCTGCCGCCCGAGGTCTGGGTCAGTCCGACCGAACGCTTCGCGCCCCGACAACTCTCCGAGTGCAACAAGGCCTTCGCGGCTTACCGTCTGCCGCAAACAGAGGTGGTGCGCTGGACAGCCAAGGACGGCACGGCCATCGAGGGGCTTTATACCCATCCGATCCAGCGGGGCCAGGGGCCGCCGGCGTTGCTCGTGGAGATCCACGGCGGGCCGGCCTTGGCCGCCTCGCGCCAATGTCTCGGCGCCATCAACTACTATCCCCTGGCCGTGTTCGCCGAACGCGGCTACGCTATTTTCCGGCCTAATGTCCGGGGCTCGGACGGCTACGGGCCGGCTTTTCGCATGGCCAACCGCCAGGATTGGGGCGGCGCGGATTTTGACGATCTGCAATCCGGTCTCGACGCCCTGATCGCCAAGGGACTGGCCGATCCGAACAGGCTTGGCATCATGGGCTGGAGCTATGGCGGCTATCTGGCCGCCTGGGCCATAGGCCACACGGATCGGTTCAAGGCCGCCTCGATAGGGGCCGGTATCACCGATCTGGTCAGCCAGGCCGGCAGCATGGACTTGCCCGACTTCATACCGCTTTATTTCGGCGGCGAGGCGTTCGAACGCTTCGACGCGCTCTTTGACCGCTCCCCCCTCAAGTACGCCGCCGCCATCAAGACGCCGACCCTGTTCCAGCACGGGATCGATGACGAGCGCGTGCCCTTTGGCCAGTCCATGGAGCTTTTCACCGCCTTGTCCCGGCTCGGCGTGCCCACGGCTTTGGCCGCCTATCCACGGAGCGGCCACGATGTGACCGAACCGGGGCTGGTACGCGATCTCATGGTCCGAAACCTCGACTGGTTCACCCGCTACATTTCCCCTGCCGCCCCGGGCGGGCCGGCGACCCTGGCCGCTACCCGCGCCGATTGACGCTGGCGGTGGGCGCGCGGAGAAGCGCGGCGCGAGCAGGGCGTTGCCCTTTGGGAACTCTCACCAGGGGAAGGGCGGTGTTTTGTTCAGTCGAGAAAGCGCAGGCGGGTCAACAGGCTTTTGAGTCGGCCCTTGATGAACCGGCCAGGGGCGAAGGCCACGGGCGAGAGCTTGGGCGGCCGGCGAAATCCGGCGGCGGCCGGGAAGCTTTCCGGGGTGTCCAGCGGGAAGGCGAGTTCGTCGGGGAAGGCCCCGGGCAGCCCCATGGACCTGGCCTCGCACCACAAGGGAATGCTCTCCGGCGCGTAGCCGAGCATCCGGGCCAGGGCCGTATCCAGGGCCACGGGATTGGCGGCGGCGCCGAGCAGTCCCAAGGGAAACGGATCGCCGCCTGTCGGGCCGCTGCGTTCCATGGCCACCACGCCGTCGATCAGGGTCGTGACGGGCGGGAGAGCGGCTTCCACATCGAGGATCATGCGGGCAAAGTGGTTGCCGTGGCTGCCGAAGCGCTGGTGGGCCAAGGATTTACGAAAGCCGGACACACACCCGAACAGGTTTTTGACTCCGGCCGACAGCCCCATCTGGTCGTGGCATTTGAGCCGGGGGACGTTGACGATGTGGTCGGCCTCCAGGGCCAGCCGGGCAACGCCGATGTGGCCTCCGAAGGACAGGCGCACGGTTCGGGGCGCATCGAGGTTGGCGAGGGTCACGGGCAGATCGGCCAGTGCGTCGCGCAAGCCGCACAACCGGGCCATGATCCGGCCCGTGCCGAAGGCCGGGGAATCCGCCACCACCACCCGCACGTCGTAATCGAGCAGATGCCGGCAGACGGCGCGCACGACCTGAGGTGAGGTACAGGCCAGGGCCATGGTCCGGGGGGCGACCAGGTTCGGCTTGACCAGCACCAATGCGCCGGCCGGCGGGCGAAAGCCTGTCGCTTCCAGCAGTTCGGATACGATTTCGGGCAAATCAAAATCATCGTACGCGCCGACATGGCGCAACGCGACGGCTTCAGGCATGGGGCTTCCAGATATGTTCGTTTCTCCCGCGCGCACGGACACGGGGAGGAGCGGGGCATCTCTAGCAGGTCTGTGGCAACCCTTGCAAGCCGGGACCAGTGCGCACTGGTCCGACGGCATGTCGCCGCTGCACGCTTCCACTACAGCCAACTCGAATTCTGAAGGGATTCCAAAGGGCGCGGCCCGTTGGGCACCGGAGGCATCGATCCCACCACATCGGGCGGGGGAGGGAGTGGAAGGAGCGAGGTCCGGGGCGGCGTCCCGGACCTCGCTGACGGGATCACACTTCCACAGGTTTAGGCATTGTCAGGAGAAGGCACGTCGGTATCGCAGGGCAGGTCGATGCGGGGCGAAGTGGTCTCCTGAGGCGCGGCCTCGGCCTTGGCTTCCTCAGCGGCTTCGTCTTTTTCCTTCCAGGTGATCTCGATGGCGAGTTTGTGCTTGCTCTTGCCGGGCTTCACCTTGCCCTTGAATTCGATTTCGATCTTGGCGTTGGCCGGAAGGGTCACCCGGGCCGGGACAGCCTCGCCAGCGGTCGCCAGGGGCAGCGAGCCCTGGCGCAGGTCGGACGCGATGGCATCCAGGATGAGGGCGGCGTCGTAGGTCAGCATTTTGCCCTGGCCGTAGGACAATTCGGCGGTATCGCTCATGGCAGGCTCCTTATCGTTGTTTCGTGTGTCACGGAATCGGCACGTTTGCCGGAATCTACTGCTTTTGCGGCGCCGGGTCATGTCACCGGCAGGGATAACTGATGGCGATCTGGTGACAACGGCTCCTGCGACACGAAAAGCCGATGGCCAGCTTCCAGATCAGGCGAAACGGTATGCGCTGCCCATGGGGGATTGACCCAGGGCCGTCACATTTGGCTCAGGATGAGCTTTTTCCACAACGAATAGGCGTTTCGCGTGAGATGGATGCCGTCGTCGGTGAAATTGGGGCCGAGCTTGCCGTCGTCGGCCAGGAACGGCGCGTAGATGTCCAGGTAATGAACGAACTGGTTCTGGCTGGCGCACAGTTCGCGCAAACGGGCATTGGTGGCCACGATGTCGGCGTTGTCGATGGTCTTGGTGCGGGTGGGCAGGATGCTTTGGACGTAGATAATGGTATAAGGCGAAATTTCCTGAATCTTTTTGATGATCTTGTCGTAGTTGTCGATGATGCGGTTCTGGGCCTTGATCTCGTTGATGCCGATCATGAGGAAGAGCTTGTGCGGCTTGCGCGCGGCAATGGGCTCGATGCGCTTGAGGATGTCACCGCTGGTGCAGGACGTGACGCCATTGACATAAATTTTCTGCTGCTGGTCGAAGAGATTGTACATCTCCCAACCCTTGGTGAGGCTGTCACCGCAAAAGATGATCTGCAAGGTGAGCAGTACGGGCAAGGCGGCGTTCACGGCATCCTCCCGCCAGTGTTTTGATCCTGGAGGAGTGAAAAAGGGATCAAACCAGGACCCTAACCCAGTTTATAAGCCCGGGAGCTGTTCGGGTCAAGGAAGCGCGCCAAACGAAAAGCCCCGAAGTCATCCCCCGGGGCTTTCATGTATATTCCCCTTATGCAGGGGGGACCGGGGGGATGATCACCCCCGCGGGGTTCGGGACAGCGCCCCGATCTTCTCTTCTTTACTTGCTTCCGTCGCGTTCCAGGGCGACGAGATCCTCATAGGTCTCGCGGCGGCGGGCCAGGATGATCTTGTCGCCATCGACCAGGATTTCGGCCGCCCGGGGACGGGAATTGTAGTTGGAGGACATGGTGAACCCGTAGGCGCCGGCTGAAAACGCGGCCAGCAGTTCGCCCGCGGCCACGGCCGGCAACTCGCGATCCCGGGCCAGGAAGTCGCCGGATTCGCAGATGGGGCCCACGACGTCGACATTGAGGGATTCCCGGCCGGCCGGGCGCACCTCGCTGATGGCGTGGTAGGAGCCGTAGAGGGAGGGCCGGATGAGGTCGTTCATGGCCGCGTCCACGATGACGAAGTCCTTGGTCGGGGTCTTTTTGGTGTAGACGACCTCGGTGACCAGGATGCCGGCATTGCCAACGATGACCCGTCCGGGTTCGAGAATGAGCTTGATGGGCAGGCCGGCCAGGGCCTTGGTCAGGGCTTGGCCGAATTCCGCCGGGTGGGGCGGTTCTTCCTCGTTGTACTGGATGCCGAGACCACCGCCGAGATCGAGATAGGTCGTCTCGATGCCCATGTCGGCGAGCTTGTTGCGGAAGGCCAGGATCTTGTCCAGGGCTTCCAGGAAGGGGTCGAGGGTCGTGAGCTGGGAGCCGATGTGGCAGTCGATGCCGACCGGTTCGACGCCGGGCAATTCCTTGGCCCGGGCATACCCGGCCAGGGAGGTTTCCATGTCCAGGCCGAATTTGTTCTTTTTCATCCCGGTTGAGATGTAGGGATGGGTCTTGGGATCCACGTCGGGATTGATGCGAAGGCTCACCTTGGCCGTCTTGCCCATGCGCGCGGCAATGGCGCTCAGCCGTTCGAGCTCGCCCAAGGACTCGACATTGAACATGAGAATGCCGGCGGAAAGTGCCTGTTCGATCTCGGCCGCCTGTTTGCCCACGCCCGAATAGACTATCTTGTCCGGGGAAACGCCCGCGGCCAGGGCCCGGTAGAGCTCGCCGCCCGAGACAATGTCCACCCCGGCGCCCTGTTTGGCCAGGGTTTTGAGCACCGCCAGGTTGGAATTGGCCTTGACCGAGAAGCAGGTGAGGTGCGGCAGGCCGTTGAAGGCCGAATCAAAGGCCTCGAAGTGGCGGCGCAAGGTGGCGGCGCAGTAGATGTAAAGCGGGGTACCATACGTGGCGGCCAAGCTGGCCACGGAGACGTTTTCGGCGAACAGCTCTCCGCCCCGGTACTCGAAATGATGCATGACGTGGGTCTCCTTAGGAATCGTTGCCTCGGAGGCGGCTTTTCCAGTCGCAAAGCAGGGTCAGGGCCTCGAAGGGGGTCATTCGATCTAGTTCGAGGCGCGACAGTTCGTCAAGGATGGGGTGCAGGGGCATCGGCGCGGCCGCATCCCCGGACCGGGCCGTGTCCGACAGGAGGCCGGGCAGCACGGGCTGGCCCAGTTCCTTGGCGATGCGGGCCTCGCGACTCGGATCCCGGGTGCGCTCCAAAAGTTCCAGGATCTCCCGGGCGCGTTTGACCACCTGACGCGGCACACCGGCGAGCTTGGCCACTTCCACGCCGTAGCTGCGGTCGGCCGGACCGGGCAGGAGCCGGCGCAGAAAAATGATGTCGCCCTTCCATTCCTTGACCGCGATGTTGGCGTTGCGAAGGCCGGGCAAGCGGCCCTCCAGGGCGGTCAGCTCGTGGTAGTGGGTGGCGAAAAGCGTGCGCACGCCAAGGCCGGACTCGCGGGTGGCCAGGTCTTCGACCACGGCCCAGGCCAGGGCCAGGCCGTCGAAGGTGGCCGTGCCCCGGCCGATCTCGTCCAGGATGACGAGGCTGCGGCGGCTGGCCTGGCGCAGGATGCGGGCCGTCTCCATCATTTCGACCATGAAGGTGGACTGGCCCTGGGACAGGTTGTCCGTGGCCCCGACCCGGCAGAACACCCGGTCGACCAGACCGACGGTGGCCTTGGTCGCGGGCACGAAGGAACCGATCTGGGCCAGGATGGCGATGAGCGCGGTCTGGCGCAGGACCGTGGACTTGCCGGCCATGTTGGGGCCGGTAATAAGCAGCACCTTGGTCGTGTCGGACAGGGCCACGTCGTTGGGGATGTAGTTGCCCGCGCCCTGCACGGCCTCGACCACGGGATGGCGCCCGGCCCGGATGGTGATTTCCAGGTCCTGGCGCACCTCGGGCCGTGTCCAGTCGCCTTGGACCGCGGCCTCGGCCAGGCCCTGCCAGACATCGAGCCGGGCCACCCGGCCGGCTACTTCCATGACCCGGTCGCGCACGGCCGCCACGCGCTCGCGCAGTTCGAGGAACAGATTGTATTCGAGGGTCTTGCGTTTTTCGCCGGCGGCCAGCAGCTTTTCCTCAAGCTCCTTGAGGGTCGGGGTGACGTAGCGTTCGCAATTGGCCAGGGTCTGGCGGCGCTCGAAATGGGCCGGGGGATAGCCCGCTGCCCGGGACAACTCGAAATAATAGCCGAACACCCGATTGTAGCCGAGCTTGAGCTTGGGCAGGTTGCCGTCTTCCTGTTCCTGGCGCAGCAGATCGCGCAGCCGGCCCTCGCCGTGCTCGGTGAGTTCCATGAGTTCGTCCAGGTCCGGATGGTAGCCCGGCCGGAACATTCCGCCCTCGGTGACCAGGGGCGGCGGGCTGTCCACCAGGGCCCGGGCGAGCAGGTCGCGGATGTCGTCGATGTCGTCCCAGCCGGAGAGGATTTCGGCCACGGCCTTGGGCGGCGCGGCGAATCCGGCCACGCTTTCGCGCAGGGCGGGCAAATGGGCCAGGGACTGGCGCAGGGCCGTGAAGTCCTTGGGCGCGGCCCGGTTGAGGAAGATGCGCGTGGTCAGCCGTTCCAGGTCGTATACCCCGTCCAGAATTTCCCGCATGGCGGCTCGGCGGTCCGGGTCCTCGAAAAAGAGCGCCACCGCCTCCTGGGTCTCGGTGATGGGGGCGAGGTCGAGCCAGGGCTGGCGCAGCATGGATTCGAGCAGCCGCCCGCCCATGGGCGTCATGGTCCTGTCCAGCACCTGCCACAGCGTGCCCTGGCCCTTGCCACCGTCCAGGCGCTTGAAAATTTCCAGATTGCGTTCGGTCACCTCATCGAGGAGCATGTGTCGGCCGAGGTTGACCGGCTTAAACGGCGACAGGTGGCCGAGGTCGTGCTTCTGGGTGGAGGCCAGGTAGGTGAGCAGCGCCCCCATGGCCCGCACGAGCTGGGGCTTGTCCCCGACATCGAGGGCTTCGAGGTCGGCCACGCCCTGGGCGGCCAGCACCTTGTCCCGGCCGCCGGCCATGTCGAAATGGGGGCGCAGGGGCAGGTGGCCGATGCGGATGCCGGCGGTGGCGAACCCTTTGGGAGGCTCCAGGCCTTCGGGTAACAGGAGCTCGCGTGGGCCGATCTTGACCGCCCATTGCCAGAGCCTGGCCGTGTCCTTGGCGTACAGCCCGGACCATTCGCCGGTGGAAAAGTCGATCCAGGCGAGTCCCCCGGCGCGTTCCTCGGGATCGGCGAAAAGCGCGGCCAGGAAGTTGTGCTCCTTGGCGCGCAGGTTGCCGTCCTCCACGGCCGTGCCCGGGGTGAGCACCCTGGTGACCGCGCGCTTGACCAGCCCCTTGGCGAGCTTGGGGTCCTCGATCTGGTCGCACACCGCGACTTTGAAACCTTTGTCCAGGAGCTGGGAGAGGTAGGCGTCGGCGGCGTGGTGGGGCACGCCGCACATGGGAATGGGCGAGGCCGCGTCGGGATTGCGCGAGGTCAGTGCGATCTGCAGTTCCCGGGCCGCCGTGATGGCGTCCTCGAAGAACATCTCGTAAAAGTCGCCCATGCGGTAAAACAGCAGCGCGTCAGGGTATTCACCCTTGACGCGCATGTACTGTTCCAGCATGGGGGTGAGTCGGATCTCCCCCACGGACGTGACAACCGTAAACGCCTAGGCGGCGTCCTTGCCCGTGTCGTCGGAACTGGTCATGGCGGTCGCGGGCGTGGTGGCCGAGGACGTGGAGACCGAAGGCGTGGACGCGGCATAGCTCGGCATGGACGGCTTGTGCGCGGCAGCGGTGGCCACCTGTTTTTCCAGGGCCTTGATCTTGTTGCTCAGGCTGCGGGAATGGGCAGCGAAGCGGATGCGTTCGGCCAGGAAGTACAAGGTGCTGAACACTCCGCCCAGGACGAAGGCCAGAAGCAGCACGACATAGAAAGGAACACCCGGGGTTTCGGCATGCAGGCCGAAGGCACCGAGCTGGAGCACGAGCGGGGTTTCCAGAATGGCGGTGTTCTGCACGAAAAAGAGCATGCAGACGAAAAAGAAAGCCAGCAGGAAAAGCACCTTGATCACGCGCATGAAGGCCTCCTTGTCACGACGTTACGGTTGCGGGGTAGTCCTTGAAGAAAGGTTTGAGCCGGTCATACGTGGAAGCGAGCAGTTGCGGAATAACCCGCGTTTCGCTGAAAACGGCCATGAACGAGGAATCGCCGTTCCAGCGGGGCACCATCTGGTAGTGCAGATGGGCGGCAATGCCGGCCCCGGCCGCCTCGCCGAGATTGAGCCCGATGTTGATGCCTTGGGGATGCATGGCTTTCTTGAGCACGTCCGTACAGTAGGCCAGGCCCCGAGTCAGTTCAAGGTTTTCATCCACGGTCAGCTCCGTGATGCAACTCACGTGGCGCCGGGGTGTGACAAGTAAATGTCCTGAATTGTAGGGAAATTTGTTCATGACCACAAACGAGTGCTTTCCCCGGGCCAGCACCAGCCGCTCCCGGTCCTCGCTTGTGTCCTCGGGCAGGCAGAACACACAGGTATCGGGTTTGGGCCCCAGGATGTAGTCCATGCGCCAGGGCGCCCACAACTGTTCCATCGTGTCTAGACTCCGTTTGGGTCGTCGGCCAGGGCCGCGACCAGGGCGACGGCTTCTTCGGCGGACGTGGCCGCGGTCACGCCGGGAAGCGTCGCATAGCGGCCCAGGGCGATCACGGGCCGGCCGATTTTGAGCGCGATACCGATTTCGGACAGGGTACCGGCTTCGCCGGCCACGGCGACCACCGTGTCCCCGTTACGTACCACCAAAACGTTTCGAGCGATACCCATTCCCGTCACGATGACGACATCGACAAAGGGATTGGCCGCTTCCGGGTCGTCTCCGGGCAGGATGCCGATGGTGGTGCCACCGGCCTCCCGGGCGCCCTGGCAGACTCCGGCCATGACCCCGGACAGCCCGCCGCACACGATCTGAAACCCGCGTTCGGCCAGCAACCGACCCAGCTCCCGGGCCGTTTCCCGGGTGGCCGCGTCGCAGGTGCCCGAACCGATGACGGAAATCCGCCTGGGGCGAACGGTGTGCATACTTCGCTAGTACACGCGTCTTTCTCCAAGGGCAAGGGGGGGTTAGGGAGGCATTTTCCACGAAGCGGCCCGGGGCTTGAGTCCTGGCCGCCGGCAGGCTAGTCTCGGGCGCTATGTTCGTCTTTGAACCACAAAATTTCCCTGCTTCTCCGGGTGTTTATTTGATGAAAAGCGCCCGGGGCAAGATCCTGTACGTGGGCAAGGCCAAAAGTCTGCGCGCACGTCTTGGTTCGTATTTTCGCGGCGAGGCCGGTCACACGGCCAAGACCAGCGCCCTGGTGGCCCGGATCGAAGCCGTGGAAGTACTGCTCACGGCCTCGGAAAAGGAGGCGTTGCTTCTCGAATCGAGCCTGATCAAGAAATACCGGCCGCGCTACAACGTCGTGCTCAAGGACGACAAGAACTACATTTTGTTCAAGCTCGACAAGCGGTCGCCTTATCCGCGCCTGGCTTTCACCCGGCGGGTGGAGCGCGACGGCGCGGCCTATTTCGGGCCGTTCACCTCGGCGACCGCGGCCCGCACGACCTGGAAGGAACTCGGGCGCGTGTTTCCCCTGCGCAAATGCGGGGACCGGGCCCTCGCCAACCGGGTGCGGCCCTGCCTGTACCACGCCATCGGCCAATGCCTGGCCCCGTGCGCCAAGGCCGTGGACGCCGCGACCTATGCCGGGCTCGTGCGCCGGGTGGAGGCGTTTCTGACCGGCCGTTCGGCCGAGGTGTTGCGCGGGGTACAGCGGGAAATGGAACAGGCGGCCGAAGCCCTTGCCTTCGAACGCGCGGCCGAACTGCGCGATCTGCTCAAGGCCATGCGCAAGACCGTGGAGGGGCAGGCCACGGTCTTGACGAAACTCGTGGACCTGGATGTGGCCAACTGGGCCGTCACCGAGGCCGGGCTCGGGCTGTGCGTCCTTTTTGTGCGCCAGGGGCGGCTGCTCGACCGCAAGACGTTTTTTTTCCCCGGGCTGGAGGCGTCCGAGGCGGTCTGGGCCTCGGGCAGCGCCTTGCTTCAGTTTTATCGGCCCGAGAGCTTCATCCCGCCGCGCCTGATCGTGCCCGAGGCCCTGGCCGCCAGGGAGGACGGGGACGAGGAGGGCGACGGGCAAGCCCTGGCCGCCATCCTGGAGGAGCGGCGGGGCATGGCCCTGCGCTACGGTCCGGCCTGGGGGCGCGAGGAGAAAAAGCTCCTGGAACTGGCCGGAGTCAATGCCCGGCGCGCCGCCGAGGAAGCGGCCAAGGTGGCCGATGCCGACGTGCTGCCCGCTCTGGCCCGCAAGTTCGGCCTGGCCACGCTTTCGCGCATCGAGGCCGTGGATGTGTCCCATCTCGGGGGCAAGGGCGTGCGGGTGGGGCGGGTGGTGTTCGAGGACGGCCAGCCGCGCAAAAGCGAGTACCGGGCCTACGCCTTTGCGGAACTGGAAGGCACGTCCGACGATTACCGGGCCCTGGCCGCTTTTGCCGCCAAGCGGGCCGAATCCGGTCCGCCCTGGCCCGATCTGCTGCTCATCGATGGCGGCAAGGGCCAGCTCGAAGCCGTGTCCCGGGCCCTGGCCGAGGCCGGCATCGGCGATGCCTTTGCCCTGGCCGCCATTGCCAAGGGCGAGCGGCGCTCCCAAAACGAGCTGGGGGATGTGATTTTCGTACCCGGGCGCAAAAACCCTCTGGCCCTGCGCCCGGCCTCGCCCGAGCTGCTGTTTTTGCAACGGGTGCGTGACGCGGTCCATGAATTTTCCATCGGTCGCCAGCGCCAGGCGCGCCGGAAAACCGGACTGCGCAGCGCCGTCCTGGACCTGCCCGGGGTCGGGCCGAAAACGGCCCGGCTGCTGTGGGACGCTTTCGGCTCGGTTGCGGCCATGCGGGCGGCCACCGAAACGGAGTTGCGCGAAAAAACCGGCCTCGGCCCGCGCCGCGCCGCGGCCTTGGCGGCGGCCTTGGCGGCTGTGCCGGAGCAGTGATGACAAACAGACGCCTCCGGCGGCCAACGGGCTGCGTCCTTTGGAATCCCCTTCTGGTGGCCAGGGGCGGGAATTGGGAGTGATCGTTATGCGACGTAAGGGAGAGAGCTTGTGAGCAGCGGAACCAATCGGGCCGATATACGGCCCGGGCTTCGAGTGGCCATTGTCCTCAAAAAGGATCAGCGCACCGGAACGCTGACCGAGGGCGTGGTCCGGGACATCTTAACCAAGTCGCCGTACCATTCCCGGGGCATCAAGGTCCGGCTGGCCGACGGCCAGATCGGCCGCGTGCAGCAGATATTGGACCCCATTCCTTAAGCGGCGGGGGCTTCAGCCCTGGTCCACGCAGTCCGGCTCGGTCACCTCGGCGTCCTCGCCATTGGCGAAATCGCTTTCGACCTCGGCCAGGATGCCCTGGGCCTCGGCCTCGGGCAGTTCTTCCACGGTCTTGAGCTTGCGTTCGAGCGCCCGGGAACGGGTCGACACGCGTTCCAGGTTGTTGGCCGCGGCGCTTAAGCTCCCACGCACCTTGTCCACGGCGTCGCCGTACTTGCGGAATTCGATCTTCACCGCGCCGAGGATCTTCCAGACCTCGGTGGACCGGCGGGTGATCTGGTTGATGGCGATGCCCATCTGCACGCTGGTCAGGATGGCGGCCAGGGTGGTGGGGCCGGCGATGACCACCCGGTATTCCCGCTGGAGCGTCTCGACCAGGCCGGGCCGGCGCAAGGCCTCGGCGAAGAGCCCTTCCGAGGGCAGGAACATGACGCCGTAGGAGGTCGTGCGCGGCGGGTTCAGGTACTTGTCGCGGATGTCCTTGGCGCAGGCCTTGAGCCGGGTTTCGAGCTGGCGGCTGGACAACTCGGCCTGGGCCATGTCGCCCGCGTCCAGGGCGGCGAGCAGGCGTTCGTAATCCTCCACCGGGCATTTGGAGTCGATGGGCAGCAGCATCTCGGTGCCGTCGTCGTCGCGGCCGGCCACGCGCACGGCGAACTCCACCTGCTCGCGGCTGTCCTCCCGGGTGCAGACGTTTTTAAGGTACTGGCCCGGGCTGAATATCTGCTCCAGCAGCCGTTCGAGCTGCACCTCGCCCCAGGTGCCCCGGGATTTGACATTGGTGAGCACCCGCTTGAGGTCGCCCACGCCCGTGGCCAGGGTCTGCATTTCGCCCAGCCCCTTGTGCACCTGCTCCAGGCGTTCGCTGACGAGCTTGAAGCTCTCGCCCAGGCGTTTTTCCAGGGTGCCGTGGAGGTGTTCGTCCACGGTCTTGCGCATCTGTTCGAGCTTGGTCTCGTTGTCCTCGCGCAGTTGGACCAGCCGGCCGTCCACGACCTGGCGCAGGGCCTCCATCTTCTGCTCGTTGGTTTCCGTGAGCTTGGCCATGCGCGTATTGAGGGTGTCGCCGAAGCCTTGCAGGCTCTTGGCCAATTCTCCCCGGCTCTGGGCGGAGCTGACGGCGATGGCCTCGCGCATCTGGTCGATTTTCTGGACCGTGGTTTCGCTGATCCGGCCAAGCTGGGTCTCCACGGTCTGGCGCAGCCCTTCGGAGCGCTCGTCGTTACCCTTGCGCATCTCCTGGACCGTATTGGTCATCCCTTGGAGATTGTTGGACGTCTCTTCCCGGAACACCTTGGAGCTTTCGGCAATGGCCGTGCGCAGGGCTTCCTGGCGTTGTTCGGTGGACTGGGCCAGGCTGTCCAGGCGTTCGGACACGGTCTGGGTCAGGGTGTTGAAGCGCGCGGCAAAGGCGTCGAGCTGTTCGGTCTGCCGTTTGACCTGGGCGTCCATCTGGGAATTCACGGCCTCGGTCAAGTGCCGCACCGTCTCCAGGACTTCCTTGCGCAGGTCCGTGGCCGACTGGCCCATGGCCTCGCGGATCTGGTCCAGGCGTTGCTGGGTGTTGATGGACAGGTTGTCCACCCGGGCGGTGAAGCCGCTGAAGCGGTCCCGCTGGTCGGCCGACATTTCGTTGTGACGGGCGAGGATGGCCTCTCCGAACCGGTCGAGCACGCCGGTCAGTTCCTCGCGCTGACCGCGGGACATCTGGACGAGTTCCGTGCGGTTGCGGGAAATGTCGTCCTTGAGGGCGCGGTCGAGGCGTTCCAGGGCCTCGCCCAGGGACTGGATCTCGCTGGTGATGGGCCAGATGTTGACCGGCCGGGTGCGCAACAAAATCACCACGAGCAAAATCAGGCCGCAAGTGAGCAGCAACAGGAACAACACAGGCGGCACAGGGCTGGAAAGAAGCTGCAGAAGCGTCGTCATGGCACAATCACAGTGGTGTTGAGGCCACGGGAGGTGGCGTTTCGGGCACGGTGGAGGGCTGCAAGGCCTCCGACGCGGGCGCGGCAATCCCCAGGGGACCTCGCACGGCGCCGCGTGACCACGGGTGTTGCATCCCTGTGTTTCATCCCTTGGCCGGGGAGGTCAATATCGAATTGCGCATCCGGGGCTGATTGCGATGCCAGGGAGCAAAGAGGAGGGGGCTTAGCCGCGCCGGGCGCGCAGCAGGAATTCAAGCAGCAGGTCCGCGAGTTGTTCCCGCGAGGTCAGGTCCCGGGCCCGGAGGCGAAATTCCCGGGCCAATTCCCGGCGTCCCAGGGCGCACAGGACCGCCTGGCCTTCGGCCAGCACGTCGCAACTTGCCACAGGGCCCCAAATGCCGGGGAAAAAACTCCCATCATCCATTCCCGTTTTATGCTGCCGTGGGCGCGCACGGTGCAAGCGACAATTCGGTGACGATCGGAACCCTGACAACAAACGGCCGGTCAATCGCAATCCGACCGCAACGCCGGGGGGGCAAGCAAGCGGGCATAGCCGGCCTGGAAAACACCGCGCCATACCGAAGACCGCCAAGGAGCCCCCATGAAAATCGATTTGCATGTCCACTCCAAGTATTCCACCCGTCCCTCCCAATGGGTGCTGCAAAAGCTCAACTGTCCCGAAAGCTACACCGAGCCGGCGCTCATTTACGAGGAGGCCCGGCGTAAGGGCATGGACCGTGTCACCATCACCGATCACAACCGCATCGAGGGCGCGCTGTCCATCGCCCACCTGCCCGGAACGTTCATCAGCGAGGAGGTAACCTCGTATTTTCCCGAGGACCATTGCAAGGTCCATGTGCTGGTCTACGACATCGACGAGGCCATCCACCGCGAAATCCAGCGTATCCGCGAAAATGTCTACGATCTGGTGGGGTATCTGCGCCAGGAAAAGCTGCACCATGCGGTGGCCCACCCGCTGTTCGGGGTCAACGACCGCATCACGGTGCCCAATTTCGAGAAGCTGTTGCTGCTGTTTCGCAACTTCGAGATCAACGGCGCCCGGGATGCCTGGCAAAACGAGTGCTTGCGCGCCATCATCCCGAGTCTGCGCGAGGAGGACATCTGGCGGCTGGCCGAACGCCACGATATCGATCCCGGCTACCCCCAGCCCTGGCGCAAGAACCTGATCGGCGGCTCCGACGACCACGGCGCCCTCTATATCGCGACCACCTACACACTGGTGGACGGCGCCAACGCCCTGGACGAATTTCTCGACGGCATGGAAAACGGTGCTTCCCGGGCCCTGGGGGCATCGTCCACGCCCCGGACCATGGGGCGTACCCTTTATAGTATCGCCTACCAATATTATAAGCACCGTTTTGGCATCGACCGGTTCCTGGACAAGGACGTGACCCTGCGCGTCATCGACCGTTTTCTGGAGCCGGGCAAACAGTCCCAGGTGGGGCTCGGGTTCAAGTTGCGCACGCGGCTGGTCCGGCGGCTGACCAGGCGCCGACCGGCCGGCGACACGCCGCTTAAGGACCTGATCCGCCTGGAAAGCGAGTCGCTCATCCGTTCGGACAGCGCGCTCATGGAATTTGCCACGGGCGGCGTGCTCAACGGCGAGAATCTCGAAAACGGCTGGTTTTCCTTTGTGAACCGGGCGACCAACCGGATCATGTCGCACTTCGCCCGGACCCTGCTCGACCATGTCAGCGGGGCCAATGTCTTCGATATCTTCAGCACCGTGGGCTCGGCCGGGGCGCTCTACACCATCCTGTCACCCTATTTCATGGCCTATGCCATTTTCACCAAGGACCGCCAGTTCAGCACCGAGGCCAGACGGGCGGTGCTCGGGCCGGACAGTGTGCCGGACGCCCTGCGGGTGGCCCATTTCACCGATACGTTCCACGAGATCAACGGTGTGTCCGGTACCCTGCGCCAGCAGGCCGAACTGGCCATCCGCACCGGCAAGGGCCTGACCATCGTCACCTGCGACCACGGCCAGCGGGTGTTCGAGCCGGGTGTGCAGAATTTCCGGCCCATCGGCGTCTACGATCTCGAAGTCTACCCGGATCAGAAGCTCTTTTACCCGCCGCTTCTGGAAATGCTCCACTTCGTCTACGCCGGCCACTACACCCGCATTCATTCGGCCACGCCCGGTCCCATCGGCTTGGCCGCCCTGTGCATCGCCCGGACCCTGCGTCTGCCGATTTACGGCACCTACCACACGGCCCTGCCCCAGTACGTTCAGATCCTCACCGGCGACGAGGCCATGGAGGAGCTGACCTGGAAGTTCATCATCTGGTATTACAACCAGATGGATCTGGTCTATGTCCCGTCTCTGGAAACCGGCCGGGAACTGGTCGACAAGGGGCTCGATCCGGCCAAGATGCGGCTTTTCCCGCGCGGCGTGGACACCAAGCGCTTCGATCCCGCCCATCGCGATCCGGATCTGGCCGCGCGTACTGGCCTTGGCACGGGCGTACGGCTGCTGTACGCCGGCCGGGTGTCCCGGGAAAAGAACCTTCACCTGCTCGCTGCGGCCTTCAGGCACCTGTGCGCCGAACGCACCGACGTCACCCTGACCGTGGTGGGCGACGGCCCCTATCTCGGCGAGCTGCGGGATCTGCTGGCCGGTACGCCCACCATCTTCACCGGCTATCTGGAAGGCGAAAAACTGGCCGCCATGTTTGCCACCTGCGATCTGTTCGTCTTTCCCAGCGCCACGGACACGTTCGGCAACGTGGTGCTCGAAGCCCAGGCGTCGGGTCTGCCCATCATTGTCACCAACCAGGGTGGACCCATGGAAAACATCCTTCCGGGCGAAACCGGGGTGGTGGTGGCGGCCGGGGACGAAAACGCCTTGTACCAGGCCATGGCCGGTCTGGTCGCCGACCCCGAACTGCTGCGGGCCATGGGCCGGGCCGGTCGGGCCTACGCCGCGAGCCGCACCATCGAACAGGCTTTCGAGGATTACTGGGAGATGTACACCGATTGCGGTCCGGCCATGTCTTTCGAATCCCCGGAGAAGCCGAAGGAAAAACCGGCCAAGCCGGAACAACGCCTCGTCCACGCGGCGTAAGCTGCGCGCCGCATCCCCTCACACCGTTCCCCCTCCCCCCGGAGCGGATCGGAGAAGGCCGTCAGGATCTTCCTGGCGGCCTTGTTTTTTCCAGGGCTTCCCGTGGTACGGGTTTGAAAACGGTCTTTTTTCCCTGTGCTTATTTTCAGTTTAGTCTCTTTTCTTGACAATGAAAAAATCAAACCGTAAATTTTTCGTGTTACGAAATTTCCTATCGTTCATAACTTTTGCTCCTGCTTTGTCAATCGTCGCGTCGTCGGCGGATAACCCAACCAAGGAGGCTCCATGAAACGCAGCGCAGGCTTGACTGTCGGGTTGCTTGCGGCCCTGACCCTGTGGGCCGCTCCGGCCCTGGCCCATTTCGGCATGGCCATTCCGTCCGAGGACGTGGTCATGGACAAGGCCAAGGCCAAGGTCGGTGTCACCCTGTCCTTTTCCCATCCCATGGAGGGCAAGGGCATGGACATGGCCAAGCCCGAGCAGTTCGGGGTGAAGGTCGGGGAGCAGAAGATCGATCTGCTTGGCAGTCTCAAGCCGACCAAGGTCATGGAGCACGCGGCCTGGCAGGGTGAATACACGTTCAATCGGCCCGGGGTCGGGATTTTCTATGTGGTGCCCGAACCGTATTGGGAACCGGCCGAGGACAAGTTCATTGAGCACATCACCAAGGTGGTGGTGCCGGCTTTTGGCGAGGAAGAGGGCTGGGACGTGCCGGTCGGGCTGCCGGCCGAGATCGTGCCTTTGACCCGCCCCTTCGGCAACTACACGGGCAATGTCTTTGTCGGCCAGGTGCTGGAGGACGGCAAACCGGTCCCTGGGGTGACGGTGGAAGTGGAATATTATAATAAAGATAAGGACTACGAAGCGCCCAACGATTTTTTGGTCACCCAGGCCGTCAAGACCGACGCCAACGGCGTGTTCGTTTACGCCGTGCCCTTTGCCGGTTGGTGGGGCTTTGCCGCCTTGACCGATGCGCCGAAAACCATCCAAAAGGACGGCGCGGATAAGAAAGTCGAGCGGGGCGCCGTGCTGTGGGCCAAGTTCGTGGACCCCAAGCATGCGGCCAAGAAGGGCAAAAAGTAGCGGGACAAACCGGTAGCTGATTCCGTGTCGGCCAAGGGCGCCGTTGTCTTTGACCGGCAGGGGCTGTTGCCAGGCGAAAAAACATGTCGGCAGCGGGGGGACACGCCTCCGCTGCCCGGAAAAAGGCGTGCCATGCATATTTCCGAAGGCGTGCTTTCCGCACCGGTGCTGGCCGGCGGCTGGGTGCTCGCGGCCGCGGGGACGGCCATCGGGCTCAAACGGTTGGATTACGATCGACTCATGACCGTAGCCATTCTGGCCGCGGCATTTTTCGTAGCCTCCCTGGTCCATGTGCCCATCGGGCCGGCAAGCGTGCACCTGATTTTAAACGGCCTGCTCGGGGTGATCCTGGGTTTTGCCGCCTTTCCGGCCATCTGCGTGGGGCTTTTGCTCCAGGCCGTGCTTTTTCAGTTTGGGGGGCTGGTCGTGCTTGGGGTCAACACCGTGGACATGGCCTTGCCGGCTGTGATCTGTTTTTTGGTTTTCCGGCCCTTGCTCAGGGCCGGCGGCCGGGCCCGGATGATCGGGGCGTTTTGTTGCGGGGTGCTGGCCGTGTCGTTGGCCGGTTGTTTGACCGCCCTGGCCCTGGCCCTGTCGGGTGAGGCCTTTGTTGCCACGGCCAAGGTGATTTTTCTCGCCCATGTGCCCATCATGGCCATTGAAGGCGTGCTGACGGCCCTGGCCGTAGGCTTTTTGGCCAAGGTACGCCCGGAAATGCTGCAATTGCGCTTGGCGGACTGACCGCCGGGGAGGAGCTATGGCTTGGCGAGATTTCGGGATGGCTGTCGTGGCGGCGCTTGTGGTCGTGGCCGGGGTATCGGTCCGGCCGGCTGACGCCCACCGGGTCAACGTGTTCGCCTATGTCGAGGGCGACACGGTCCATGTGGAATGCAGCTACAGCAAATCCGACCGGGTGCGTTTCGGCGAGATCGAAGTGAGCGATCCGGTCACGGGCAAGGTCTACCTGACCGGCAAGACCGACGAAAAGGGCAATTTTGCCTTCCCGGTTCCGGCCGAGGCCCGGGCGGCCAAGGCCGATTTGCGCCTCCGGCTGCGGGCCGGCGAGGGCCATCAAAACGATTGGACGGTCGCGGCCGAGGAATACCTGTCCGCCGCACCGACCGTTCCGGCCGCGCCCTCTGCTCCAGGGCCGCAATCGGAAAAAAGCACACCGGCGGCTCCGGCCGTAGCGGTGCCCACACCGGCGGCTCCGGCCGTTGCCATTGCGGCTCCGGCACAACAGCCGGTCGACATGGCCGCCTTGCAAGCGACCGTCCAGGCCGCCGTGGAAGCGGGGGTGGAAAAAAAGATCGCCCCCATTCGCAAGATCCTGCTCGATGAAAAGGAAAAAGGGCCGGGGCTGACCGAAATTTTCGGCGGCATCGGCTACCTGCTCGGCATTGCCGGCTTGCTGGCCTATGCGCGCTCGCGCGGCGGGCGGTCCGGTTCGTGATCGACGAACCCCTCGCTCGAGGCACCACCTGGGTGCACGCCCTGGATGCGCGGGCCAAGCTGGCCGCATGTCTGGCCTTGTCCGTGGTGGCGGCCGTGGCGTTGCGGCCCGAGGCGCCGTGCGTCGTCTTGGCCGTGGGCCTGGTGCTGACCGCGATTTCCCGGCCGCCATTGCGGCTTTTTTTTGCACGGTTGGCCGGGGTCAACGTCTTTGTGTGTTTCTTATGGCTGGTATTGCCTGTGACCGCTCCGGGAGACCCCTGGCGGTCGGTGTGGGGTCTGGTCATCACGCAGCAGGGCGTGGCCTTGGCCGGGTTGATTACGCTCAAGACCAACGCGATTTTTTTGTGCGTCCTGTCCCTGGTGGCCACGACTCCGGCCCCGGCCTTGGCCCAGGCCATGGCCGCCTTGCGCATCCCGGACAAATTTGCCTTCCTGTTTCTTTTCGCCTACCGCTACCTCCACGTGATCGCCGAGGAGTACGGCCGGCTGGCCACGGCCGCCAAGCTGCGCGGGTTCGTGCCGGCCACCAACTGGCATACCTACCGGTCCAAGGCCGCTCTGGTGGCCATGGTCCTGGTCAAAAGTTTCGACCGTTCCCAGCGGGTCTACCAGGCCATGGTCCTGCGCGGGTTTACCGGCACATTCCCGTCCCTGGACGGATTGTCGGCCTGCCGCCGGGATGCGGTCTTCGGAATGTGCGTCATCGTGGCCCTGGGCCTGGCTGTGGGGCTGGAACTGTGGTGGAGGGGATATGGCGTCTGAAGCCGTGCTCGAACTGACCGGCATTTCCTTTGCCTATCCGGGCGCGGCCAGGCCCGTGCTGGATGGGCTGGACTTTGACCTGCGTGCCGGCGAGCGCATTGGGCTTTACGGTCCCAACGGTTCGGGCAAGACGACCATGCTCCATGTGCTGATGGGCTTGGTGCGTCCGACCTCCGGCGAAGTGCGGTTCCGGGGCCGGGTGGTGCGCACGGAAAAGGAGTTCCGGGCCGTGCGCCAGGGCGTGGGGCTGCTGCTCCAAAACGCCGACGACCAGATCATCTACCCCACGGTGCTCGATGACGTGGCCTTTGGCCCCCTCAACCGGGGCCTGTCCCGGACTGCGGCCCGGCAGGCCGCCGAGGCGGCTTTGTCCCTGCTCGGCTTGGACGGATTCGGGGACCGGCTGGCGCACAAGCTTTCGGGCGGGGAAAAAAAGCTTGTATCCCTGGCCGGAGTGCTGGCCATGGAACCCGAAGCGCTGCTCCTCGACGAGCCCACCAACGGCCTCGATCCCGAGACCCGGGACCGCATTGTGGGCATTCTCGGCCGGCTCGGCAAACCCTATGTCGTCATCTCCCACGATTGGGATTTCCTGGCCCGGGTGGCGCAGCGGTTTTGCACCATCGAACACGGCCGGCTCAACCGGGATGCCCGGTTCGTGCTCCACGAGCACGTGCACGGCCATCCCCTGGGCAATCTCGACCACCGCCACGAGGTTGAGGACCACTGCGGCTCCCACGCCTGACGCCGGGCCGGGTGGCACGACGAAAGGCCACGCCGCCCAGGGCGCGCGAAGCGTTTCGCCTTTTCAATACAGGGCTGGATGGTCGGCGCTGGTCGGGCCTGACGCGGCTCGGGACTCGACCCTAATCCAGGCCGAGCTGGGAGAGCAGGTCGTCCACGTCGCCTTGCTGGACCTTGGTCTGGGGACCCTTGAGCGCCGAGACCTTCTGCTTGGCCTCGGCTTCGAGCTCGGCGATGGCCCGATCCGGGGCTTCGGCCCGGGCTTTGAGCTGGATACCGGTGGAGAGGTAGAGGTCGAAGACGATGGCCTCGACCTTTTTGATGGCCTCGATGATACGTTTGATGCGCTGGCCGGTCAGATCCTGGAAGCTCAAGGTAGTCATAATGCGCATAAGATCGGCGCCCAGGTCGCCGTTGACCTGGCGGAGCCGATCTAGCGCGTCGGTTTGGCCGTTGCTTTCGAGCCCGGCGAGCAGGGTCTCGGACTCGGCTTGCAGGTCCATGTGCTTTTCCACGATGTCCATGATCTCGGTCGTGGCCGTCTCGGTGGTCTGGAGGATCTTGTCGAGCTGTTGGGCGGCTTCCTGGAAGAGCTGGTCGGCCTCGCGCTTCTCGCTGGCCGTATGGGCGCCGTTATCGATCTTGGCGGCGGCGTTGATTTCCTTGTAGATGTCCTGGAGGCCCTGGCGCATCTCCTCGTTGAGGCGCTTGTAGAATTCGCTTTCGAGCAGAGCCCGGGACAGGCTTTTGGTCACTTCCTGCTCAATGGTGCGGCTGATGCTGTCCCGCACCTCGGGCATCACCTCGGTCATGATTTTGGCGAGCAGGCGTTCGATCAATTCTTCATCTCTGACCATGGCGGAGCCCTCAATCCCATTTTTTGACGCGTAGTTCATCCCGTTGGCTCTGGAAGACGAACTGTACGATGGTTTCCAGATCACGTTCACGGATACGGGTGAAATCCAGAGCATACACCGGTTGATCGTCCTGGCTGTCCTGGCGGATAATGCGGCCGATGGCGCTGGCCAGGCGCAGGGGAAAGCGCGACAGGACAACAACCGTTTCCACCGGCTGGCCTATGGGCAGCTCGTCGGAGCAGGCAAAGCGCACACCGGCGCCGCTGATCTCGATGATGTCCATGGCCACGGGGAAATCAGCCTCGATCTGATCGCGGCTTTGCATGGACAACAGCATGTCGAGCTTGGAATTGATGGTGCAAAGCAGGGAGTAGAGCGCCTCGCTCATGCCGGCATCCCGGACTTCGCCCAGGCAGATTCCGGTCCCCATGGGCGGGTGTTCGCGGAACAGGGCCAGTTCCTCGGGATCGGACAGCAGGCGCAAATGGCCGTGCAGCCGGGTGGGAATGCGCAGGTAGGTGCGTTTTTCTTCCACAAACGCTCCCTCTTACATGGCGCCGTTTTCGAGCAGGATCTCCATGGCCCGGACCGGGCAGACCTTGGTGCACATGCCGCAGGCCGAGCACTCTTCGGCTTCAAAGCGCACGAGCTGGGTCGCGGGGTCGATGCGCAACGCCCGGGTGGGGCACAGGGCCGTGCACACGCCGCAGTGGATACAGACGGCCTCGTCACGGAAGATGCGCTGGGCCGCCGGCACCACGCCCACCCCGTGATCCTTGAGGTAGGCCAGGCCCCGGTCGAGAGCCTCCTGGCCGCCGCTGATCTCCATGGTCATCTGGCCTTCGTGGCGCGGAGTGATCTGCGCTTTGAGGATGCTGAAGCGCAACTGATAGTTCAGGGCCAGATCGCACACGAGCGGCTTGCCCGAGGCCTCGGGGGGAAAGGTCAGGTAGATGACCTTTTTCTGAATCTTTTCCGGTTGTGTCTCCATCGAAAACCTGACTCCTTGTCTGCCGGCCCTATTTGGGCATCATGCTCTTGGCCCGGGCGGCGAAAGCGGAAGTCGGATATTTGTCGATGACTTCCTTAAACGACAGCTTGGCCGCCCCGGTGTTGCCGAGTTTCAGGAAAGCCGCGCCGCGCTTGAACAGCGCATCGGGATGTTTGGGGCTTTTGGGATATTTCTCGATGATCTCCTGATAGGACAAGGCGGCATTGGCGAAATCGCCCAACTGGAAATAGCATTCGCCGGTCCAGAACAGGGCGTTGGGCATAAGCGCGCTTTTCTTGAAATTGCGAGTGAATTCCTGAAAGATTCCCAACGCCTGCTGGTATTGGCGGGCGTTGAAGCTCGCGAGCCCCTTGGCGTAGAGGGCATCGGCGGTGCTCTGACTTTCCGCGCCCTGGGCCGCGGCCGTTCCCGCAGCGGCGCCGGCCGCCGCGCCAGCCGCGGCACCTGCGGCCGTAGCGGCCGGTGCCGGAGCCTGGTAGGCCGGTTGGGCCGGATAGGCCGGCTGCTGCTGATAGGCCGGCTGCTGGTAGGCAGGCTGCTGATACCCCGCCTGGGCACCCGAAGCATCGTCGTCGGCACCGGCGGCCGGGCCATACCCAGGCTGCTGGGGCTGCTGGTAGCCGGGTTGCGGCTGGGCGGCCGGATAGCCGGGCTGTTGGGGCTGTTGGGCGGCACCGGCCTGGGCCCCGGCGTTGTCACCGAGATCGATGCTCAGCTGGGAGGCCATGCGATGCACTTGGCCGTCCAGTCGGGTTACCTTGTTGGACAGTTCGGGATCGTTTTTATTTTGCTGGATCTGCTGGCTCAGGTCCTCGACCTTGGCGTTGAGCCGGCGCAGTTCACCCTTGGTGTTTTCCAGCTCGGCCCACATGTCGGCCTGGGTGTTGAGGGGGGCGGGGGCGTCGTTGCGCGGAGATGGACCACAGGCTCCGAGCAGGACCACCGACAGGCTGGCAGCCGCCAGGGGGCGGACGATTTTGCTCCTTTTCATGACAGCTTGCGACCTCGCTTGCGACCCCAGATCAGATAGACGATCCCTCCCAGCACGGGCACGAAAATGGCCAGAAGGAACCAGAACATCCGTTCGAGGGGAGTTGGAAACTCGCGATGAAAACTATGCCATATCGCGATGAAATTGGGAAGAATGGGTAAAACCAGCAGGCCAAGGAGAAGAGCCAGTTGGCCGGGGGTCATGGGTGGCAGATCAGGCAGAAACGGCATGGATGATCCTCGTGGCAAAGTGGAAGAACGCTCCCGGAAGGCAGGCTCTTCGGGGTGATGTCCTGGCATCGGCTACGTACTTGGACCGGCAAAGTCAAGGTTGTCGACCATGCCGGCCGGACCAGGACAGACCTCGTGGGCTATGGTTTTCGGTCGGAGGGGCGACGCATGCGGTAAAAAGCCACCAGCAGGGCCATGGACCCGAGGAAGATGGCGATGTCCGCGACATTGAACGCCGGCCAATGGTAGCTTCTCCAGTAGAAATCCAGAAAATCCACGACTTCGCCGGTCCTGATGCGGTCGATCAGGTTGCCGAGGGCCCCGCCGAGGATGAGCCCCAGACCGGAAATGAGCAGTTTGTCTCCGGGCCGGGCCAGACGCAGCAGGTGGTTGATGATCAGCACGGCCAGGGCAGTGGCGGCAAAAAAGAAGTAGGTCTGCCACCGGATGTCCGACCGGTTGAGAAACCCGAAGGCCGCGCCACGGTTGAGCACGTGGACGATATTGAAAAAGTCCGGAATCACCGCATGGGTGCTGTAGAGCACCAGGCTTTTCTGTATCCACAGCTTGGTGGCCTGATCGAGCAGGACCACGGCCACGGCGATGCCGCCGGCCAGTTTCTGGCTTGGTCGCATAACGATTAATCGGCCTCCTGCTCCATGACCGCGGCGCAACGCGGGCACAGGTCCGGGTAGTGGGACGAGGCACCCAGGTCCTCGCTGTACAGCCAGCACCGGGCGCATTTGCCGCCGGCGGCCCGGGACACGCCGATGGACGCGCCTTCGAGGGCCTCGCAGGGCGTTGCCTCGGCCGGGGCGGCGTCAGCCGGCGCCAGGTCGATCTTGGACACGATGCACACCTCGCGCAGATCCATGCCCAAGGCTTCCACGTCCGCGCGCACGGCATCGGGCAGGTAGAGCACCACGGCTGTTTCCAGGGAATGCCCCACCTCGCCGGCCTTGCGCCGGGGCTCGATGGCCCGGGTCACTTCCCCGCGCAGGGTCGTGACCAGCTCGAAGCGCTGGCGGGAGGTCTCGTCGAGCTTCCAGGCCTCGGTGCACAAGGGCTCCAGGGAAAAGACCGAAATGCCCGCGCCGCGCTGGTTCACCGCCGTGTGGCGGAAGACCTCTTCGGCGGTAAAGGACAGGATGGGGGCCATGTCGCGCATGAGCATAAGCAGGATGCGCCACAAGGCCGCCTGGGCCGAACGCCGTTCCAGGCTGTCCCTGGCCGAGACATACAGCCGGTCCTTCAGGATATCGAGATAAAACGCCGACAGATCCGTGACGCACAGGTTGTGCAGGGCGTGGAAGACCTTGTGGAACTCGTAGGCGGTGTAGGCCTCGGCCATGCGGTCGTGTTCCCGGGCGGCCGTGTCCAGGGCGTAGCGGTCGAGCGGCAGCATGGCGTCCGGCGCCACGTCGTGCACCGCCGGGTCGAAGTCGGACAGGTTGCCGAGGATGAACCGGCAGGTGTTGCGGATGCGGCGGTAGGCCTCGACCAGCCGGGACAGGATCTCCTCGGACAGGCGGATGTCGTCGCGGTAGTCCACGGCCGCGGTCCACAGGCGCAGGATCTCGGCCCCGTGCTTGTCGATGATCTCCTGGGGCTCCATGCCGTTGCCGAGCGACTTGGACATCTTGCGGCCTTCGCCGTCCACCACGTAGCCGTGGGTGAGAACCTGGCGGTAGGGGGGCACGCCGCGCGTGCCGAGGGCGGCCAAAAGCGAGCTGTGAAACCAGCCCCGATGCTGGTCCGAGCCTTCCAGGTACATGTCGGCCGGGAAGGCCAGTTCCGGGCGCTGCTCCAGCACGGCCGCGAAGCTCGTGCCGGAATCGAACCAGACATCGAGGATGTCGGTTTCCTTGCGCCAGCGGGTGCCGCCGCATTTGGGACAGGTCAGGCCGGCCGGCACGATGTCGGCGAGCTCGGCCTCGAACCACCAGTCGCAGCCGCGTTCGTGGTCGGCGAATTTGGAGGCCACCGAGCGCATCCAATCGGCGTCGTTGTAGGCCGTGTCGCAGGACTGGCAAATGAGAGCCAGGATGGGCACGCCCCAGGTGCGCTGGCGCGAGATGCACCAGTCGGGCCGAAACGCGATCATATTGTGGATGCGTTCCTCGCCCCAGTCCGGAATCCATTCCACATCCTTTTCGATGGCATGCAAGGCCTTGTCGCGCAGCCCGTTGGCATCCATGGAAATGAACCACTGGGTGGTGGCCCGGAAGATGACCGGCTCCTTGCAGCGCCAGCAGTGGGGATAGGAGTGGCGGATCTTGCGCTCGGCGAGCAGGTGGCCGACTTCCTTGAGCTTCTCGATGACCTTGGGATTGGCCTCCCACACGGTCAGGCCGGCGAAGTACGGCACCACGTCGAGGAAACGGCCGGCATCGTCCAGGGGGGAGAGAATTTCCAGGTTGTTGCGCAATCCGGTTTCGTAGTCCTCGCGGCCGTGGCCGGGAGCGGTGTGGACCAGGCCGGTGCCGGCGTCCAGGGTCACGTAATCGGCCGTGACGATGGGGGAATTACGGTCGTAAAAAGGATGGCGGGCGACAAGGCCGGCCAGGGCCGCGCCCTTGACCTCGGCCAGGATGGTGGTCTCGGTCCAGCCGAAGAGTTCCCGCACCGAGTCGAGAAGTTCCCGGGCCAGGATGTACTGGCCATCGCCGGCGGCCACCAGGGCGTAGTCGAATTCGGGATGGGCGGCCACGGCCATGTTGTCGGGCAGGGTCCAGGGCGTGGTGGTCCAGATCACGGCGTAGGTGCGGGCCGGATCGGCCATGGGAAAGAGGTCCTTGACCTTGGGGTCGGGCAGGGGAAAGCGCACGAACACCGAGGGCGAGGTTTCGTCGGCGTATTCCACCTCCGCCTCGGCCAGGGCGGTCTGGCAGGACAGGCACCAGTGGATGGGCTTTTTGCCCCGGTAGACCGAGCCCTTTTCCACGAAGTCGCACAGGGCCAGGGCGGTTGCGGCCTCGTAGGCCGGGCGCATGGTAAGATACGGATTGTCCCAGTCCCCGAGCACGCCCAGGCGCTTGAATTCCTTGCGCTGGATATCCACGAACTTGGTGGCGTAGTCCCGGCACAGCCGGCGTACGGTCACGGCGGGCAGACTGGTCTTGCCCTTGGCCTTGAGCTCCTGGGACACCTTATGTTCGATGGGCAGGCCGTGACAGTCCCAACCCGGCACGTAGGGCGCCTGGAAGCCGGCCATGTGGCGGGACTTGACGATGATATCCTTCAAGATCTTGTTGAGGGCATGGCCCATGTGCAGGTGGCCGTTGGCATAGGGCGGGCCGTCGTGGAGCACGTAGCGGGGCGAGCCGTCACGGCTGTCGAGCATGGCCTGATAAATGTCGTTTTCGGCCCAGAACTTCAGGGTTTCCGGTTCCTTTTCCCTGAGGTTGGCCTTCATGGGAAAGGAGGTCTGGGGAAGCTTCAAAGTTTTTTTATAGTCACTGCTCATGGGGATAATCCTTGGGCTTGTCCGGCCGTCCGCGCGACGTCGGAGAAACCGCCTGTTTGAAACAGGGCCGGCAGGAAGTCAAGAATGGTCGCTGGCCGGGATGTCGGCGCAGGCCTGGGCGGCAGGGGAGGCTTTGATTTCGGTCAGAAATTTCCACTGCAGCCGGCCGAGGTGGCGCAGCAGCCACAGGCTGCGTTCGTACAGGCCGGTGATGCGCATCAACTGCCAGTGCTCGGTTGGGGGCAGGGCCGTGGTTTCGCTGACATAGCGTGCCCGCAGCCGCTCCATGACCGGCCCCTTGTCGGAGACGAGGCGCGACAACAATTCCCATTCGTCTTCCGTGGCGCAGGCGAAGACCTCCCGCGCCTGGAGCAGGATTGTCTCCAGGGCCTCCAGAAAGGCCTGGCGCAGGCGGCGCATGGCCTCGGTATGGCAGGACGCGCCCAATTCGCTCACCAAATCGCGCAGGGTGTCGTTGAGGGAGCGCAACAAGGACTGCATGCCCTGGAGCAGGGCCAGGGTGTTGGCATTTGGCGCGGCCTGCTTCTCCATCACCATGTCGAGCAGGCAGTCGTCGATTTCGGTCAGCAGGTCGCTGGCCGAGGCGTGCAGGTCTCGAACAAAGGGCACGGCCTCCTTTTCCAGTGCCTGGCGCGCCGCGGCCGTGTAGGCGGGCAGATGCCCGACCAGCCGGACCTGCTCCTTGTCGATGAGCTCCAAAGCGGTTTCCGGCGAGACGCCGGTGAGCTCCTTGGCGTAGGCCAGGGCTTGCAGGCTGTCCGGGGCGTCGGGACACAGGCGTTCGAGCAACCGGCCAAAGGGCGTGGTCAGGCACAGCAACACTATGCTCGTTACAACATCGAAGGCAATGTTGATGGCCGTGAGCTGGGTTGGCAAGTCCGGAAAAAGCCCGGCTGTCGGTTCCAGGAGGAGGGGCACATGGGCATAGTGCTCCAGAAGCAAGAGCGGCAAAAACAGGAGCAGTCCCATCGGATTGAACAGGACTTGCCCCATGACCAGGCGCTTGCGTGCCCCGGAGAGCTGGATGGCGTAAAAGCGGCTCAGGCAGCTTGAGCCGAACAGACTGCCGAAGATGGTGATCAAGGCGTCGTCGCCGTCCATGATACCCGAGGCGGCCAGGGTGATGGCCAGGATCGACACGCCGGCCGAACTCTGGAGCAGGAGACAGGCCAGGGCTCCGATCAGGAAATACACCGGGAGCGGTAGGCCCTGACTGGCCAGAAACTGACGGAACCAGTCGGCTTCGGCCAGGGGCGCCGCGCCGACCCGCACGATGCCGAGACCGAAAAGGAGCAGGCCCACTCCAAAAAGGATGCCGGCTGCATGGACATACTTGGCGGGTTTTCCAAAAGAGACGACAAGACCTGAAAGCCCGAGCAGAAACAGGACGGCGATGCGGATGTCCACCACCGCCAGAATAACCAGAAAAGCCACGCCGGCGTTGGCGCCGAGCATGACGGGCAGGGCCCGCTCCACCGTGGTGGCGCCGGCTCCGATCAGGCTGGCCAGCAGCAGGGAAACGGCCGACGTGGACTGGAAAACGAGTCCCGAGGCGACGCCGAGTCCGGCACCGCCGAGCCGGCCCCGGGTCCATTTGAGAAACAAGTCGCGGAACCGGCGGCCGGCGATTTTTTTGACGCTGTCCCCGGTGAGGGTGAGCCCCATGAAAAAAAGCCCCATCCCACCGAGAAAACTCGCAATGACACTTACCATGAACGGGTCTCCCTGACGGGGAACAGGGGTGATGCTCCGGTTACGGAGCCCATGTTCGCCTGTCTAGGGGTTCCCGAAGATGGCGTCAAGGCATCGGTCATGCATACCCCTTGCCCAACGGGGCGCAATGGCTTATTCCTTTCCGGTTCCAGTCAAGTTCACGCCACCCTTTAAAACACCCAGACGCACGCCATGCCCAAACGGACGGACATCCAGAAGATCATGATTATCGGCTCGGGGCCCATTGTCATCGGACAGGCCTGCGAGTTCGATTATTCCGGCTCCCAGGCGGCCAAGGCCCTCAAAGAAGAAGGCTACGAGGTCGTCCTTGTCAATTCCAACCCGGCCACCATCATGACCGATCCCGGTCTGGCCGACCGCACCTATATCGAACCCATCGAGCCGGATACCGTGGCTCGTATTTTGGCCCGGGAAAAGCCTGACGCCTTACTCCCCACCCTGGGCGGCCAGACCGGTCTCAACACGGCCGTGGCCCTGGCCGAATCCGGCATCCTGGCCGAACTCGGCGTGGAGCTCATCGGCGCCTCGCTGCCCGTGATCAAAAAAGCCGAATCCCGGGAACTATTCCGCCAGGCCATGGAGAACATCGGGCTCAAGATCCCGAAAAGCGGCATCTGCCACACCATGGACGACGTGCGGGCCTGGGGCCGCAAGATCAATTTCCCCATCATCGTGCGCCCGGCCTACACCCTGGGTGGCACCGGCGGCGGCGTGGCCTACAATATGGAAGATCTGGAAAAGATCGCCGCCGTGGGTCTGGCCGCCAGCATGAAAAGCGAAATCATGCTGGAGCAGTCGGTGCTCGGCTGGAAGGAATTCGAGCTCGAGGTCATGCGGGACAAGGCCGACAACTGCGTGATCATCTGCTCCATCGAAAACATCGACCCCATGGGCGTCCACACCGGTGATTCGGCCACGGTCGCCCCGATCCAGACCCTGACCGACGTCGAGTATCAAAAGATGCGCGACGCGGCCATCGCCATCATGCGCGAGATCGGGGTGGAGACCGGCGGGTCCAATGTCCAGTTCGCGGTCAACCCGGCCGACGGCGACATGGTGATCATCGAGATGAACCCGCGCGTGTCGCGCTCCTCGGCCCTGGCCAGTAAGGCCACGGGCTTCCCCATCGCCAAGATCGCGGCCAAGCTGGCGGTGGGTTACACCCTGGACGAGATCCCCAACGACATCACCCGCGAGACCATGGCCTCCTTCGAGCCCACCATCGACTATTGCGTGGTGAAAATTCCGCGCTTTACTTTCGAGAAGTTCCCGGGGTCGGAAGACTTCCTCACCACGGCCATGAAGAGCGTGGGCGAGGCCATGAGCATCGGCCGTAATTTCAAGGAAGCGCTGCAAAAAGGCCTGCGCTCCCTGGAGATCGGCGCAACCGGCCTTGGCAGCGAGTTCGGGCCCTGCACCCTGGACCGGGAGGAACTGCTGGCCGCGCTGCGCAAGCCCAATTCCCGGCGGCTGTTCCAGGTGCGTCAGGCCATGCGTTGCGGCCTGACCCTGGAGGAGATTTTCGACGCCACCTGGATCGATCCCTGGTTCCTGCGCCAGATCAAAGAGCTGGTCGACCTGGAAGCCACCTTGCTGGCCTTCCCCAAGGACAAGATCGCGCCGGACAATCCCGAATGCCGGGAGATGCTCGCCGTGGCCAAGCGCGACGGTTTTTCCGATCCCCAGATCGCGGCCCTGTGGCAGTTGCCGAATGCCCTGGACGCCCGCAAGCTGCGCCAGGATGCGGGCATCGCCCCGACCTACTATCTCGTCGACACCTGCGCCGCCGAGTTCGAGGCCTATACCCCGTATTACTATTCGACCTACGAGACCGGCCGGGAAGTGGCGGTGGGGTCCGCCCGCAAGGTGGTGATCCTCGGCGGCGGTCCCAACCGCATCGGCCAGGGCATCGAGTTCGACTACTGCTGCTGCCACGCCTCCTACGCCTTGCGCGACCTGGGTGTGGAATCCATCATGGTCAACTCCAACCCCGAGACCGTCTCCACCGACTACGACACGTCCGACCGGCTCTATTTTGAGCCGCTGACCCTGGAGGACGTGCTCAACATCATCGAGGCCGAAAAGCCCGAGGGCGTCATTGTCCAGTTTGGCGGCCAGACGCCGCTCAACTTGGCCGTGCCGCTTTTAAACTCCGGCGTGCGCATCCTCGGTACCTCCCCCGACAGCATCGACCGGGCCGAGGACCGTGAGCGGTTCCAGGCGCTGCTGCAAAAGCTCAACCTGCGCCAGCCGGCCAACGGCACCGCCTTCACCGTGGACGAAGCCGCGGTCATCGCCGACAAGATCGGTTATCCGGTGGTGGTGCGGCCGTCCTACGTGCTCGGCGGCCGGGCCATGGAGATCGTCTACGACCGCAAGGACCTCGAGAACTACTTTAAGTATGCCGTGGTCGCTTCGGGCGAGCACCCGATCCTGATCGACAAGTTCCTGGTCAACGCCACCGAGGTGGATGTGGACGCCGTCTCCGACGGTACAGATACTTATGTGGCCGGTGTCATGGAGCATATCGAGCAGGCCGGCATCCACTCGGGCGATTCGGCCTGTGTGTTGCCGCCGCACAATCTCTCGCCCGAACTCGTGGCCGAGATCGAACGCCAGACCGTGGCCCTGGCCGAGGAACTCGGCGTGATCGGGCTCATGAACATCCAGTTCGCGGTCAAGGACGGCGACATCTACATCCTGGAGGTCAATCCCCGGGCCTCGCGCACGGCGCCCTTCGTGTCCAAGGCCACGGGCGTGCCGCTGGCCAAGCTGGCCACCAACGTCATCATGGGCGTCAAGCTCAAGGACCTCGACCCCTGGTCCAAGCGCCGCACCGGCTACTACGCGGTCAAGGAATCGGTGTTCCCGTTCGGCCGGTTCCCAGGCGTGGACGTGCTGCTCGGACCCGAGATGCGCTCCACGGGCGAGGTCATGGGCGTGGACACCTCGGTGGGCCTGGCCTTCATGAAAAGCCAGCTCGGGGCCGGTCAGAAGCTCCCCCTGGCCGGGACGGTGTTCATCACCGTGGCCGACGAGTCCAAGGCCGACGTCTTGCCCGCAGCCCGCATCCTGGGCTCCCTGGGTTTTACGATCGTGGCCACCAAGGGCACGGCCGCTTACCTGAGTGAGCAGGGCATTGCCGTAACCCCGGTGAAAAAGGTCAGCGAAGGTCGGCCCGACGTGGTGGACCACATGAAGAACCGGGAAATCGATCTGGTCATCAACATCGTTTCGGACAAGCGCACTGTGCGCGATTCCATGATCATCCGGCAGACGGCACTGTTGTACGGCATTCCCTACGCCACCACCGCAGCCGGGGCCCAGGCCATGGCCCAGGCCATCCGCGAACGCGAGGGGACGGGGCTGTCCGTCAAGAGCTTGCAGGAGTATTACGGGGACATCTAGCCTCGACTGGCGCGCCATGAAAAAGGAATACTGCGGACTGTTCGGCATCTACGGCCATCCCGAGGCCGCTCGCATGACTTACTTCGGCCTCTACGCCCTGCAGCATCGCGGGCAGGAGTCGGCCGGCATCGTCACCTGGGACGGCACCCGCATCCGCGAACAGCGGGGCATGGGGCTGGTGGCCGATGTATTCTCCGAGCGGCACCTGGGCAAGGAACTCAAAGGCACGGTGGCGGTGGGGCATATCCGCTATTCCACCACCGGAGCCTCGCTGTTGCGCAATTGTCAGCCCTTCCTGGTGCGTTTCGGCGACTACCACTTGGCCATCGCCCACAACGGCAACCTGGTCAACACCATGGAACTGCGCCAGGAGTTGGAAGCCTCGGGCTCCATCTTCCAGACCACCATCGACTCCGAGGTGTTCGTCCACCTCATTGCCAAGTTCCTCAACGGCAATACCCTGGAAGAGGCGGTGATCAAGGCCTGTAACAAGGTGAAGGGTGCCTATTCCATCCTGCTTTTGGCCAACGACAAGATCATCGCCGTGCGCGACCCGCAAGGCATTCGGCCGCTCATGCTCGGACGCATGGGCGACGCCTATGTCCTGGCCTCGGAAACCTGCGCCTTCGACCTCATGGAGGCCGAGGCCATCCGGTCCGTGGCCCCGGGCGAGATGCTGGTCATCCAGGACAAGCGGCTCCAGTCCTACCGCATCTGCGATCCCCAGCCCGTACGCCAGTGCGTGTTCGAGCTCATCTACTTCGCCCGGCCCGACTCGGAAGTCTTCGGCGAGGTGGTCTACGAACGGCGCAAGCAGATGGGCTGCACCCTGGCCCAGGAAGCCCCGGTCGACGCCGATTACGTCATGCCGTTTCCCGATTCCGGGTTCTATGCCGCCATCGGCTATTCCCAGGCTTCGGGCCTGCCTTTCGAGATGAGCATGGTGCGCAACCACTACGTGGGCCGCACCTTTATCCAGCCCTCCCAGGACATGCGCGATTTCAGCGTCCGGGTGAAGCTCAATCCGGTCAAAAGCATGATCAAGGGCAAGCGCATTCTCATTGTCGAAGACTCCATCGTGCGCGGCACCACCATCCGCACCCGGGTCAAACGGCTGCGGGAACTGGGCGCCCGGGAGATCCACATGCGGGTTTCGTGCCCGCCCATCCGCTTCCCGTGCTTTTACGGCATCGACTTCTCGTCCAAGGGGGAGCTGATTGCCGCCCACCAGTCCGTGGAGGACATCGCCCGGTTTATCGGCCTCGACAGCCTGCATTATCTGACCATCGAGGGCCTGCTTAATTCCGTGCACTGCAACGGCACCGAGCCGCCGTACTGCCTGGCCTGTTTTGACGGCAACTACATCATCCCGCCCTGCGGCGAGGGACTCAAAAACTGTCTGGACGACGCCTCGCTGGCCTTGTCCTGGTGAGTTATGGGCTTTTCGTTCAATTTCGATCTGGCCGGGGCCAAGGACAAATCCGTCTCCAAACTGCTTCTGGCCTCGGCCCGGCAGTATCTCAAGGAATTCGGCGAAGTCCTTGACTTGGCTCTGGACAGCGCGGCCCGGTCCATTGCCTTGGAAGTGCTGCCCGTGGGCGAGACCGAGTCCATCCGGGTGTCCCTGTCCGGCTATGGGCTGACCACCGACTCCCAGGGAAGGGGCTGGCTGACCTTCGAGGAACTTATCACCTCGCGCGAATGGCTGACCATGGTCGCTATTCGCGTGCTGCCGGAAAAAAAGCTGCGTCTGCCGTCGGGGACGCCCATGGGCCTGTTGCAGGCCATGCTGTAAGCTTTTTTTCGCTTTTCCCCACCTTTCCCTTGACCCGGCGCCCGGGCCGGATACATCCTTGCCAGTATCATTGCTCCGTTGTCTGCAACCGGCGGCCGTGCGGTCGCCATGGTGTTACGACAGGGAGGTCCCATGGTACGGCGGAAAAAAATTTCTCTCGGTATTGCCGCGCTCGTGGTCCTGCTGGTCCTGGGGGCGGTGGGGTTGCGTTTGGCGGTCAATCCCGATGTGTTCCGGCCCCAGATCGAAAATTTGGTCCAGCAAGCCACGGGCCTCACCCTGCACATGGAAGGCCCCATCCATTTGAGCTATTTCCCGTGGCTCGGCATCGAACTCGGCAAGGCCAGCCTGGATGGAGTGCCGGGCTTTGCGGATGAGCCGTTCGTACGTCTGGATGGCGCGGTCATCCGGGTGCGGCTGAGCGCCTTGCTGCGCGGCGCGCTCGAAGCCGACGCCATTCGGCTCAACGGTCTGGACCTGACCCTCATCCGGGCGGCGGACGGCCGCACCAACTGGCAATCCCTGCCCATCAAACAGCTCAATCTGGACAACGATAAGGTGGTCGTGCAGTCGGACGCCGGCCAGACCTCTTTCCACTACCTGTTCGAAGGCTTTCTCCTTAAAAACGGTCGTGTGACCTACGAAGACCGCGTCTCGGGCAGCACGCTACGCCTCACGGATTTGGCCGTCACCGCCGGCCGGGTAGCGTCCGGGGAGACCAGCGATGTGGCACTCGGCTTCAAGCTCGCCTCGGACAAGCCGCAAATCAGTGTCACCACGGCCCTCAAGGGCAAGCTGACCGCCAACCCCGGGGATCTCGTCTTCCGCTTCGACCAGGCCGACCTGGACCTGAGCGCCGCGACTCCGGATTTGCCCGTGCATCGGTTGCAGGGCTCGGGCAAGGCCGATGTGACGGTCAACGGCAAGGACGGACATCTCTTGGTGCGCAACCTTTCCCTGGCCGCCACGGCCGCCGGCGGCATGTTCCCGGACAAGGGGGAAACCGCCAAGCTTGCAGGTACGTTGGAGTACGACAGCCAAGCGGGTAAGCTCGCTTTTTCGGATCTGGTCCTGGAGGGCCTGGGGCTTCGGGCCACGGGCCGCATCGACGGCGCCCTGGGCAAGCCCGAGGCCGGGACCCGGCTGGTCTGGCAGTTCGCCACCAACAGGTTCAGCCCCAAGGCGCTCCTGGCATCCCTCGGCATCCGGCTGACCGGACTGCCCGACGGCGCCCTGTCGTCCCTGGAAACCAAGGGCGAGCTGGTCTTTTCGCCCGCGGCCCTGGGTTTGACCTTGCGCGATATGCGCCTCGACGGCCAAAATATCGCCTTCACGGTCCAGGTGACCGATTTCGACAAGCCGGCCGTACGCTTCGACCTGACGGCCGACCGGCTCGATGCCGGTCCGTATCTGGCCGCGGGTGTGGCGGACAAGGACAAAAACGCGAAACCGGCTCCAGCGGCCAAGGACGCGCCGACACCCTCCGCGGCCCGCCTCGACGGCACGATCCGGGTCGGTCATCTCGCCCTCAAGGGGCTCGACCTGACCCAGGTGCAGGCCACGGTCGCTTCCGCCAACGGGACCACGACGGTCAAACCCTTTTCCTTTGGGCTGGCCGGTGGGAGTGTAACTGGAGGGGTGTCCCGGGGAACGGGCCAAGCGCCACCGAGTCTGGCCTTGCAGACCAAGATCGCGGATGTGGCGCTCAAGCCGGTGCTTGCGGCCCTGACCGGCAAGGGAACCGTCGCGGGCAAGTTGTCCGCGAACCTTGATGTCACGGCCCGGGGGGCGAATGCCGATGCGCTCCTGGCCACGCTTTCCGGCCCGGTGTCCGTGCGCCTGGACAACGGACAGGTGGAGGGCTTTTCCGTCTCGCCGGGCCTGCTTGCCAGTGCCAAGGGGCTCGTCGGGCTGGTTTCCCTGGACCCGATGGCCCTGGTCCAGGCCACGGGCGATTTCGGCCAGTCCCTGGCGTCGGCGCGCCAGGGAAGTACCGCCATCCAGCGGGCTTCGGCCAGTTTTCAGTGCAAAAACGGCTTGGCCACGACCAGGGATTTGCTCGTGCGCGCCCCCCAGGGCCAGGTGACCGGTGCCGGGGCCCTCGATCTGGGGAAAAAGCAGCTGCATCTGGACCTGCAAGCCGCCCTCGCGGGCGTGGGCACGGTTCCATTGGTGGTGGACGGGCCCCTTGCGTCGCCTGGCGTCACTGTGGACAAGGCGGCCCTGGCCAAAGGAGCGATCACATCCGTGCCCAAGGCCCTGGGCAAGACCCTGGAGGATACGGGCAAGGGACTGCTTGGTCCGGTCAAGGGCCTTTTTGGCAACTAGCCGAGACAGTTACGAAAAACTTGGCTGATTTTGCAAGAAGGTTCGGGTGGGAAGCCTCCGGGCGGCTAAAGCCTGAAAACCCTCTGGAAGCCCGGCAACGCTTCCGGCAGGTTGTCATTCCACATTCTGTGCTACGAGGAGAGGCATGTCGCACGACAAGACCGATCTGGCCCAACGGGCCAAGGTGTTCAAGGCCCTGGGCCATCCCAGTCGTTTGCTCATGGTCGAGGCCCTGGGCCAGGGCGAAAAATGCGTGTGCGAGCTGCGGGAGTTGGTCGGATCGGATATTTCCACCATATCCAAGCATTTGACCGTTCTGAAGGAGGCTGGTTTGGTCCGGGACGAGCGCCGGGGAACCAATATCTATTATTCCCTGCGCATGCAGTGCGTGACAGCGTTTCTCTCCTGCGTACGGCATTTTTTTGATCAGCAGCTCGACGAACAAATCATGTATCTCGAAGATTTGCGAGGCAAGGGGCGCGGATGACGGGCATGGTTTTGTGCTTGCCTTTTCTCACACGTGTTTTATAAAATTCGTGTCAGTAAATGGCGCGATCCATTGCTCCCTCCGGGGAGCGACCGGGAGAGAACTCGTGCAGCAAGGAAAGGCTTCCATGCAAGACCAGCCGACCATCCAGACGGCCCTGGCCGCTCCGGACGCCCTGTCCGGGAGTCGACCCCGCAACCGCTACGACGCCATGGAGTGGGCCGGTGCTTTTGGCGACATTGGCACCTTGATTCCCTTTGTCGTGGCCTATATCACCATCCTCGGCGTCGATCCGCTGGGGCTTTTGTTCATGTTCGGCATTTCCAAGATCGCGGCCGGATTGTTCTACAAGACGCCCATTCCCATCCAGCCCATGAAGGCCATCGGTGCTGCGGCCGTGGCCGGTGGCATCACCCCGGCGGCGCTTTTCGCCTCGGGGCTGACCACCGGACTGTTCTGGCTGGTCATCGGCCTGACCGGTACCATCGGCTATGTGGCCAAGCTCGCCACCAAGCCCGTGGTGCGTGGCATCATGCTCGGGCTCGGCATGTCTTTTATCGTTGAGGGCATTCACCGCATGGTCGGCTCGCCGGTGCTGGCCACCATCGCCCTGGCCACCACCTTCGTGCTGCTCACCAACCCGAAGATTCCGGCCATGTTCGTGCTGTTGCTGATCGGCATGGTGGCGGCGGTCATCGCCAACCCGGCCTTGCTCGGCGAACTGGCCCGGTTCGACATCGGCTTCCGGCTGCCCCAGTTCGGCTTGCACCACATCCGCTGGGACGACATCGTCACCGGCACGCTCCTTTTCACCTTGCCCCAGATTCCGCTCACGCTCGGCAACGCGGTGGTGGCCATCACGGCCGAGAACAACGAGCTTTTCCCGGACCGTCCGGTCACCGAGCGCACCATGTGCATCTCCCAGGGCATCATGAATCTGGTTTCGCCCCTGTTCGGTGGGGTGCCCATGTGTCACGGCGCCGGCGGCATGGCCGGCCATGTGCGGTTCGGGGCCCGGACCGGCGGCTCCCTGGTCATCCTCGGCACCATAGTCATCGTGATCGCGCTTTTTTGCAGCCAGTCCGTGGCCATCATCTTCAAGATGTTCCCACCAGCCATTCTCGGCGTCATCCTGTTTCTGGCCGGGGCCGAACTGGCCGTGACCGTGCGCGACATCGGCACCAAGAAGTCGGAATTCTACGTCATGCTGGTGGTGGCCGGGTTCGCCATGTGGCACATGGGCGTGGCCTTCCTGGTCGGCGTCATCCTGGACAATGCCCTGCGGCGGGAATGGATTCGAATCTGAACGGCCGGTCGGACTTCTGATTCGCTACGTTTCGCGGTCCGGCCCATCGGTCGGGGGGGGGGGGGGGGGGGGGGGGGGGG
>JAWRKJ010000127.1:0-3282 GCA_040307025.1 Desulfovibrionaceae bacterium | reverse complement strand
TCCCGGGCCGGTCCCGGGCAGTGCAGCGACTTTGCCGGTTCGGGGACGCGCTTTCGCGTCCCCGACGCCGTTTCCGGCCCAGGACCGGGCCGTGAAAACCTCCAACAACCCGAAGCCACAGGCGAATTCCCATGCGCATCCTCTTTCTCGGCGACATCGTGGGCCGACCCGGCCGGGCCGCCATCCACGGCTATCTGCCCCAATTGCGGCGCGATCTGGAGCTCGACCTCGTGGTGGCCAACGGCGAGAACGCTTCGGGCGGTCTGGGACTGACCGCCAAGGATGCCCGGCAGCTCCTCGGCAGCGGCATTGATGTCCTGACCGGCGGCAACCACATCTTCCGCCATGCCGATATCGGACCGTTCATGGAAACCACCGACCGCCTGCTGCGGCCGGCCAACTATCCTCCGGGCGCGCCCGGGGTGGGCTGGCGGGTGTACCGTCCCGCCGACAAGCCGCCCTTTGTCGTGCTGAACCTGCTCGGGCGCATGTTCATGGAGGCCGTGGACTGTCCGTTTCGGGCCGCCGAAGCGATCCTCGACCAGTTGCCCGGGGACGTGCCCGTCCGACTGCTCGATTTCCACGCCGAGGCCACCTCGGAAAAACGCGCCCTGGCCTTTGCCTGCGACGGCCGCATCACGGCCCTGTGCGGCACCCATACCCACGTGTTGACCAACGATGCCCAGATCCTGCCCCGAGGCACGGCCAGCCTCACCGACTGCGGCATGACCGGCCCCGAACTCTCGGTCATCGGCATGGACCCGGACAACGTCATTGCCCGCTACCGCACCGGCCTGGCCCACCGGTTCACGGTGTCCCGGTCCCCGGTGGCGTTCCAGGGCGCGTTGCTGGATGTTGACGCCGCCACGGGCAAGGCCGTACAGATTGCTTCCTGGCGGCATGCCGTGAAAGGCGATTGAGGGCCGTCAGGCCGGAGGGAACCATGACCCGTATCGCCAGCCTGGCAGGGGCTGTCCTGCTCGTTTGTTGTGCCGCCACGGCCGGTTTCGCCGGAGCCGAGCGCACCGCCATTTACATGACCGTGGGCGGCCCGTTGGAAGTCATCCGCTCCGGCGGCAATTCCCAGGTCCTTCTGGGCGGCAAGGTCATCCACCAGTCCGACGGCGCGGCCCTCACCGCCCAGTCCTACATGAGCGTGGGCGAGCCGGCCGACGGCTACGATGCCGTGCTCATCCGCCATGGCGTGGGCGACACCTCCTGCCCCATCACCTACGATCTTGTCACCGTGGGCGCGGACAAGACCTATGCCGTGACCCCGGATGTCAACAAATGTTCCCGGGTTCTCAACATCAATGTGGAAGGCGACAAATTGCTGCTTGTCACCGAGAAACAGAATGGTCGCACCGAGGTCATCGAATACAACGACAAGCAGCGCCGCGGTGCCGCGGCCAAACCCTAGGAGGTTCCTGCCGCATGTGGCGTGCGTTTCTCATGGCCTTGTGCCTGACGGGCCTCACCGTGGCCCTGGTCGGTTGTGGTGACGAAAAGGTCTACGATTGGCAACGGCCCCATGACACCTATCTGGTCGGCTCGTTCAGCGATTCACGCCAGGCCGATGCCCTGCGCTCCAAGTTGCAACGGAGTGGCTACGCTCCCCGCATCGAAACGGGCATCCAGAACGGCACGTTCATGCTGAACGTCCTGGTGGATGTCTACACGATGACACCGAATACCCTGCCCGAGCTGGAAAAGATCTCCGGAAAGCCGCCGGTGCTGCGCAAGTCCTCCACGGACACGCCGAAGGTCAGCCCCAAGGCGCCCTAAACCGGGCTGGGGGCATGGCCGGTCCGGTCGGCGGGGACTTGTTGTTGCGCTGCCCAGGCGGCGCAGGGGCTGTCGCGGTGTCTGCCGCCGGCGTGTGCTCTATTTCCGGGACGTCCCCAAGGGGGACGTCCCGTAACGCCTAACGCGAAAAGGTTTTCCCTTGAATATCTTCGACGAACTCGCCTGGCGCGGCCTCGTGCATCAGACGTCCGACGAACCGGGGCTGCGCGAGCATCTCGCCACCCCCGGCCGCGTGCTCTACTGCGGCTTCGATCCCACGGCCGACAGCCTGCATATCGGTAATCTCGTGCCGCTTCTGGCCCTGGCCCGTTTTGCCCGGGCCGGGCATAAGCCGTTGTTCCTGCTCGGCGGCGCCACGGGCCGTATCGGTGATCCCAGCGGCAAGGACAAGGAACGCCAGCTCAAGCCGGCCGAAGTCATCGAAGCCTCGGCTGAGCGCATCAAGGCCCAGGCCATGGCCTTTTTCGATCGCCAGGGCGTGGCCGGGGCCGTGAGCCCGGTCAACAACTACGACTGGATCCGCGAAGTCTCCCTCATTGAGTTCCTGCGCGATACCGGCAAGCATTTCACGGTCAACTACATGCTGGCCAAGGATTCGGTGAAGTCGCGCATCGCCCGGGAGGAGACCGGCATCTCCTACACCGAATTCAGCTACATGATGCTCCAGGCCTACGACTTCCACCACCTGCACGCGACCCGGGGCTGCACCCTCCAGATCGGCGGGGGCGACCAGTTCGGCAACATCACCGCCGGTCTGGAACTCATCCGGCGCAAGGCCGGCAGCCAGGCCTATGCCCTGACCTTTCCGCTCATCACCACCGCCTCGGGCGCCAAGTTCGGCAAGAGCGAAAAAGGTGCCATCTACCTCGATCCGGCCCTGACCTCGCCCTATGCCTTCTACCAGTACTGGATCAACGCCGACGACCGGGACGTGGCTAACTTCCTGCGCTATTTCACGTATCTGTCTAAGGACGACATCGCCGCCCTGGAAACGGCCGTGGCCGAGCGGCCCCACCTGCGCGAGGCCCAGAAAACCCTGGCCCGGGAAGTCACCACCATGATCCACGGCGCGGACGAGCTGGCCAAGGTCGAGGCCGTGACTGCGGCCCTGTTCGGTGGCGGCGAGCTGTCCAGCGTGGACCCGGCCACCCTCAAGGCGGCCCTGGAAGCCGCGCCCGGCTGCAAGTACCCGGAATTGGCCGCCGTGCCGCCCCTGGCCAAGCTGCTCGTCGATCTGGGGCTGTGCCCGTCCAATTCCCAGGCGCGCAAGGACATCAAGGCCGGCGGTATCTACCTCAACAATGTCCGCGTGACCGGTGAGGACAGGTCCCTTGAGGCCGCCGATTTCCTCGGCGGCGAGATCGCCCTGCTGCGCAAGGGCAAGAAGAACTACGGCGTGGTGACCCTCGGGGCCTAGCCGGGAAGGTGCGCGAGGAGAGGTGGGGAAGGATGCCTCCGGCGGCCGGGACGCTGTCC
>JAWRKJ010000126.1:0-2899 GCA_040307025.1 Desulfovibrionaceae bacterium | reverse complement strand
CAGCCCGGTCAACCTGGGCAGGGTGGCCGTCCGGGGCAGCCCGGCCAGTCGTTCCAGCCCGGTCAGCCCGGTCAACCTGGGCAGGGTGGCCGCCCGGGGCAGCCCGGCCAACCCGGTCCTGGCGCCCGTCCGAGTCAGCCGAGCATGGGCCAGCCCAGTCAGCCGGCACAGCAGCCCCCTCGGCCGCAGAGCCCCGCTCCTTCGGCACAAAAGCCGCAGCAGGGACAACAGGCACAGCCGGGACAGCCGGGACAGCCGTCTGATCAGAAAAGGCCTGGTCCTCCCCAATAGATTTGGGGCGAACCTGTTGCCGTAACCCCGCGTCCAGGAATTGGGTTCGATCGCTTCGGACCCAGTCCTGGACGGTCAGGGCTTCACATACGCAAATCCTTCCCGTTGCAATTTCACGAGTTGCACGATGCCGGCCGGGACAATGGCGAGACCGTCCACGAGCTCCGATCGGTCGATCTTCCTTTCCGTCAGCGCGTTGTTACAGACATAAAAAGTCGTGCCGGCGGCGATAAGGCTGCGTATCGCCTCGGCTTGGCGGCAGGTGTCGCGCCGCAGCAGCTCCACGGCCTTGCCGTTGACCACGATCGCGATGGTGAACGGTTCGGATATGCAGGCATTCCGATAATTTTGCGCGTTGCGCAGGGCGGTTCGCAGGCTCTCCTCGTCGCTGTCGACATGCAGTAACAAATCGTAGTTCACAGGTATTCCTTTAGGGCTCTTGCGAAGCCCTCCGCTGTTTTCGCTCCGCCCATATGGACGCAGGCCCGTCTTTTCGCCACTATGCCTCGGCAACGCCCAAGGAGGAAACCCCATGGCTGTCCATCCCCTGGCCGGGAAACCGGCCCCGCGTTCGATGCTGGCCAATATCCCCAGACTCGTCGCCGCCTACTACGCCATCAAACCCGATCCGACCGACCCGACCCAGCGCGTGGCCTTTGGCACATCCGGCCATCGGGGGTCGTCCCGCCACGGGTCGTTCAACGAAGACCACATCCTGGCCACCACCCAGGCCATCTGCGATTACCGGGCCGGCCGGGGACTGCGCGGTCCCCTCTATCTCGGCATGGACACCCATGCCCTGTCCGAACCGGCCTTCATGACCGCCCTGGAGGTCCTGGCCGGCAATGGCGTGCCCACCCGCATCCAGACCGGACGAGGCTATACCCCGACCCCGGTGATCTCCCACGCCATCCTGATCTGGAACCGCGACCATCCCGGCGTCCTGGCCGACGGCATCGTCATCACCCCGTCCCACAACCCGCCCGAGGACGGCGGCTTCAAATACAATCCCCCGAGCGGCGGTCCGGCCGATACCGACATCACCAAGGCCGTGGAGACCATGGCCAACGCTTATCTGGAAAAGGGCCTGGCCGGAGTGCGACGCCGGTCCTACACGGCCGCCCTGGCCGCGGACACCACCGAGGCATACGACTACGTGGCGCCGTACGTGGCCGATCTGGCCACCATCGTGGATTTGCCCGCGATCAAGGCCGCCGGCGTACGCATCGGCGTCGACCCCCTGGGCGGCTCGGGCGTGGCCTTCTGGGCGCCCATCCGCGAACGCTACGGCCTGGATGTCGAGCTGGTCAGCGACGTGGTGGACCCGACCTTTTCATTTATGACCGTGGACAAGGACGGCAAGATCCGCATGGACTGCTCCTCGCCCTATGCCATGGAGCGGCTCATTGCCCTGCGCGACCATTACGACGTGGCCTTCGGCAACGATCCCGATTACGACCGCCACGGCATTGTCACGCCCTCGGCCGGCCTGCTCAACCCGAACCACTATCTGGCCGTGGCGATAAATTATTTGTTTCGCACCCGGACCGGTTGGAGCCATGAGGCCGCAGTCGGCAAGACACTCGTGTCGAGCGCCATGATCGACCGGGTGGCCGCCGATTTGGGCCGGCCCCTACGCGAGGTGCCGGTGGGATTCAAATGGTTTGTGCCCGGCCTGCTCGACGGTTCGTTTGGCTTCGGAGGCGAGGAAAGCGCCGGGGCCTCGTTTTTGCGCTTCGACGGCCGGGTGTGGACCACGGACAAGGACGGCATCATTCTGGACCTGCTTGCGGCCGAGATCACGGCCACCACGGGCAAGGACCCAGGCGAACACTACCGGGAACTCACCGCGCGATTTGGCGAACCGGTCTACGAACGTCTGGATGCCCCGGCCAATCCGGCTCAGAAGACCGCCCTGGCCAAGCTGTCGCCCGAGATGGTCACGGCTACGGCACTGGCCGGAGAGGCCATCACGGCCAAGCTCACTCGCGCCCCGGGCAACGACGCGCCCATCGGCGGGCTCAAGGTGACCACGGAAAACGGCTGGTTCGCGGCCCGGCCCTCGGGCACCGAGGACGTCTATAAGATTTACGCCGAAAGTTTCAAGGGTGTCGAACATTTGCGGGCGCTCCAGGAAGAGGCCCGGGAAATGGTCGCCGCCGCCTTTCAGGCAGCCGGGGTATAAAGGGGGAGTAGGGTCGGGGAGAAGCCTCCGGCGGCCAACGGGCGTTGCCCTTTGGCAACCCGCAAGGAAGACAGGTGGGACAAAGCAACCATGGGTGAGGCGGACGCCTTGGCGCCGGACGCGGCGCGGTTGTTGCGGGCCTTGGCCGCGCTGCCCGAGGCCTCCTTTCCGGATCGCGTCATGCCGGGCGAGGTAGCGGTGGCCCTGGGTATTGCCCCGCGCCGGGCCTGGCGCATCCTGCGCGACTGGTGGGCCCGAGGCTGGTACGAATACGAAATTTCCGCCTACAGCGGCCGGCTCACCCCGGCTGGCCGCGCCCGGGCCGCTCATTTCGACCAGACCCAATCGCCACCTTCTGACGCTTCGGCTTGATTTTCCCCAGTGAAGGGGTCCGGGGGATCATCCCCCCGGCCGCCGGCGGCG
>JAWRKJ010000125.1:0-14920 GCA_040307025.1 Desulfovibrionaceae bacterium | reverse complement strand
ATGGGGGTCGCGCACGACGGGTCGGGGTGGACGATGAGGTGTCTTATGCGAAACCCGAGTCAGGCCATCCTCCTGGCCGTACTCATGGCGTCCCTTATCCTGCCTCCGGGCTTGCCCGTGGCTGGTGCGGCCAAGGTCGATCCGGCCACGCGCGGGAGTGCGAAAAGCATTCTGCTCGTGGGCGATTCCCTTTCCATCGGTCTCGGACAGCAGATCGAACAGGCCCTGGCCGGACGCTCGGACGTCCGCTTCGCCCATCTGGGCAAGGTGTCGAGCGGGCTGGCCAATCCGGCCTTTTTCGACTGGAATGCCCAACTCACCGCCCAGGTCAAGGCCCACCATCCCGATCTCGTGCTCATCATGGTCGGCGCCAACGACGACAAGCCTCTCCCGTCCGGGGACGGTCGCAGCCTGCCTTTTGGCAGCCGGGGCTGGGACCGGGCCTACGGGGATCGGCTCGCCAGGCTCCATGCCATTGTCCGGGCCGAAAATGCCTCCGCCAAGGTGTATTTCGTGGGCGTGCCGGTCATGGCCGACAAGGCCTTCGACACCGAAATGATTCACGTCAATACGGTGCTTGCGTCCGTGGCCAGGACCCTGCCCGATTGCGCCTACATCGAGACCCGCGACGTCCTGGCCGATGCCTCGGGCGGGTTCGCCAGCCAGGGCCGGGGACCGGACGGCGCCATGGTGCGCTTGCGGGCCGGTGACGGCGTGCATGTTTCGGGCGCCGGCTCCAAGCTTTTGGCCGCGCGCTGCCTGGAAGCCGTGTCCGGTGCCGCCGGCTTGCCGGCCGGGCAGGTCGTGGCGGCTTTGAACAGCCAGTCCGTGCGGCCCATGGGCGCGGCCAAGCCGAACCCGACTGCGCTCCGGCTGGCCGAGGCCACGCCCGCCATCCCGAAAATCGCTTCCGATGCGGCCAAGGCCACGCCGCCGGCTGTGCAGCCGGCCAAGTCGGTTCAGGTCGCGGCGGCCAAGCCGGCACCAGTGGTCGTGGTCACGCCGGCCGCCCCCGCTGCCGCCCCGGTCGGCGCCTATACCGTGGCCGACGGCGACACGTTCTGGTCCGTGGCCAAGCGGTTGGGCGTGTCCCCGGATGCCCTGGCCGCGGCCAATGGCACGGTTGATCCCCGCCGCTTGTCCATCGGCCAGTCCCTGGCCGTGCCCGAAGGCGCGACGCGTCCGGTCGCCACGCAAGTCGCGGCCAAGCCCGCTTCGGGCCGTACCCATACCGTGGCCGACGGCGACAATTTTTGGTCCGTGGCCCGGCAGCATGGCGTGAGCGTGGCCGCGCTGACCCAGGCCAATCCCGGCGTGGACCCGACCCGGCTGCGCATCGGTCAGCCCCTGGCGCTCCCCACCGCGGGACAGGCGGACGGAGGCGCGGTCCGGACGGCGGCGAAGCCCTCGGGTCATGGCTACACCGTGTCCGATGGCGACAATTTCTGGTCTATCGCCCACCGTTTGGGTGTGGATGTGGCCGAACTCAAGCGGGCCAACGCCTCGGTCGATCCGCAAAAGCTGCAACCCGGCCAGGTCCTGGCCCTGCCGGGCGGGGCCACCCTGTCCGAGGCCGATGGTCCGACGTCGGGCTCCCAGCCCGCCCAGGTCGCGGGCGATGCCGGCCTTTATCCCGTGGCCAAGGGTGACACGTTGTGGGCCCTGGCCCAGCGGTTCGGCGTCAGCTTCGAGGCCATGCTCGCGGTCAACGGCGACCTGGACCCCTCCCGCCTGCGGGTGGGCCAGCTCGTGACCATTCCCGGCGCTACCGGCCAGCCTGTGGCCAGCGCCGATTGCCTGGTTTTCCCGGTCTCGCCCGGCGACACGCTCTGGGGCATTGCCCGGCGTTTCGACGTGACGGTCGAGGCCCTGGTCGCGGCCAATCCGGGCGTGGACCCCATGCGGCTGCGCGAGGGCCAGACGTTGCGCGTGCCCTCGTCCCTCGCGGCGGTGGCCGGCCCGACGCACCAGGAGGAACAGGCCCCGTCCGTGCCCGTGGTTTCGGGTGACGCGCCCCGGCCGTTGCACAGTGTCGCCCCTGGCGACACCCTGTGGCACCTGGCCAAGCGTTTCGGGGTCAGCGTGGAGCGTATCCTGGCGGAGAATGCCGGCATCGATCCCATGCATCTGCGGGTGGGCCAGACCCTGCGCCTGCCCGGCGTCGAGGTGTCCATGGCCGCCCGCTAGGGGCGCGCTCGGGAAGGGCGGGAAGAAGATGCCGGTGACCAAAGGGCTGCCGCCCTCTGGACTCCTTGCGCGGATTCCGGCACGAGGTGACGCCGTACCGATGGCTGTTTTGCGTCCAGGCGCACGGACTGGAGCGTATCGAGGGCAGATTTTGTAACCGCCGGTTTCAATTGTTGCCCACGCCGTGGACGCTCTTTCCTGGGTCTGTGCGGTGGAGGTGGCGTGGAGGACGCTCTCTGCCGCGATGCAACGGCAGCAGTCGTTCGGGTTCTGTTTATGTAACATGCTGTAGTTCTTGGGATTCCAAAGGGTTGAGCCCTTTGGCCGCCGGAGGCTTCCTCCTGTCCTCCCCCCAACCCATACCTTCATCCCCGGCCCCACCGCGTTATCTGGGTGGAATGGCAGGTTTTTTTGTGAAGGAGACCTCGTGAGAAGGCTTGTGCGCGTGGATATCGTGGTGCCCGACCAGGGCGATCTGGCCGAGCGGGTGGAGGCTTGGCTGTCCGAGCGGACGGCCCAGGGCTGGGAGGAATCGATCGAAGCCGGCGGGGCCACCCGGTTCCGCGTCCACCTGGAAGACGCGCCGCCTGCCCGGGAATTCGCGGCCGATGCCGTCCGGGACTGGGCCGAGGCGGCGGTGTCCGTGGATTCCGTCGAGGAAGAGGACTGGGGCGCGGCCTGGATGGCCTTTTTCACGCCCATCGAGGTCGGCGGCGTGTTCGAGATCGTGCCGCCCTGGCTGGCCGACAAGGATACCGAAGGCCGCCAACCCATTTGTATCGAACCCAAAATGGCTTTCGGCACCGGTCACCACGCCACCACCGCCTTGTGTCTGGCCGCCTTTGCCGATCTGGTCGCCGCCGGCCGCATCGGCCCGGGGCATCGGTTCCTCGACCTCGGTACGGGCTCGGGCATTCTTGGCATCGGCCTGTGTCGGCTGGGCCTGACCGGGGTCGGTCTCGACATCGATCCCCAGGCCGTGTGGTGCGCGGTCGAGAACGTGCGGCGAAACGGTGTGGAAGCTGGCATGCAACTTGCTGTTGGTGGAGCCGGCTGTCTGACCCGCTCGGCGCTGTTCGATCTGGTGGTCGCCAACATCCTGGCCGCGCCGCTGACCGTCATGGCCGGGAAGCTCGTACGCCATCTGGCGCCGGGCGGGGTGCTCGTGCTTTCCGGCATCCTGATCGAACAGGCCGCTGGCGTGGCGGCCGCCTACCAGGCTTTGGGCTTGCCCGAGCCCGAAGTCCGGGAGTCCGGAGAATGGGCGGCCCTGGTGTGGCCATGCGTTTACAAGGCGTCTGATCCGGTTTAGGACAACCGCTCCGCCTTTCCCCTTCACCTCAAACCGTGTTCAAGGCCAAAGCCATGCACCTGAAAAAACGTGTTCTTGTCACCGGCGGTGCCGGTTTCCTCGGTTCGCATCTGTGCGAACGCCTGCTCAATGATGGTTGTGACGTCCTTTGCCTGGACAATTACTTTACCGGTTCCAAGCTGAATATCTCCCACCTGCTGGGAAATCCTCATTTCGAGCTCCTGCGGCACGATGTCACCTTCCCGCTCTACGTGGAAGTGGACGAAATCTACAACCTCGCTTGCCCGGCCTCGCCTATTCACTATCAGCACGATCCGGTGCAGACCACCAAGACCAGCGTGCACGGGGCCATCAACATGCTGGGTCTGGCCAAGCGGTTGCGGGCCAAGATCATGCAGGCCTCGACCTCCGAAGTGTATGGCGACCCGTCGGTGCACCCCCAGCCCGAAAGCTATTGGGGGAACGTCAATCCCATCGGGTTCCGTTCCTGCTACGACGAGGGCAAGCGCTGCGCCGAGACGCTGTTTTTCGACTACCGCCGCCAGCACAACTTGCGCATCAAAGTGGCCCGCATCTTCAATACCTATGGCCCGCGCATGCATCCCAACGACGGCCGGGTTGTGTCCAACTTCATCATTCAGGCCCTGCGCGGCGAGCCGTTGACCGTGTACGGCCAGGGCCAGCAGACCCGTTCGTTCTGCTATGTCGACGACCTGATCGACGCCTTTGTGCGCCTCATGGCCACGGACGACGACTTCACCGGCCCGGTCAACACCGGCAACCCGGGTGAATTCACCATCCTGGAGCTGGCCAAGCTGGTCATCGAGTACACGGGCTCCAATTCCACGATCGATTTCCGGCCCCTGCCCCAGGACGATCCCAAGCAGCGCCGCCCCGATATCACCTTGGCCAAGGCCAAGCTCGGTTGGGAACCCAAGGTGCCGCTGGCCGAGGGCCTCAAAAAGACCATCGACTATTTCGATACGATGTTGCGCAACAGCAACGAGTTTTAAGCAGCGTTTTTTTATCGTTACCAATCGGGCCGTCTCATCGCAGGGTGGGGCGGCCCGATGCGTTTCTGGCGGTACTGCGCCTGCTTCGGTTCCATATTGAGCTCGACGGTCCGATCCCGTATGCTGTAGGAACGGTTTTTTCCCTCTCGGGGATCTTTCGGGCTGCCGCTGTGGAGATGTCCGGCAGCCAGGGCATAACGGCAAGGTGGACACACATGCAACGCAAGGTCGATAGCCAGCGCATGGCCACGGCGGCCCGGTCGATCCGGGAAAACATCAGCCGCGCCAAGGGATACTTGCGACGGGACGATCTGGAACGGGCCATCGGTTGTGCCAAGGACGCCCTGGTGCAGAAAAATACCGCCGCCACCCTCGGGTTGGGGCGCTCCGAAGTGGAATTGCTGTTTGGAGAATTGTGCGAGGATATGCGCCGCCATCCCAAGGTGGTGGCCCTGCTCGAAAGCCTGGGCGTGCGGCCCGGCCAGTTCTTGCGCTACACCCCGGGCGAGGAAATGCTGCTCGTCAAAAAGCTCACGGCCTTTCAACTCAAAAAGGAAGAGATCGAGCAACGGGAACGCCAGCAAGCCGAAAGCAAACGCGCCAGCCAGAAGGCCGAATGGCTGGCTGCCGGCCGCCAACTGCTCGCCCAAAAGAACTTCCCCAAGGGCAAGGTCATGCTGCGCCGGGTGGCCGAGACTTTCGGCGAGGAACCGGACGTGGCCCGGGAAGTGGGGGAGCTGTTCGCCGAGGCCGGACTCGTGAATGAAGCCCTGGAAATGTATGGCTTGGCCATCCAGAGGTTCCCGGGCGACGGAAAAGCCTGGCGCTTGGCAATCGCCACCTGCGACGTCCTGGGCGAATTCCAGAAGGCGGAAACCTTTTATCTCGAGGCGCTCAAGCTCTTTGGCGCCCATCCCATGACCTACCTCAACATGGCCAAGTTCTACCTCAAATGGCACCGCAAGGACGATGCCTACGAATACGCCGAGCGGGCCCTGGCCCTGGACCCGAATCTGGCCGAGGCCCAGGAGATCCGGGACAAGATCGGCTGAAACCACGCTGGGCTGTGGGAAGTGGGGGGAGACGCCTCCGGCGGCCAAAGGGCGGTGCCCTTTGGAATCCCTTTTGCGGCAAGAGACCGAACGCGGGTTTGCGACGTGTGGGCCAGACGCGCGCTTGGTGGCTCAGGCCTCGGGTTGGAGGCGGGCGGAGCGCACGCCCGGCTCCTCCGACGCGCCAAGGACCCGACGCAGCGGCTTAAGCAGGGCCATCACCAGCACTCCGGCCAGGAAGGCGATGCCGGCGAGCAGGGTGAAAAAGACCGGACGCGAAAGGCTTTCCCACAAGCCGCCAAGCATCCCGGCGCCCAGGTTGCCGAAAAACTGGGACAGAAACCAGATGCCCATGAACAGGGAAATCATCCGGGGCGGCGCGATCTTTGAAACCAGGGACAGGCCGACCGGCGACAAGTAGAGTTCGCCCAGGGTCAGCAGGGCGGTGAAACCGAGCAGCCAGAACATGCTGACCGGCGTGCCGTCCACGGCATACAGCGTGGCCGGATAGACCATGGACAGAAACGCGCCGGCGGTGAGAAAAAGTCCCAGGCCCATCTTGGCCGGGGAGGACGGTTCGCGGCCGCGCCGGGCCTGCCTGGCCCACAGGGAGGTCACCACGGGCGTCAGGGTGAAAATCAGCAGCGGGTTGAAGGACTGGAACCACGAAGCCGGCATTTCCCAGCCCAGAATGTGGCGGTCGGTGTCGGCGTCCACCCACAGGGCCATGGTGTTGCCGAGCTGCTCGTAGACCGCCCAGAAGACGATCACCAGCAGACAGATGGTGATGAAGCCGAGAATCCGGTTGCGGGTGTCTTGCTGGTTGGCGGCCGAGGTCTGGACAACGGGGTGGGAGCGGGGTTGCGCCGGCAGGGTGCGGCGACCGGCGAGATAGAGCAGCAGGCCGATGACCATGCCCACGCCGGCGGCGCCGAAACCGTAGTGCCAGCCCAGGGTCTCGCCCAGACCGCCGCAGATCAGGGGCGCCAGGAACGCGCCAAGGTTGATGCCGACATAAAAGATGCTGAAGGCCCGGTCCCGGCGCGGATCGCCCGGAGCGTACAGACCGCCCACCTGGGCCGAGATGTTCGGCTTGAACAACCCGTTGCCACAGATCAGGCACAGCAGCGCCGGGTAGAACAGGCTCTCGAAGGCCATGAGAAAATGGCCCACGGCCATGATGACCCCGCCAAGGATGACACTGCGATGCTGGCCCAGGTAACGGTCGGCCAGCCAGCCGCCCAGCAGGGGCGTGAAATAGACCAGACCGCAGTATAATCCATAGATGTGCGAGGCCGAGTCCTGCGGCATGAGCAACTGCTTGGTCATGTAGAAGATGAGCAGGGCGCGCATGCCGTAATAGGAAAAGCGTTCCCACATCTCGGTGAAAAAGAGGATGAACAGGCCCGTGGGGTGGCCGAAGAGGGTTCCGGTCATCTGGTGGGCGGCTTTTGGGCGCATGGCATCCCGGGAAAGGGAGGAAACGGCGTGCGAATCCCGACATCCCCGGTGGTCGGGAACATGGTCGCCGGACTGAGAGCGCGGCTCCACGTCGTCTCGCGGGTTGGACGCGGTTATCTGGCGTATGAAGAAGGAAAGTATCGGTCCTGCCACTGCAATACCCTTATCTGGAACATTCAGGATATGTTTTTCATGCGTTTCGATGCCTTCCTGGCGCAGAGGGCATGCTTACGGAAAAGACTATCCCGGAAACTTGCGGATCGAAATCAAGCATGCCCATGGCATAGCGTCGCCAAGGAGCGTCGAGCTCCTTGTGCCGCGTCAGACCATCGCGCGATTGTCGTGAAAAATCCAGCAGAAACGCACGCCAAGGCAAAAGTAGCAGAGGCGGTCTTTCTCCACCTCGCCGCACAGTGCCTTACTTTCCGATGCAGAAGCGGTCGAATACGGCGTTGAGAACCTCCTCGGGGCTGGTTTCGCCGGTAATGGCGGCCAGGAGCAGGCTGGCGGTTTCCAGGCGCACGCCGAGCAGGTCGTAGGGCACGCCGGCGGCCAGGTCCACGAGCAGGGCGTCGAGCTCCTCCCGGGCGGCGGCCAGGGCGGCTGCCTCGCGGGCGCTCGGCGCGGGGATATCCAGGTCCGGCGGCCCGTCCCCGGCCAGGACGCGTCGGCGCAGGGCGGTCAGCAGAGCCTCCACCCCCTGGCCGGCCGGGGCGCAGACCCGTACCGTGGCAAGCCCCAATCCCCGCAAGGTCGTCTCGGGATCGGGATCGGCCGGAGGCAGGTCGGCCTTGGTCACCACGGCCAGGACCCGGTCCCGGGGCAGGGCGTCGAGCACCGCCCCGGCCTCGGCATCGGGCTGCCAGGGGATCGAACCGTCCACGACATAGAGGCCGACGCGGGCGGACCGGGCCAGCCCCAGCCCCAGGTCTTTGCCGGCCTGTTCCACGGCGTCGTCCGTGGGGCGCAGGCCGGCCGTGTCCGTGACGGTCACGGCCACCCCGTCCAGGTCGATGGTCTCTTCCAGAAAATCCCGGGTCGTGCCGGGCCGGTCGGCGACCAGCGCCCGGTTGCGGCCGAGCAGGGCATTGAAAAGGCTCGACTTGCCGGCGTTGACCCGGCCGAAAAGCACGGCTCTTACCCCTTCCCGGAAGGGGCGGGCCCGGCGGTGGGCCGCTTCCAGGGCGCCGATGCGGTCGAGGACCGTGAGCACCCCGGCGGCGAAATCCTCGGGTGACAGGCATTCGACCTCTTCCTCGGGAAAATCCACGGCCAGGCAGACCCCGGCCCGAAGCGCGTCCAAGGCCTCGCCCAGGTCCCTGGCCTGGCGGCCCATGGCGCCGTCGAGGCGGGCCAGGGCCAGATCGGCTTCGGTGGCGGCCCGGGCGGCGATGAGTTCGGCCACGGCCTCGGCCTGGGACAGGTCCAGGCGGCTGTTCAAATAGGCCCGCTTGGTGAATTCCCCGCGTTCGGCCAGCCGGGCCCCGAGTCCGAGCAGGGCTTCGAGCACGGCTTCGAGCACCACCGGCGCGCCGTGGCAGTACAGTTCCACCGTGTCCTCGCCGGTGTAGCTGCCCGGACCGGGCATGAAGGCGGCCATGACCTCGTCGAGGAGGCGGCCCGAGGGGGCGCGCAGATGGCCGTGGTGCAGCCGGTAGGGCACAAATCCGGCAAAGCCCGTCCGGCCGGGCGTAAACAGGCGTTCGGCCAGGGCCCGGCTGTCCGGGCCGCTTACGCGGATGATGCCCACGCCGCCGCGTCCGGGCGGGGTGGCGATGGCGGCAATGGTGTCCTGGGCCGTGGCGGAAGGCTGGGGCATGGGTGTGTTCCTGACTGGCGGTTCGGGCCGGCTGTACCGGGGAAACGGGCGGGCGTCTACTTTTCGGTGTGCTCGAACACCCCGTCCCAATCGCCCGGCGGGGGCGTGGCGGCGAGGCCCGCGGCGCGCTCGGCAAAGACCGTGTAGAACCGGTGGCCGTGGCGCGCGGCCAACTCGCGGTAGGCATCGGCCGCCGCGACGAATCGCCGGTCCTTGTACAGGGCCCGGGCCGCCGCGGCAGCGTCCAGTTCCTCGGTCCGCGCACGGCGCTCCTCCCGGGACAGCACCGCATAGAGCGTTACGGCCACGGCCTTGCCCTTGACCCGCACCTGGTCGATTTCTTCGTAGGCCGCCGCATCCGGGGCCGCTTCCCGGATGCCGTCCGTGGCCAGGATACGCACGCCGTAGAACTTGGTCAGCCCTTCCAGGCGCGAGGCCAGGTTCACGGCGTCGCCGATGACCGTATAGTCAAAAAGGTCCTCGGAGCCGAAGTTGCCGACCCGTACCCGGCCCTTGTGCAGACCGATGCCGCTGGCGATGGTGAAGCCGAAATCCTTGGCAAAGGCCTGGTTGAGCTGGTCGAGCCGGGCGGCCATGGCCAGGGCGGCGGTTACGGCCTTGGCCGGGTGGTCCGCCACGTCGAGGGGCGCGTTCCAGAACGCCATGATGGCGTCGCCGATGAATTTGTCCATGGTGCCGAGGTGGGCCACGATGATGCGGGTCATGGGCGTGAAATAGCGGTGGAGCAGTTCGGCCACCTGGGTCGGGGACAGGCGTTCGGAGATGGAGGTAAACCCGCGCACGTCGGAAAAAAGGATGGTGACCTCGCGCTCCTCGCCGGACAGGGTCAGGGCCTTGGGGTTGGCAACGAGGCGCGCCACCACGGCCGGGGCCACGTAGCGGGAGAACGCGCCGTGCAGGTAGCGTTTTTGCCGCTCCTCGCGCCAGAACTTGAGAAAGGTCAGGCAGGCGAAATTGAGCCCGAGCACGAGCAGCGGGCACAGCGGCGAGACATAGAGCCTGCCCTCTGCAAGCAACATCCCGGCGCCGTACCAGATGGCCAGGCCCAAACCGAGAAACGGGACGAGGAGTATGGCTGCCCGGGCGTAGGCGAGAAGTCCGGCCGAAACCAGGCCCAGAACGATCAGGGCGGAGAGTTCCAGACCCGGGGCCCAGTCCGGCCGGAGCAGGAAATCGTCGGCCGCGATCATGTCCGCGATGGTGGCGTGGATTTCCACCCCGGGCATGTCCCGGTCCAGGGGCGAGGCGCGCAGGTCGCGCAGGGCGGCGGCCGAGGTGCCGATGAAGACGATGCGGCCTTGCAGGTTTTCGGGCGCCACGCGGCCGGCCAGGATGTCGCCGGCGCTTCTGTGGGGAAAGACGCCGCTCGGGCCCCGGAAATTGAGCAGGACCTGGCCGCGGGCATCGAGGGGAATGACCCGGGTGCCCAGGCGGTCACTGCGCAGGGTCAGGGATTTAAGCCCTCCGGCGGTCAGACGCAGCACCGCGTTTTTGACCTGGAAGGCCTCCATGACCGTGGCCAGGGCCAGACTCGGGAGCGGCTCGCCCTGATAGCCAAGCACCAAGGGCGAGCGGCGCACGATGTTGTCCCGGTCGGGCTGGGCGTTGATGAATCCGGCGGCCGGCGCGGCCCGGGCGAGCAGGGGCAAGGGGCACAGCATGCGGCTGGCCTCGGGCAGACAGTCGGGAAGCGGCTTGGCGCCCGGATCGCCCAGCACGGACAGGCGCGAGGGTGGCAGCGCGCAGCCCGGCTCCCGTTGCGGGGTCAAGGCGGCGGACACCGTGCCGAAATGGAGAAACGTGCCGAGGACGAACGGGCCCGATCCCAGCATGTCGGCCAGGACCCGGTCGTAGTCGCGCAGGGCCTCGGGCAGACCCGTGACGGTCGCCTCGACCTTGAGGTCGCGGAAGAGCTGGCCGGTGATGGTACCGGGCGAGGCCCGGTCCGGCTCGGCGAACACGATGTCGAGGCCCACGGCGGCCACGCCGGCGTTGCGCAGAAGCCCCAGCAGCAAGGCGACCCGATAGCGCGGCCACGGCCATTGGCCGTAGGCGGCCAGGCTCGCTTCGTCGATATCGACCACCAAGGGCAGCCGGCTGCGCGTCACCGGCCGATGGCGCGTGAGCAGTTCGTCGTAGATCTTGTGGTCCTGGAAATCCATCCAGTCGGGCCAAGCCACGTACAGTCCGGCCACGGCCGCAGTCACCAGGGTTCCGGCCAGCAGCAGGCCGAAGCGCTCGCCCAGACAGTGGCAAACGCCGGCCAGGCAGGACAGGGCCCGGTGCAGGGCCGTGGCCGGGGTCACGGTCAGCTCCGGCAGCCCGGCCGGGACAGCAAGGTCTTGATGCCCCGGCCCATGCGGGCGATGCCCTCGCTGATGTGCTCCGGGTCGGCGTTGGAGAAGTTGAGGCGCATGGTCCGGGCGCCGTCGCCGTTCACGAAAAAGGGCTCTCCGGGCACGAAGGCGACCTTCTCCTTGATGCACACGTCGAACAGGTCAAAGGCCGAGCAGCCCTCGGGCAGGGTGACCCAGAGGAACATGCCGCCCTGGGGCTCGGTGCAGGTGACCTCGGGCGGGAACTCCTCCTTGATGCGCGCCACCATGAGATCGCGCTGGGCCTTGTAGGCGGCCCGGATGACGGCGATGTGGGCATCCAGGTCGTTGTCGGCCAGGTAGCGGGTCAGGATGCGCTGGACCAGGGTGGAGCAGTGCAGGTCAGAGGCCTGCTTGGCCGTGACGAGCTTGGGCAGGGACTTCTCGTCGGCCACCACCCAGCCCAGGCGCAGCCCTGGTGCGGCGATCTTGGAAAAGGTGCCGAGCATGAAGGCGTCCTGGCCGCAAAAGGCGGTGACGGGCGGCAGGTCCTCGCCGGAAAAGCGCAGCTCGCCGTAGGGGTCGTCCTCGACGAACAAGGCGTCCGATATCCGCAGCGCCTCGGCCACGGCCCGTCTGGCCTCCAGGGAATATGTCAGCCCCGACGGGTTCTGGAAATTGGGCACGGCATAAAACATCTTGGCCTTGCGGCTGGTGAGGATGTCCACCAGCACGTCCGTATCCGGGCCGTCCGGGCCCAGGGGCACGCCGGCAAAGGTCGGTTCGAACACGGAGAAGGCCTGGATGGCGCCGATGTAGCCGGGCAGTTCCACGGCCACCACGTCGCCCGGGTCCAGGAAGACCTTGCCGAGCAGGTCCAGGCTCTGCTGGGAGCCGTTGGTGATGAGGATGTGGTCCGGGTTGACGGCCAGGCCTTTTTTCACCCGGTAGCGGTAGGCGATCCATTGGCGCAGGGCCGGTTCGCCTTCGGTTACGGAGTATTGGAGCGCGGCCGGACCGGACTCGGCCAGGACGGCCGCCGCCGCTTCGGCTATGGGGCCGGTGGGAAAGAGGTCCGGTTTGGGCAGGCCGCCGGCAAAGGAAATAATGGAAGGATCGGCGGTGACTTTGAGAATTTCCCGGATGAACGAACGACGCACCTGGGACATGCGTTTGGCGAATGCGGGCACAAATGACCTCCTCAAGCGAATGGAGGCCGGGATCTGGCGGGGATGACGGGCCGCCAGATGCGGCCGGTCGCCATAGACTATGCCGAATCACGGCGGAAGGAAAGATGACGATCGTGTTTCAGCGCAGGGCCTTAAGGGTGGCGAGGATGCGGGCCGCCCGATGGGCGTAGGTGTGCTCGAAGGCGATGCGGCGCCGGGCGGCGGTCGTGATGGCGGTCCGGGCGGCCGGGTCGGCGGCGAAACGCGCGGATTGTTCGCGCACGTCTTCGGGGCCGGCGTAGGTCGCCAGTTCCCGGCCCGGTTCGAAAAGTTCTTCCAGTTGCGGGCTGGCTTCGGTCAGCAGGAACCCGCCGGCGGCCGGTACGTCGAACACGCGCTGGTTGGCCGCGCCGTGCATGTGGAGGCTCGTGATGTTGCAGTTGACCACGGAGGACCGGAAAAGGGCTCCTATCCGCTCGTCGTCGTACAGGGGCGGCAGCCAGCGCCAAGCGGTTTTCTCCGGGCCGAGCACCGTTCGCCAGTCGGCCGGGCCGACGATGAGGGGACAAAACGGGATAAGCCGCGACAGGATGGCCGCCCGGTGGGCGGTGTTGGCCCGGCAGGCCACGGCCAGGGCGAAGTCCAGGCGCCGCGCTGCCGGTGTCAGGGCCTGGTAGCGGGCCAGGAGTTGGCTTTCCTCCGGCGTGGCCAACGCTGCGACCGAACGCTCGGGCCGCGCGAGCATGCGTCTGGCCAGGACCGGATACCAGCGCACAAGCTCCCGGCCGAAACGACCGGATTTGAGCCGCCGGCCCGTCTCGGCCACGAAGCTGTCACCCACGAAGGAGACCGTGGCCGCGAACTCGGCCGGCTGGGCGGGGGCAGCGGCGACCAGCCGTCCCGGGGAGGCGGCCAGGGGCAGGAAATGAACCTGGCGGTAACCCATTGCCCGGATGGCAACCAACGCCCCGGCGTCACAGGAGAAGATGACGGTCCGGTCATCGACCAGCCGCGGATAGGGGGCCAGGAGCAGGTCCGGGCTGTCGAGAAGCCACGACGCCAGGGGCAGTCGCAAGTCGGCCAGCAGGGCGACGAGGCTCCCTTCCGGGTCGACGCCGGTATGGCTGAAGGTGAGGACGCAATCGGGGCGGTGAACAAGAATGGCCTGCAGGAGCCGTTCGAGGAACGCGGCCTTGGCGTCTCCCCGGGCGCCGACCGGCACCGCCACCGTGCGCACGCCGAGTCCGGCCAGGGCGGCGAGCAGCTCGGTCTGGGCGAAATAGCCTTCCCGGACGAGGAGCAGGCAGCCATACGGCCGTTTGGCAAAGCGTGGCGCCCGCCGTACGGCCTCGAAGTCCCGCCGGGCAATGGTCAGGCCGGCCATCCGAACGCCCTCACCGTAAAGGGTTTGCAAGAGGCGGCGCCCTTTGGCCGCCGGAGGCGTTTCACCGTCTCTGTTCCTCCCCTCCCTTCCACAACGCGGCCAGGGCCGCGCGCCGGCAGTCGGGGGCGTAGGCTTCGGCGGTGAGCCGGGCGTTTTCCAGGGCCGTGGCCAGGGCTGGTCCGCCTTGCTGCCAGAGCCGGGCCAGGCGATCGAGGCAGGCGGCCGCCCCGAAAACGTCATGGTCGGCGGCGTAGCATCCGTTGCCGCCCCAGGGCACGTCGCGCAGCGGCACCGACGGGGCAAAGCCGCCGGGGTCGATCTGGCGCATGGAGTCGAAGCCGCCGAACCCGGCGAATCCGGCCACCAGGCAGCCGCAGGCCATGGACTCCAGCGGCGGCAGGGGGCAGCCCTCGGGAAAACCCGTGGCCAGGAAGATGTGGCAGGCGCGCAGGGTCTCGGCCACGCCGTCCGGGGGCAGGTTCTCGATGGCCACCCAGGCCAGGCGCGGGGCATCGGCCCGGGGCGCGGCCTCGGTGAAGCGCCGGATCATGGCGGCGAGGGCTTTGTTTTTGCGGGGCATGAAGGCCACGCGCACCGGGTCCGGGGCGGGCTTGGCCGTGGGCGGGTAAAACCGCGCCGGATCGATGGCCGGGCGCAGGATCGGCGGAGGGGGGACGTGCAGGGCGGCGCCGATGTAGCGGGCCACCGGATCGGACACGGCCAGGTAGTCGACCGGCAGTCGGGAGAGGGCCATGTCCTCGGGCAGGCCGGAAAAAAGATAGGCCCAGTTCTGGCAATAGACGCGGCAGCGTGCGCCGGCGGCCAGACCCGGCGCCAGGGCGTTGGGCCAGCCCTCGGGCACGAGATAGCAATCGTCCGACCGGAGGCCCGGCTGGGACAGGGGAATGATCGGCAGCTCCGGGGGCAGGTCCGGCACGGGCGGATGTTTCGGGTCGTGGAGGACGAGACCGACCGTCTCGCCGAGGCCCGTAAGTTCCCGGGCCAGCTCGGCCAGCACGGCCAGACCGCCGGAAACGGTCCGAAGCGGCGGCAAAAAAATCAGGGTGCGGCCCACGCTTTTCCCTCCCGGTTCCAGGCGGCCTTGATACCTCGGCGCCAAAGGGCTACCACAAAAAGAATCGTTGCCGTCCGGCAACCGTGATGCCGCAAGGAGTCGCCATGCGCAA
>JAWRKJ010000124.1:0-5827 GCA_040307025.1 Desulfovibrionaceae bacterium | reverse complement strand
CCCCCCCCCCCCCCCCCCCCCCCCCCCCCCCCCCCCCCCCCCCCCCCCCCCCGCCGGAGGCGTTCCTCCTTCCAGTCTCCGCCGCACGCGGCGGGCCGCTTCCACCATATTTGTCAAAGCGGCCGTGACTTCGGGCCAGGTCCGGGTCTTGAGGCCGCAATCGGGATTGGCCCAGAGGCGGTCGGCCGGGATGACCGCGGCCGCGCGCAAAAGGAGCGCTTCCATTTCTTCCACGGACGGGATGCGCGGGCTATGAATGTCGTAGAGGCCCGGTCCGATCTCGTTGGGGTAGGCGAAGTCGGCGAAGGCCGTGAGCAGCTCCATGCGGCTGCGGCTGGCCTCGATACTGATGACGTCGGCGTCCATGGCCGCGATGGCGGGCACGATGTCATTAAACTCCGCGTAGCACATATGGGTGTGGATCTGGGTTTCGGGCTTGGCCACGGCCGTGGCCAGGCGGAAGTCGTCCACGGCCAGGGCCAGCGCCAGGTCCCAGTCCTTGCGCCGCAGGGGCAATCCCTCGCGCAGGGCCGGCTCGTCGATCTGGATGACGCGCAGCCCGGCGGCTTCGAGGTCGGCCACTTCGTCGCGGATGGCCAGGGCGATCTGGCGGCGGGACACCTCCCGGGGCTGGTCGTCGCGCACGAAGCTCCAGCACAGGATGGTGGCCGGGCCGGTGAGCATGCCTTTCATGGGTTTTTCGGTCAGGGAGGCCGCGTAGACGGCCATGTCCACGGTCATGGGGCCGGGACGGGACACGTCGCCGTACAGGACCGGTGGCTTGACGCAACGCGAACCGTAGCTTTGCACCCAGCCGTTTCGTGTGAAGCAGAACCCGTCCAGGCGCTCGCCGAAATATTCCACCATGTCGTTGCGCTCGGGTTCGCCGTGGACCAGCACGTCGAGGCCCAGGGCCTCCTGGCGGGCGATGGTGTCGGCGATGGTCGTCTTGAGAAAGGCGTCGTAGGCGTCCGTGGAGAGTTCGCCGGACTTGAAGCGGCGCCGGGCGCTGCGGATCTCCGCTGTCTGGGGGAAGGAGCCGATGGTCGTGGTCGGGAGCGCGGGCAGGCCCAAGGCGGCGTGTTGGCGGCGCGCCCGTTCGGGGTAGGGCGTGGCGCGATTGAACATGGCCGGGGTGATGGCGGCCAACCGCGCGCGCACGGCCGCGACCTGGGTGCGGGGGCTTTGGCGGCGGGATTCCCAGGCGCGGCGGTTGGCGGCCAGGGCCTCGGCGACGTCCGGCCGGTCGGGACCGCCGGGCGCGGCCGCGTCGGCGAGCAGGCGCACCTCGCGGCATTTTTGCGCGGCAAAGGCCATCCAGGACCGCAGTTCCGGGTCGAGGTCCGTTTCCGCCGCGAGGTCGATGGGGCAGTGGAGCAGGGAGCACGACGGGGCGAGCAGAAGCCGGTCGGAGCCGAGGTGTTGCGCGGCCAGATCGATGCGGGCCAGGGCCGCGGCCGCGTCCACGCGCCAGATGTTGCGCCCGTCGACCAGGCCCAGGGACAGGGCGGTTTCGGGGGCCAGGGCCTTGGCCACCAGGGCGAGCTGCTCGGGGGCGCGGACGAGGTCCACGTGGAGCGCGGCCAGGGGCACCCCGGCCACGCAGTCGAGGTTGTGGGCGATGGAGCCGAAATACGTGGCGAGCAGGACCTTGGCCGGGGCGGCCGCCGCGACAAGCCGCCGGTACGTGTCGGGAAAGGCGTGGGCCACGTCCCGGGGCAGGTCCTGGACCAGGATGGGCTCGTCGAGCTCGATCCAGGGACATTCCCGGGCCAGCAGGGCCAGGAGCGCGGCGTAGGCGTCCAGGAGTCCGGGGAGCAGGTCCAGCCGGTCCACGCCGTCCGGGGCCTTGCCCAGGGTCAGGAAAGTGAGGGGACCGGGCAGCACGACCTTGGGCGCGAACCCGGCCGTGACCGCCTCCCGGACCTGGCCGAGCAGACGCCCGGGGTCGAGCCGGAAGGTCTGACCGGCCGCGAACTCCGGCACCAGATAATGGTAGTTGGTATCGAACCATTTGGTCATTTCCAGGGCCGTGACTTCCGCGCCCCGGGCGTCCCGGCCGCCCCGGGCCAGGCGAAAGTACGCGGCCAGGTCCACGGGTTCGCCGGAAAGGCCGTGGCGCTCGGGCACGACGCCGAAAAGCAAGGCGGTGTCGAGCATGTGGTCGTAGAGGGAGAAGTCGCCCACGGGCACGAGGTCGATGCCGGCGTCGCGCTGGAGGGTCCAGTGGCGCAGGCGCAGGCCGGCGGCGGTGGTTTCGAGGCTCGGGCCGTCGAGGCGGCCGTTGAAAAAGGCTTCGAGGGCGGTCTTGAGCTCGCGCCCAAGGCCCATGCGGGAAAATCCCAGGGAATGCGTCACCATGCGAAAGGCTCCTTGTCTTGCCCTTTCGGGCGTTGCTGGAGGCCGGCAGGGACCGCGACGCAACGACGCGCACCGCGTGCGCAAAAGGAAAACCCGTCCTCCGGCAGGGAGAACGGGCCACGGGTGATGGGGATCGCCTCGCGCGGGGCGGGCGAGCCCTGGTCACTCCGGCCCATGTCGCGAGGCCTGGATGCCGACCGGCTTCGAGGCGTCTTCTGGCTTGCGGGGGCGGTCCCGGGGACCGGTGGCACTGGCGGCGTCCTTCCCGAGCGTGGGCTCAGTGAACGCGGCCGCAAACCCCGTATACAGCAGCGCGTCTGCGACGGATTCGCACCGTCTTCCGTTTCTCGAAGGGTCACGAAACAGGGGAGGCGATAGCCGGGCGGGCACCACGGTGTCAAGCGGTGTGGGGCGGGCAGGGGGGTGGGAAATAAATCCCGAGGCGCAGAACAAGGGTGGAGGTGATGGGGTAAAAAGCCGAAAGGGCTTGCGCGGGTGGGAGTGACCTGCTAGGAGGGAAGGAGCATCAGGACTGCCTCTGTCGCATGGGAGCCATGGTTCATCCATGGCAGGGTAGGTTTCGCGTTGTGTTCGGGGGACGTGAAAAAAAGAACTTTCGCCCTTGACGCGGGTTTTCGACCTTGTTAAATTGCGCACAAGCTAACCGCTAGCAGGTCGAAAACGGTAGCGAAGCTGCGGGCTTGCCGGCTGTTCGGGCGGGTTGGCCCATGGCCCGAGAGCCCAAGGCTACGAGTTCCCGATGTCGGCACCAGGCCACGCCACGACAGGGCAGGCCGGGAAAAGACGCCGCAGGGGCGGCGCCGGTCCGGCACGCGGATGTCCTGTCGCAAGGCGTGTCGCTCGAAAGATTGGGCGCTGGGTGTTCAACAACTAAACGTTTGGAGGATGAACTATGCCTACCTTTGTGGATCCGAGCAAGTGTGACGGATGCAAAGGCGGTGAAAAGACCGCGTGCATGTACATTTGCCCCAATGATTTGATGATTCTGGATCCTCAGGAAATGCGTGCTTTCAACCAGGAGCCGTCCGCCTGCTGGGAATGCTACTCCTGCGTGAAGATCTGCCCCCAGGGCGCCATTTCGGCTCGCCCCTATGCCGACTTCGCTCCCATGGGCGGAACGTCCATCCCCATGCGTTCGGCCGATTCCATCATGTGGACCGTGAAGTTCCGCAACGGCAACATCAAGCGCTTCAAGTTCCCCATCCGTACCACTCCTGAAGGCTCCATCAAGCCCTACGAGGGCAAGCCCGAGGGCGCTGACCTGGATTCCGAACTGCTCTTCACCGAGACCGCCCTGGCCGTTCCTCAGGAAGCCCTGGGCAAGAAGTTCGACGTCACCGGCATGGACACCACCCAGTGCTGGCTCGACGGCTTCTGCAAGTAGTCCGGAACCCTAACAAATAGTCATCCACCCTACGGAGGAACCATATTATGCCGACCATTCCCGTGAAGGACGAGCCCAAAGGCGTTGCTCTCGCCGAGCCGGAACTGATTGAAAAAGACGTCGACATCCTCATCGTCGGCGGCGGTATGGGCAGCTGCGGCGCGGCCTACGAGGCTTGCCGTTGGGCCGACAAGATCGGTGGGATCAATATCATGCTGGTCGACAAGGCCGCCCTTGAGCGTTCCGGCGCCGTGGCCCAGGGCCTGTCCGCCATCAATACCTACCTGGGCGACAACAATGCCGACGACTACGTCCGCATGGTCCGCACCGACCTGATGGGCCTGGTGCGCGAGGACCTCATTTTCGACGTCGGCCGTCACGTCGACGATTCCGTCCATCTGTTCGAAGAGTGGGGCCTGCCCTGCTGGACCAAGGACGCCAACGGTCACAACCTCGACGGCGCCCAGTCCAAGGCCGCCGGCGTGTCCCTGCGCACCGGTGCCAAGCCCGTCCGTTCCGGCCGCTGGCAGATCATGATCAACGGCGAGTCCTACAAGTGCATCGTGGCCGAGGCTGCCAAAAACGCCCTGGGCCAGGATCGCTATCTCGAGCGCGTCTTCATCGTGAAGCTGCTCCTCGATGCCAACACCCCCAACCGCATCGCCGGTGCGGTCGGCTTCTCCACCCGTGAGAACAAGGTGTATGTCTTCAAGGCCAACGCCATCCTGGTGGCCTGCGGCGGCGCGGTCAACGTGTACCGCCCCCGGTCCACTGGTGAAGGCATGGGCCGCGCCTGGTACCCGGTTTGGAACGCTGGTTCCACCTACACCATGTGCGCTCAGGCCGGTGCCGAGATGACCATGATGGAAAACCGGTTCGTCCCCGCCCGTTTCAAGGACGGTTACGGCCCGGTCGGCGCTTGGTTCCTGCTCTTCAAGGCCAAGGCGACCAACGCCAAGGGTGAAGACTACTGCGCCACCAACAAGGCCATGCTGAAGCCCTACGAGGATCGTGGCTACGCCAAGGGCAACATCATCCCGACCTGCCTGCGTAACCACATGATGCTGCGTGAAATGCGCGAAGGTCGCGGTCCGATCTACATGGACACCAAGAGCGCCCTGCAGAACACCTTCGCCAACCTGAACGCCGAGCAGCAGAAGCACCTCGAGAGCGAAGCCTGGGAAGACTTCCTCGATATGTGCGTCGGCCAGGCCAACCTGTGGGCCTGCACCGATACCGAGCCCGAGAAGAAGGGCTCCGAGATCATGCCGACCGAGCCGTACCTGCTCGGTTCCCACTCCGGCTGCTGCGGTATCTGGGTCTCCGGCCCGGACGAAGCCTGGGTGCCGGACGAGTACAAGATCAAGGCTGACAACGGCAAGGTCTACAACCGTATGACCACCGTCAACGGTCTGTTCACCTGCGCTGACGGCGTCGGCGCTTCCGGTCACAAGTTCTCCTCGGGCTCCCACGCCGAGGGCCGCATCGCCGGCAAGCAGATGGTGCGCTGGGTCGTGGATCACAAGGACTTCAAGCCCACCGTGGCTGAGAAGGCCGCCGATCTGGCCAAGCAGATCTACCAGCCCTGGTACACCTTCAAAGACAACGTCGGTGTGTCCACCGATCCGGTTGTCAACCCGAACTACATCACCCCGCACAACTTCATGATGCGCCTGGTGAAGTGCACGGACGAGTACGGCGGAGGTTGCATGACCATGTACACCACCTCCAAGTCCCTGCTCGACACCGGCTTCCAGCTGCTGCAGTACCTGGAAGAGGACAGCGCCAAGCTGGCCGCCCGCGACCTGCACGAACTGATGCGTTGCTGGGAGCAGTACCACCGCCTGTGGACGGTGCGCCTGCACATGACCCACATCATGTTCCGTGAAGAGACCCGTTACCCGGGCTTCTACTACCGCGGCGACTTCCTCGGCCTCGACGACAGCAAGTGGAAGTGCTTCGTCAACTCCAAGTACGATCCGGCCACCAAGGAGACCACGGTCTTCAAGAAGGCCTACTACCAGATCATTCCTGCCTAGGGATGATCCTAACGGCCCCGGG
>JAWRKJ010000123.1:0-5113 GCA_040307025.1 Desulfovibrionaceae bacterium | reverse complement strand
GCATCCAGAAACAGCACCGGCGCGGTCCCGAAACTGAACCCGATGTAGCCTTCCTTGCCTTTGTCCTGTGCGAAACCGAAGAACTCCCGGCTGGTTGAGCCTGCGCCCAGGGTGTTCTTGAAGGCCGCCTCATCCTTGAGCCTTGGCAGGTACAGCTGCTTGCAGGTCTGCTCCCACACCTCACGCGCCTTGACGTCCTCGGCGTCCTCTTTCCAGAACCAGTCCCGGAGCATTTTGGTGAGGTGGATTGGAGCCCACTCGGTGATGAGGAGTTCGTTCTCCTTGAGCACACGCTCGACTTCCTGCGTGAGCTGTTGCGCACCGGGATTGATCTGGAATCGCTCCCATGTGATTTCTGGCAAGCCATTTCCGGGCCTGGCGTCCTGCACGGGAGCCACCAGCCACTTGTAAGTCTCGCGCACCATACGCCGTAGGGTCTCGCCGGCGTCGTCCAGACTCTTTTGAGCCTGCCTCGCCTGGAACTGGTCGAGGTTGAGTTTCATGTCCTTGATGTCGTCCACGATGGACTGCCACGCCAACACAGACCGCACCTGATCTTTGAGCCGGCCAACGCTGTCTCCATCGGCCACCAGGAAGATCAGCCGATTCTTATTGAAGCGTGGCGGAACACCTCGGTTCTGCAGCATCGCGGCAGCCTGTTCGGTGGCACGATCGGGGCCGGTCCGGCTGTAGGCCGTGTCAGGAGGCAGAACCACGAGGCGAAGCTGACAGTCGTCTGGCACATCGATGCTGCCCGTGAAGACATGGACGCCGCCGAATACGCCGGAGCCGTGAAAGGCCTTTTTTACCCGCTCGCGGATGTAAGGGAACACGTCCTCCTGGTCCTTGTAGCGCCGTTTGCGGTCTTCCATTTCCCGCCGCAGGTTCGGGCGAGTATCGAACCAGAACCGGTTGTTGCCGCTGTTCAGGTAGTGCAGTTTGTCTATCAACCGGCGCAGTGCGTCCTTGTAGACGCCGACCTGCTGCCCGGGCTGCGCCACTCCAAGGGCGACGCGTTCCGCTTCAATGCCGCGCACGACTTGGTTCTGGGTGCTTGGCGCACTGCCCAAAAAGATCGCTCTGGCAGTACGTCGGCAAGCCTGAACGCTGCCAAGCCGGGTGTCCTGCTCAAGCTCGGTGGTTTCGGCGCGCTCACCGTCGATGTCGCGCTCCACCACCGGGTCCCACCCTTGGGGCAGGTAGTAGATCATCTCGTTGCGTGTCTCGGCGTCGGCCAAGGGGAAGCTCCCCGGCATGATGAGGGGGTCCTTGTCGTTGTCCTTCCAAAGCCGGTGGATAACCTTGGCCATGAGCTTCAGTACGCCACGGGTACGCTGGAAGTTGTCGAGCGAGGACCAGTCCTCGTAGAGCCGATCGAACACCTCCGGGTGGATGGGGTAGGCCTGCATCAGCCGGTCATAGTACCGGCTCTCCTGGGTCTCGCGAGGGAAGTCTTCGGCGTTTGAGGTGTAGTAGTCCGCAAACGCCCTGCACACGGCCTCCGCCGCCGCTCTGTCGCTGATGCTGGTGAACAGGCGGCGCCGCACAATCTCGAAGGCCTCCTCCGTCGCAACGGGCTTCCAAAGCGCTTGGATGCGCCCGAAGTAGTGCGATAGGGCCTCAAGCGCCTTGACGCCGTGCTGGCTTCCCGCCTCTTTGGCGGACTCCGGCAACGAGGCCAGGAGCACAGCTGTCGGCACGGCCTTGAGGGCCTCGGTGAGGGCCTGCACGAAGCTCAGATTGGAGTCGAAGGTGCCGCCGGTCAGGGTTGTCCCTTCCGTAAACTGGCGCACGTAGGCCACGAGCTCGTCGATGAGGATGACGCAGGGGGCATAGCGCTCCAGCAGCTTCTCCAGCACCTGCTTGCCCGGCGAGGTGCCCGAGGCGTCGGCGTCGGCGACAAGGGCATAGCCCTCGGCCTTGCCGAGCTGCCACGCCAAGTCGCCCCACAGGGTGCGGATGGTTTGCCCGTCCCGCACGATGGGCTGGTTGGGAGAGGACTTGATGCCGTCCAGCACGACAACGCGGGCGGACGGCAACTCCGTGATGTTCGCTGCGTCGAGGATGGTCGGCACGCCGGGCAAATCGCTGACCATGACCTTGCCGCCGTTCCGGCTGACGAGGTGGTACACGGCCAGCATGGTGTGCGTCTTGCCGCCGCCGAAGGCCGTCTGCAGCTGGATGACCGGGTCGCCACCCCTGCCGCACAGGCGCTTGACCACGGAGTCCAGGAGCAGGCGCATGCCCTCAGTGATGAACGTGCGCTGGAAGAACAGCGCCGGGTTCTGGTACTCGGCGGTGGCGCTTCCAGCGTGGACGCGGGACAGATCAGCCGCGAACTCGGCCTGCTTGAAGGTGCCTTGCAGCACGTCCTCGTGGGGAACGGCGATTTCGCGCCAAGGTTTCAACGTCATGGTGTTTCTCCTAGTCGAAGAGGCTCTTCTGCTTGCCGTGGCCCGTGTCGGCCGCAACCGTCTCAATGCCCGTCCAGGCGGCGACGAGTTCGTTGTACGCGCGCGCATCCTCGGACCAGCCCTTGCGCTCGCACAGGGTGTGCAGGCGGTAGGCCAGGGCGCGGATGGGTTCGGCTTTCTCGGCCATGCGCGCCAGAAGGCGACCGGCGTCGGCTTCGCCCCCTTGGTTCAGGGCGCGGATCAGGTGGTGCAGGGCCTCCCAAATGGGCAAGCGTGTGTCGGTCTCCGGGGACCAGTCGCGCGGCAGCTCGCTCCACTTGAGCAGGCGCAGGTCGCCGCCGCCGCTTTCCGCCACACCGGCCTGAACAAGTCCGCCCACGCTGGTGCCCTTGGCGCGAGCCAGCACGTCGGCTTCTCCGTATTGGCCAACGGCCCAGCCCTGCTTTTCGAACCAGAGCAGGCAGAACTGGGTGTCATGCTCGAAGTCATCCTCGGCCAGGAAGCGGTTGATGAGCTGGAGTGCGGTCTTCACGCTCATGGGCGTGCCGTCGGCTTCGAGCACGGCTGCGTATTGGCTGAAGATGCCCATGCCCGGCCCGATGATGGCCTGCGAGAGGTCCACTGGCTGCACCGGCGAGTTGACGCCGCCCTGTGTCATCTCGTCCAGTGCCTCGGGCAGTACGGCATTGAGTTCGCGTAGGAACTCGCGGCGGCTCACTGTGGGTGCGTCAGCAGGGCGCTTGCGGCAGACGAGAACTATACAAGACGCAAGAACATTGGTTCCAGACTTTAGCCCTTTGTCACGCTCCGCTCGAACAGGCCAGGTGCCAGTGATAGCAAATCCAGCCCGCAACACGGCCTCAAGAAATGTCTCCCAACCAGTGCTAGATGTCCCGACATCACCTTTCGTTTCTGCCTGTTTGTCCGCATAATAAATGGTTACAGGAAAAGCGTGGTGAGTTTGCTCTGCGATGTTATGCATCGCACTCGTCATGCCATCAAGAAAAAACAATTCTGCCTTTTCTTTACTGCCGTGGCGGTATGGGCTAGCAATCAACTCTTCTCCCTTGGGAGTCGACAGCGTCGCGAAGAGTTTTGGGAAGATTGGCCGGAGCGAGTTGCGTAGCCAAACATAAAAAAAATCAGAGAGGTCAGCATATCCGATATTGTCATAATATGGCGGGTCGGTCGAGATAAGTTTATTCAAGCTAACGGTCTGCGTCTGTGCATCTAGCTGTTGAGCATACCCGGCTCCAATCGCACAAATACTCGTCTCTAGAACCTTCGCAATCCACTCGATTGCTCCACGCCAGTTGCCGGTGGAATCAGAGAAAGGGTTAGCCTCTGCATGATCCCAAACCATCGGAATAGCTTGGCGCCCAAACGTCTGAACAATAAAATCTCCCCCCCAAGGAGTTAGGGAAGACCAGTAGTTTGCACTCCTTCCGGTTCCCAAGGCCAAATACACTCCCACCGCCTGGGCATAGGCAGAAGCACCGGCTCCACCGCCATCTAACCCGACATCGTCGCTATCCATGCCAGCGGCCAACGCATCTTCACGCACCTTTCGGATTGCTTCGCCAACGAGGTCGGAAAAAGTGGTTAACGCGGCAAGCTGGCGGGATGTAAATGCATCTCCCCATGTGTACATCCCGTACATGGGGAGTCTGTCAATGTCATGGCAAGGAGTCGTAACGAGCAAATCTGGTTTCCAACTCGGGGATGCCTTATGAGCAATATCCTCCATTTCGTGCGTCGGATTCAAATAAATACGTTTTCCTTGGCCTTCAGCAATGACAGCCAAAAGTCTCCTTTTCATCCGTCCCGCCTGGGCCTCGGCTCGGATGTACTTCGTTTCTATTGGAGAGTCTGACATGATGCACCGAAAATTTGCCCCTCTGGCCAGCTTGGTCCCGTTCTCTGCTTCCTTTGAAGGGGGAGCGACCTTCACAGCGAAACGGTAGCTGCCGCGCTCTACAATCGGTTCAACATATGCTTCCTTGCCTGCCTTGTTGGAGAGCACGAAGGTGGTTACCAGTGGCACTTCTGCATGGCTGAAGGCCGGGTTGGGGCTCTTCACCGTGCGCGCCCACAGCCAGGCGATGACCGTGAGCTTGTGCCCGATGAGCGGCTTCAGGTCGGGGCGTTCGGCAGCCATGGCTGGCGTGACCTCTATCTTCGGGTACAGGTGACCAATGCGCTTCTGCGCTTCATCGCGCATCCACGCCCCGTAGCGCCGCACGTCCTCGGCCAGTCCCTTGGCTCCAGTCCAGCCCTCGTGCAGCGAACTTTGGCTCTCGCCCTTCAGCCGAGGCCCAACAGGTGCGCGTCCAGCGAACTTGGGCGGAATCTCGATCATGGCCTTGTTGATGGTCACGGCCACGGGGTTCAGGTCCGAGGCGTAGGCCTCTAGCCCCAAGCGCTGCGCCTCAAGGGGAAGGGCTCCACCGCCCGCGAAGGGGTCGTGGAACGCGGGCAGCTTGTCCGGGTTGAACAGTTCCGCCGCCTGCGGGTGGTTCTTGTTCAGCTCGCAAGTCTCGCGCCAGGAACGCCAAATCTCTTTGCGCGCCTTGGCCAGCACGGCTTCGTTGTTGGTGTTCTCCCAGAGCACGAGGTCTTCGATGATCTTGAAAAGCCGCTCCCGTTCGATGGCGGCTTTTTCCTTGTTCATGCCGTACCGGAAGCCGTCTCCGGACTGA
>JAWRKJ010000122.1:0-6867 GCA_040307025.1 Desulfovibrionaceae bacterium | reverse complement strand
GAAGACGCGCCGCCCAAAATCCGGGATGCCGTGCTGCTCGGCTACAAGATCATGACCGAAACGAAGAAGTATGCCGGGAAATACGTCGGCAACGACCTTGCCTGCACGAACTGCCATTTCGACGGCGGCCGCAGCCTCAATACCATCACCCTGGTCGGGGTCGGCGCCGCCTATCCGCTGTACCGCAGCCGCCGCGACTATGCCACGGACCTGACCCTGCGCACCCAGGGCTGTTTCGAGCGCAGCATGAACGGAACCGCACCGGCCTGGAATTCACAGGTCATGCAGTCCCTGCTCGTCTATTTCCAATGGATTTCCAAGGGTATCCCGATCTATGCCCAAATCCCCTGGATGCCGTTCCCGGCCTCCCTGGACAACAAACACCAGCCCGACGCCGCCGTCGGCGCCACGGTCTACGGCGAGGTCTGCACCCGCTGCCACGGCGACAACGGCAACGGCACGCCCATTGCGCCGGCGCTGTGGGGCGACGGCGCCTACAACGACGGCGCGGGCATCCACCGCATCCGGACCTTCTCGGTTTTCGCCTGGCGGTTCATGCCCAAAAACGCCCCGTCCCTGACCCAGGAACAAGCCCTGGACGTAGCCGCCTTTGTCCACGAAAAGCCGCGCCCCCACTTCACGTCCACCCATCCGGACAAGGTCGAACGCGAAATCGCTCTGCCGCTAGGACAATAAGCCATGACCTTCCCCATCCTGCACATCCCGTTTTGGGGCGACGGCATGGCCATTGCCCTGGATGCCGTGCTCCACGTGCTGATCAGCCACGGTCTGGCCATTGGCCTCGTGACCATGGCCGTGCTCCTGCAAACCCTCACCGCCCTGGGCCGGGGCACGTTCTGGGCTAAGGCCGGTCGCAGCCTGCTTGGCCCCACCGTGGTCGTCACCACGTCCGTCGGCGCGGTCACCGGGGTCGGCATCTGGTTCATCACCGGCGCCCTGGCCCCGGAAGGCATCGGCTCCCTGATTCACCTCTTTTTCTGGCCCTGGTTCATCGAATGGGGGGCGTTTACGGCCGAGGTCGTGTTTCTGCTCATCTACTATTTCCTCTGGGACCGCTTGGCCACGACCAGACCCCGAACGCTCATGGTCGTCGGTTTCGGCTATGTCGGCATGGCCGTGCTCTCGGCCATCCTCATCTCCGGCATCCTCGGTTTCATGCTCACCCCGGACGGCTGGCCCTGGGGACAGGGCTTTGCCCAGGCCTATTTCAACCCGACCTTTGTGCCGCAGTGTTTTTTGCGGGTCAGCGCCGGCTTGGCCCTGGGCGCGCTTTTCGCCCTGGCCTGGACGGCCTGGCGTTTTGCCGGATCGCCCCAGGAACGCGGCCGGGTGCTGCGCCTGTGCGGCGGGGTGTTTTTGGGCGCGGCGGCTCTCACGACGGGCAGCGCCCTGGTCTATTTCGACAACATCCCGGCCACCTACCTGACCCACTGGAAATTTGCCGTGGCCACGTCCGCCTGGGCCCAGCAGCCGGGATTGCTGCCCCTGGCCAACGGCCTGGCCGGCCTGGGCATCGTCCTTACGGCCCTGGCCGCGCTGCTCAGGCGCCCAGGCCTCAGCCGCCTGCTGTGCATCCCGACCCTGATCCTGTGCGTGGGGTTGGTGGTGGAATTCGAGCGCATCCGGGAATTCGTGCGCGGGCCCTACCTGCTGCCGGGCTACATGTACGCCAACCAGATCCCCCTGGCCGAAACCGAGGCCCTGACGGCCAAAAAGCAAGGCCTGCTGCCGCATCTGGCCTGGGTCAACACCCGGCCCGGCCAGTCGTCGCCGGCCGTGGCCGGCCGGGCCCTGTTCGACGCCAATTGCGGCGTGTGCCACACCATCGGCGGCATCAACGACATCAGCCAGCGTCTGGCCGGCCGCACCCTGGAAGGGGTCAATGCCATCACCGGCCTCACCCAGGGCCTGGCGCCGTTCATGACGCCCTTTTCCGGCACCGAGGAAGAGCGCCTGACCATGGCCGCCTATCTCTACGGCCTAGCCAACCCCAACGCAGTCCGCCAGCCGCGGTTGCTCAAGGAGAACTAGCCATGGGCCACTGGACGGATCTGTTCCTTGCCTTGCCGCTGCCGGAAAGCTGGTTGGAGGGCCTGCTGTTTCTCACGTTCGGCCTGCATCTGCTGTTCGTGCTGCTCATGCTCGGCACGGCCATGCTGGGCTTTGTCTTTTTCCTCAAGGCCTGGCTTGAGCGCGATGCGGCCGGACAGCTGTGGAACAAAAAAGTCGTCACCACCCACCTGGGACTCAAAAGCCTGGCCGTGGTGCTCGGCGTCGGGCCGCTGCTGCTGATCCAGGTGCGCTATTCCCATGCCTTTTTCACCGCCACCGGCCTGTTCGCCTACGCCTGGCTGGCCGTGATTCCGCTTTTGATCGTGGCCTTTTTGACCATCGACGCCTTTGGCCACAAGATCGCCGGCCGGCCCTGGCTGCCCCTGCTGTGCGGCGCGGTGGGACTTGGCGCCCTGCTCACGGTGCCGGCCATTTTCACCGGCGCCCTTTCCCTCATGGAGCGCCAAGGCTTCTGGCCGGACTTCGCGGCCAAGGGACCGCATTTCGACGCGGTCTTTTCTCCCCATTGGCTCTTGCGCTACCTGCACATCCTGGGCGCGGCCCTGGTGTTCGGGGCGGCCTTCCATCTGTTTTTCTCGGCCAAGGACCAGCCCGGCAAGGCCGAACGGTTGCGCCTCTGGCTGCTCGGGGCCACGCTCCTCCAGGTCGTCATCGGCATTCCGCTCGTCTTTTCCGTGGCCGAGGGCCTGGACTGGCCCGTGCTTGCGGCCGTGACCATCGGCGCCGGCGCGGCCATGCTCGCGTTGTGGAGTCTGCGCCCGGCCGAACCCGGCGCCCCGACCCGCAGCGCGCGTGCACTTCTCGTGTTGCTGCCCGTGCTTTTCGTCTCCATGCTCGCCGCGCGCCAGCTGTTGCAAGACCGCGCCCTGGCCGCGTCCCATGCCCTGGCCCGGGAGGCCCGCGCCGACCGGTCCAAGGCCTTGACCCCCTACCGGGAGGCGGCCCTGGCCGCCTTCAAGACCAAGCTGTCGGTCGTCTACGACAACGGCGAGACGATTTTTACCGGCGCCTGCCAGCCCTGCCACGGCCAGACCGGCCGGGGAGACGGTCCGGCCGCGCGGCGGCTGCTGATTCCGGCCGAGGACTTGTCCGCCATCCGGGCCGATCGGGCCTACCTCTACGGCATCCTGCAAAACGGCACCAACGGCTCGGGCATGCCCTATTTCCGGTTCTTCGACCGCGACAAGCTGGAACGGCTGCTCGACACCCTGGGCAGCCGGTTCGCCATGTTCACCACGGTCCCGGCTCCGGCCCAGCCGGCCGGAGAGCAAGCCAAACGCCTCTGGGACGCCACGTGCTCCACCTGCCACGGCCCGGAAGGCGGAGTCAGTGCCTTTGGCCGGACCCTGCTGCCGGCCCCGCCGGATCTGCGCCATTTCAGCCTGACATCCGAACGCGCCCTGGCCGTCATCACGGACGGGTATCCGGGAACGGTCATGCAGCCCTACCGCGATCTGCCGGAAACGGTGCGGCAGGATCTGGCCGGCATCAGCAACGGCTGGCGCGCCGCCACCGCTGTGCGTTGAGAGCGAAAAGGCCCTTGGACCGGCGTGCCGGGTTGTCCCGGGATGCAGTTGAAACCATGAACCTGCACACGCGAATGGTATGAAAAGATTTGCAGAACTCAGCGAGGCGGAAATCCTGGCCCTCGCCATCTCCCTGGAAGAGGAAGACGAGCGGGTCTATGCCGATTTCGCCGACGGCCTGCGCGAGTCGTTCCCGGCCACGGCCAAGGTCTTGGAAGGCATGGGCGCCGAGGAATCGGCCCATCGCCAGAGCCTGACCGACCTCTTCAAGCGTAAGTTCGGCGACCATATCCCGCTCATCCGCCGCCAGGACGTCAAGGGCTTCGTACAGCGCAAGCCCGTCTGGCTGGTGCGGCCCCTCGGACTCGACGCCGTGCGCCATTTCGCCGCGGCCATGGAGATGGAAACCGAGCAGTTCTACGCCAAGGCCGCCGCCCGGACCGGGGATGTCGCTATCCGCCGCCTGCTCGACGACCTGGCCCAGGCCGAACGCACGCATGAAGCCAATGCCCAGCATCTGGCCAAGGTCAATCTGGACAAGGACGCCCTGGAAACCGAGGACGCGACGAAACGGCGCCTGTACGCCCTGCAGGTCGTGCAGCCGGGTCTGGCCGGGCTCATGGACGGGAGCGTTTCGACCCTGGCGCCAGTTTTTGCCGCGGCCGCCGCGACCCATGACAGTTGGCAGGCCTTTCTCGTCGGCCTGGCCGCCTCCCTGGGCGCCGGCATCAGCATGGGGTTTGCCGAGGCCCTGTCCGACGACGGCAGCATGACCGGCCGGGGCCATCCCTGGATCCGCGGCCTCGTGTGCGGGCTCATGACCACCCTCGGCGGCATCGGCCACACCCTGCCGTTTCTCATCGGCAGCTACCACCTGGCCATCATGGTGGCCCTGGCCGTGGTGGCCATCGAACTCGCCGCCATCACCTGGATACGCTCCCATTACATGGACACGCCCATTGTCTCGGCGGCCCTGCAGGTTGTCTTGGGCGGAGTGCTGGTCTTTTTGACCGGCATCGCCATCGGCAGTTCCTGATCGGGAGGCCAGTGGACGCCAGCCCTTTAGCCGCCGGAGGCCTGGGCCGCTGACGCGGTGGCGGGCGAAGGGGCTGCGGTCGCAAAGGGCAGTTCCAGGCGGAACAGGCTGCCCCGGCCGAGGCGACTGCGCACCGTGATGCGCCCCCCCTGCAACGCCGCCAGATGGTTGGCGATGCTGAGCCCGAGTCCGGCCCCGCCCAGCTCCTTGCTCAGGAAATCCTCGGCTATGACAAAGCTGCGGAAGATTTCCTCCAACTTGTCCTGGCTGATGCCGACCCCGGTATCCCGCACGAAAAAACCGATCCAGATCGGGGCCGGAGCCCCGGATGCGGCACTGGTCTCGGGCGACACACCCCCGGCTCCGGGCAAGGGACGCACGCGGAGCGTGATCTCCCCTTGGGCCGTGAACTTGACGGCGTTGTCCAGGAGATTGACCAGAATCTGGAGAAACGCGGCCCTGTCCCCCACCACCTGGGTGGGCGTGCTCGCATCCAGGCTGAACAGGAACCGGAGGCCCTTGCCGGTGGCCCGGCGAGTCACCAGGCGGGACAAGCTGGCCAGGGCCTGGGCCAGATCGAAGGGCTCGGGCTTCACGCGCAGGCGCCCCGCCTCGATCTGGGAAAGTTCGAAGAGGGCGCTGAGCAGATTGAGCAGCCGGTTGGCCGACCGGGTCATATAGGAAACCAGTTCCCTTTGGTCCGCGTCCAGATCGGAGCCGGCAAAGAGCTGTAAAATTACGTGGATACCGTTGAGCGGCGTGCGCAGTTCATGACTCATGTTGGCCAGAAAGGCTGTCTTGGCGTTGTTGGCGGCCTCGGCCTCTTCCTTGGCCTTGCGCAGGCTGGCCGTCCGTTCGGCCACACGTTGTTCGAGGATCTGCTGCTGCCGGTACAGGGCCAGGTGGGTCCTGACCCTGGCCAGAACGATCGGCGGCTTGAAGGGCTTGATGATGTAGTCCACCGCCCCAAGCCCCAAGCCTCGCTCCTCGTTTTCGGCGCGATCCAGGGCGGTCACGAAAATGACGGGAATATCCCGGAGCCGGGCATCCGCCTTGATACGGCGGCACACCTCGTAACCGTCGATGTCCGGCATCATGACGTCGAGCAGGATAAGGTCGAAGACGACGGGGCTGTCCAGGAGTTCCAGGGCCTCGGCCCCGCTTGGGGCGACACTCACGGCGTAGTCATCGTGCAGGATCGCATTGAGCATGGTCAGGTTCTGCCGTTCGTCGTCCACCACAAGCAGCCTGAACCGTACGTCGGGCATGGACTTCTCCTCTCCGCGCATCGGGGATGGAACCAGCGGCCTGGGTCGGCCGGACACAGGGAGACAAATCATGGGGGGACCGGGGTGGACAGCGGCTTCAACCGGCAAGGCCCCCCCCCCGGGTGATCACGGCGTCGCGCAGGGCGAGGGCCTGCTCCCGGGCGCTGCGGAAGTCGAGTCGCTCCAGGGACCGGCCGATATCGCCCGCGGCCTTGGCGGAAACAGCCTGCAGGGCCGGCTGGAGTTCCCGAAAGACTTCCAGGGACCGGGTATCATGCTGGGTGAGCAGATCAAGCCAGTCTCCATAGCGCTCGCCAAGTGCTTCCGGGAGGTCGCGGGCGCCCCCCGGGGGAGGGGCTGCTGCCGGCTCGATGGAATCGGCCAGGAAATCCCCAATGGCCTGCATCGTTGCGGCAAGGGTTCCATCGAGCTTGGCCAACACCCGTTCGCAACGACGAGGCTGGATGCCGATGCAGGCTTCGACTTCGATCACGCCCTGATACAGTGTCATGGCCCCGATATTACCGGCCACGCCCTTGAGCGTGTGGGCCAGACGTCGGGCCGTCCCCACATCTTCCTCGGCGAGCCGGGCTCGAATCTCGCGGACGCTGGAGCCGTATTTTTCGAGAAAAACCCGTAAGAGCTTGCGGTACAACTCCGCGTTGTTGCGGACCCGGGACAGTCCCAGCTCGGCATGCAGCACGGGGCCGATGGTCGGGGCGCTGGCCTGTCCGGCGGCCTCCGGCCTGTCGCCTGAGGCGCGGGACTGCCTCGCCTGCGGTGCGATCCAGCGTGCCAAGGCGTCGAAGAGCTCCTTGGGATCGATGGGCTTGTTGACGTGATCGTTCATGCCGGCTTCGAGGCTCGCGGCCCTGTCGCTGGCCATGGCATGAGCGGTCATGGCGATGATGGGCATATCGGTCAGGTGGAGCTGGGTGCGGAT
>JAWRKJ010000121.1:0-4603 GCA_040307025.1 Desulfovibrionaceae bacterium | reverse complement strand
CCACCCGGTGGGAGAGCATGTGCACCTCGCCGTAGACTTCGCGCAGCAGGGTTTCCGGGGCCGTGGGGTGGGACATCAGGGCCCAGAAGGCGCCGGGTATGTTGCCGGTGTCGGCCTTTTGGCGCCACAGGCGGCGCAGTTCCCCGGGGTCGTCGATCTTGAAAAAGGCGCGCAACTCGTTGCGGTATTTCCTGTCCAGGAATTTCTGAAGGTATTTGGCGGTGGGGCTGCCGGCTTCCTTGGCCTGGCCCACGAGGAAAATATGGGCCTCGTAGTCCGTGGCCGCCTCGGCGTTGCCGCATTTGCGGCAGATCTTGCGCAGTTCGTGGACCGTGAGGCAGGTGCCCACGATGGGACAGGCGAAATCGGCGTTGTCGTAGAGGCTTTTGCGTTCCATGCCCCCTCCTTGGCGCGTGCGGTCGTGTCGGAGGGATTTAAATGAATTTGAAAATCATTGTCAATAAACTTTGGCAAAAAAAAGCGGCACCGCATCCGGCGCCGCCTGAAAACCTGGCGTAAAATAAATGACGGCAGCTTCTTATTCGATTTTCCCGGCCCGCCTGTCGTAGAGGATCATATAGACTTGGTCGATCTGTACGTAAAGCTCAGGCAGGGTCCAGATGGTCTGGACCATGGTGGTCTGGGTGGGTGGTCCGAGAAAAGCGGTGGTCTTGCGGATGAGTTCCGGCACGGCGAGCAGGTCGTGGGACAGCACCATCAGGGACAATTTACCGGTGGTCCGGTCACAGCCGTAAAAAGCGCGCCCCAAGGGCACACCCTCGAAATTCGGGTTTTCATCCTTATTGTAATGCAGCGCGAACCGGCTCTTGCTGGTGTCGCCGGCCTCGTATTCCAGGCCGAAGGCCCTGACCTGGGGGTCCCAGATCGGCCGGGCCCTCTCCACGGCCCAGGCCGGGCCGGTCACAAAGGATTGGCAGGGTTGTCCCCAGCGATATTTGCCGAATCCCTGGCGTGGGTCCATGGCCCAGGCGGTGGCGGCAAGCAAAATGACAAGGCAAAAGGCGAGGGTAAGCTGTTTCATAAAACCTCCCAAGGCCCGTCAAGTTTGGCGGCATTGCCTGATTTAGGCGCTCGGGCCTGCCTTGTAAAGACCGCACCGGTCAAGCAGGGCCCGGGTGGCCGGCAAGGCCTCCCGGGGGGGGCGGCCGAGGTAGAAGGGGATGGCCGCCAGCGGCACGCCGGCCTTGGCCGGCAGCAGCTCCCGGTAGGCGGCATCGTAGCGGATCAGGCCCATGGCCTCGTCCCGGGCGGTCGTGTCGCCGGCCAAGGCGGAGCGGCACAGGCGTGCCAGCCGGGGCAGATCGACCACGGCTTCGTGGTCGGCGCACAGGGCGGCCAGGGGATGGGCCGGACCCAGGATGTCGGCCCGGCTCAGGCGATCCCGGTCGTAGGCGGCGGCCAGGGCTTGGGGTGCGTCGCAAAAAAGCAGCCGGCACTCCAGGGGCCGGTCGGCGTGGATGGCGCACGTGCCGGGCGGCGTGAAAAACCGGCAGGTCCGGCCGTCCGGACCCGGGGCGATGGTGACGAGCTCGGCCGGAGCCGGACCGATCCCGCCGGCTACGTTGTCGGTAACGTATTCGCCCCGGCGCAGGGTGCGCAAGGCCGCAAGGGGCAACAGCCCACCCGTGACCAGGGGCAGATCCGGCCGGTGCAGGGCCGGTCCGCCCAGGCGGCAGCACGTGCCGCAGCGGCGGCAGATCGGCGTGTCGGCAAGGTGTGGCATGGGCCGGTGATGGCCGAAAACAGGCCGGCAGGCAAGTCCGGTGCGGCTTTTCGCCTTTTCCCGCAATAAGCCTTTGCGCCAGACCGCCCACCGTGGTATGGGGATGATTACGGAAAGAACCAGCCTTTGGTGCGTTTTCCCATTGACAGAAGGCGGTTGTCATTTTAAGGCATGAGCGATTGTGCAAAAGTTCACTTTCCATCCAGACCCCAACGTGAACACCACCCCGGCCGTCGGCGAGCAGGGCCGGTCGTCGGGGCTGCGACCGAGACGGTTCACGCCGTCCGGGACGCGCGTCAGCTGGTTAAGGCGGTAACTCTTCAAAACCCACTGGAGGAAGCAAATGGCGAAACACCAAACCCCCTTGTTGGACCAGCTCGAATCCGGGCCATGGCCCAGCTTCGTGTCCGACATCAAACAGGAAGCCGCGCACCGGGCCGCGAACCCCGACGGCAAGGATTTCCAAGTGCCGGTTGATTGTGCTGACGACCTGCTCGGCGTGCTGGAACTTTCCTACAAGGACAAGGAGACCCACTGGAAGCACGGCGGCATCGTGGGCGTGTTCGGCTACGGCGGCGGCGTCATCGGCCGTTACTGCGACCAGCCCGAACAGTTCCCCGGCGTGGCCCACTTCCACACGGTCCGCGTGGCCCAGCCCTCCGGCAAGTACTACACCTCCGATTACTTGCGCTCGATCATGGACATCTGGGATCTGCGCGGCTCGGGTCTGACCAACATGCACGGCTCCACCGGTGACATCGTGCTTTTGGGCACCACCACCCCCCAGCTCGAGGAAATTTTCCACGACCTGACCCACAATCTCAATACGGACCTCGGCGGCTCGGGCTCCAACCTGCGCACCCCGGCCGACTGCCTGGGCAAGTCCCGCTGCGAATTCGCCTGCTACGACACCCAGGACGTGTGCCACACCCTGACCAACGACTACCAGGACGAGCTGCACCGCCCGGCCTTCCCCTACAAGTTCAAGTTCAAGTTCGACGGCTGCCCCAACGGCTGCGTGGCCTCCATCGCCCGTTCCGACTTCTCGGTCATCGGCACCTGGAAGGACGACATCCGCATCGACCAGGAACGCGTCAAGGCCTACGTGGCCGGCGAATTCAAGGCCGGCGGCGGTTCCCATGCCGGCCGTGACTGGGGCAAGTTCGACATCGTGGCCGAAGTCGTGGATCGCTGCCCCACCGGCTGCATGAGCTACGACGGCGCCAAGCTCACGATCGACAACAGCAACTGCACCCGCTGCATGCACTGTATCAACACCATGCCGGCGGCCCTGAAGATCGGTAAGGAAACCGGTGCCTCCATTCTGTGCGGCGCCAAGGCCCCGATCCTCGACGGCGCCCAGATGTCCTCCCTGCTCGTGCCCTTCATCATCGTGGAAAATCCCTACGACGAGATCAAGGAAGTCATCGAGAACATTTGGGACTGGTGGATGGAAGAAGGCAAGAACCGTGAGCGCGTGGGCGAGACCATCAAGCGTCTGTCCTTCCAGCGCCTGCTTGAGGTGACCAACACCAAGGCCATGCCCCAGCACGTGGTGGCGCCGCGCGCCAACCCCTACATCTTCTTCAAGGAAGATGAAGTGCCCGGCGGCTTTGCCCACGACGAGAAGGCCTATCGCCAGAGACACATGAGATAAGTGGGAGGACACTGACATGGCATTCATTTCTTCCGGATACAATCCTGACAAACCCATGGAAGGCCGGATCACCGACATCGGTCCCCGGCATTTCGAAGAGTTCTACCCGCCTGTCATCAAAAAGAACAAGGGCGAGTGGGACTACCACGAGATCGTCAAACCCGGCGTCCTCAAGCACGTGGCCCTGTCCGGCGACGTGGTCTACACCGTCCGTTGCGGCGGTGCCCGCCTTATGAGCGTCACCCACGTGCGCGAGATCTGCGAGATCGCCGACAAGTACTGCGGCGGCCATCTGCGCTTCACCACCCGCAACAACATCGAGTTCATGGTCGAGACCGAAGCCGCCCTCGACGCGCTGCTGGCCGACCTGGCCTCGCGCAAGTTCGCGGGCGGGAGCCTGAAGTTCCCGGTCGGCGGCACCGGCGCCTGCGTCTCCAACATCGTCCACACCCAGGGTTACGTTCACTGCCACACCCCGGCCACCGACGCCTCCGGCCCGGTCAAGGCCGTCATGGACGAGATGTTCCAGTACTTCCAGACCATGTCCCTGCCGGCCATGGTTCGCATCTCGCTGGCCTGCTGCCTGAACATGTGCGGCGCCGTGCACTGCTCCGACATCGGCATCGTCGGTATCCACCGCAAGCCGCCTATCGTCGAGCATGACCGCCTGGACAACATCTGCGAAGTGCCGCTGGCCATCGCCGCCTGCCCGACCGGCGCCATCAAGCCGGCCAAGATTGAAGTCGAAGGCAAGAAGGTCAACACCGTGGCCGTCAACGCCTCCCGCTGCATGTACTGCGGCAACTGCTACACCATGTGCCCGGCCATGCCGCTCGCTTCCGGCGAGGGTGACGGCATCGTGCTCATGGTCGGCGGCAAGGTGTCCAACCGCATCTCCATGCCCAAGTTCTCCAAAGTCGTTGTGGCCTACATCCCCAACGAGCCGCCCCGCTGGCCGACCCTGACCAAGATGATCAAGCACATCGTCGAGGTCTACGCCGCCAACGCCAAGAAGTACGAGCGTCTGGGCGAATGGGCCGAGCGCATCGGCTGGGAGAAGTTCTTCGAGCTGTGCGACCTCGAGTTCTCGCACCACTGCATCGACGACTTCCGCGATCCGGCGTACTACACTTGGCGTCAGAGCACCCAGTTCAAGTTCACCAAGCACGTCGAGGCCTAAGCAACAACTTCCGGGCGGGGAC
>JAWRKJ010000120.1:0-11188 GCA_040307025.1 Desulfovibrionaceae bacterium | reverse complement strand
AAGCCCGAGGTGCATGGTCTGCGCCGCATGGGCGTGGCTCTGGCCTTGGGCCGCGATGTGGACGAGGCCAAGCGCAAGGCCATCCAGGCCGCCGCCCAGGTCCGGGTACAGCTCTAGGTCGTTCCCCCAGACGGTGGGGGGGCCTCAAGTGAAAAAGGGTCGGGCACTCTGGCCTTGATTTTTACGCTTGCCATCGCTATCCAGCTGGTATATATAAATTTAGCTTGACCATGGCCAGCCTATTGCTGCGTCAAACGAGTCAGGTCCACGAATCGAGCCTGAGGAAAGTCGGTGATCCGCGCGAAGGTATGATCCACCACGAGCATGGGAGGAAGGCCCGCGAGGAGGAAATAGGGTGTCTGCTGAAAATAGGGGCACAGGACGGCATTCCAGTTGTTGGCATCCCGGGGGAGTTTGCCCTTGGTTTCAGTTGACAGCAGCGTCAGCCAACGCCCATCCGCCTCGGTCAGGGTCGGTGTGGTCTGACTGACGCCATAAGGGTGGTTTGGAATAAAAGTTGAATATTTCTGGCCCCAATAGCCATCCGGAAAGCGTTTGACCACGAGTTGCGGGACGAAATCCCGCCAGGAACTTCTGGCAAGCGTTTTACGCGTGGCCTGAAACTCCACAACCTTACGCCCGTAATCCGTCAACTCCCCTGAATCCAGGTCGGCCAGTCCCTTCAGGTGCTCCACGTAGGCCCAGTCAAAACCCTGTGCATAGGCGTAGCACAGTGCTGCATAGAGTTGATCTGGCGTGTGATATCCCGGCCCGGCCTTGCCCTTTTCCGGGAACTTGTCCAAAAACCAAAGATCCACGCAGGCCCAGAGCTCCTCTTGACCATATTGGCGGGCTGCGCCGGCATACACGGCAAACATGAGGTCATTTGCCGTCTCCTTGAGGAGTTTGGGCGCCAACGTCGCCCCTCCTCGAGCCGCGGCGTGGGCATAATCGGGAAAGACCATCTCGAAAACGGCGCGTTTCCCATAGCGGGCATACCTGGCGCTGAGTTCGGAAATCTTGTCGACCACCGCAGCAAAGGCTTGGTCGGGGAGCATAGAAGCCGTGTCCACGAAATAAGGGGGGATCCGCCTGCCGCCCACTGTCACGCCATTAAGCGACTGCATGAGCATGGCCTCGTCGTAGACTTGGCCGAGAAACAAAGGGTCATCCTTGAGTTTTTCGAGCGTTTCCTGACGCAGGTCCCAGCGATACGTACCGTCGCTATTGGCAAAATAGGGGACGTTCGGTACGTAGTTTACCAATTCCGTGTTGAAGAGATAGGCGATGTTGTTGGTCCGGCAGAAGTTCACGATCTCCATCATCCGTTCGGAGGACTCTTCCTCGGGCGATACATGCCAGACCACGAATTCGACGCCCAACTGTTTGAGGATCTTGGCGAAACCGGGACGCCGCATCTCCCCCTTCCAGTTGTCGGCATTGACCCCGAACCGGAAGGTTCCGGCCCCCCCCGCCGCTACGGTCAGGACCAGGATGATCGCTACGCAGGTGGCTATGCGCACGACGTGGCGCGACAGGGCTCCGTTGCTCATAAGCACTCCTTGATGATGGCGGCATACTGTTTCCAGTGACCTTCCAGGCTGTAACGCTCGCGGACAATTTGCCGCCCGCGCGCCCCCATGTGCCGGCACAGGGCCGGGTCGACGACAAGCCGCTCCAGAGCTCGGACCCAGTCGTCCGGGCCCTCGGCGAAAAAACCGTTCCGCCCATCCTCGACCACATCCAGATTGCTCCCGACCGGTGAGGCGACCACCGGAATGCCGGCGGCCATGAACTGGATGAGTTTGAAAGCACATTTGCCCCTGGCGAACGGAAAATCCCGCAACGGCATGATACCGATGTCGAAATCGGAAAAATAGCGCAATTCGTCTTGGAGCGTCCACGGGATCTGGGTGAGATGCGGCAAATTCCAGCCCAGAGGACGGGTCGTGCCCACCACTCGGAACGAAAAATCATGGCGCCCGGCCAGTTCGGCCAAGGGACCGCGCACCAGTTCGAGATAGTCGGTATTGGTCGGCGTACCAATCCAACCGATCCTGGGCCTGGGCGAGGCCGTGCGCGCGATGGCGCCGTAGGCGGCCATGGGGACGACGGTCGGCTGCACATGGACATTGGGATTTTTGCCCCGAAAATAATCCGCCAAAAACGCGTTGCCGCAGACCACGGCCCGGAATTTCCCGGCCAGACGGCCAAGCTTTCCGAAATCACGCAGCTTACGATGGATCAGGCCCGTATTGGTGGGGTCCGGCAAAAAAATCGCGTCATCGATGTCCAAAATGACCTTCGCCTGAAGGGCAAAAAGCAGATGTTCGAGCAGAGGCGGACCCAGGGGAAAGAGCTCCCGGCAGACCCATACCGCGTCGTAGTCCCGGGCATGACGCGCGATGTCCACCAAGCGCCGTAAAAAGGCTCCGCCAAGGCCCGCCGCCTTGGCACCACGACGTCCCGGCATCCCAAGACTTCGATAATACTCCGGAGAAAACAGGGCGTGACAGATGACTTCGATACCGGCTTCGCGAAACGGCGCGCGGTACTGTTCAATCCGGTAGCGCGTATCCGGCCCGGTGACGGGCCGCACGGTCAATGCCAGAAGCCGAAGCATGTCGCTACCTTCCAAAAGCCCCGAGCCTTTTCCCGGTAGAGCCGTCTGCCCCGCCCCAGGTACAGGACGGTGAAAACGGCGGCTTTGGCCACGCCCTCCAGGGTGTTGACCAGGGCCAAGCCGAGAACGGTGGCCGCCGTAAAATGTTTGCGGAAATACCGCGTCCGGCTGCGACGCAACTGCGCGATCATGGTTGCCGCCGCGGCTTCACTCTCGCAGGATGTTCCGGCCCGGTGGGAGACCGACGCCCCGGGAACAAACCAGAGTTCATGGCCGGATTCGGCCAGCCGCTTGCACAAATCCACTTCCTCGAAGTAGACGAAAAAACGCTCGTCAAAGCCTTTTACGTCCTCGAAGAGCCGGCGGGAGGTGAACAGGCAGGCTCCGATGAGCTGCGGGACTTGGCGCGGCGAGGCATGATCGAAATGGAGCAGCCGGTAGGCACCGACCAGACGGTCAAGTCCGGTGGCGTCCAAAAAAATGCGCCAAAGGTTGGGCAGGTTCCGACAGGTCAACACGGTCCGTCCGCTTGCATCACACACTCGTGGTCCAAGCAATCCGGCCCGGGGACGGTCTCGCCAGAAGCTCCGAAAAATGGCAGTAATATCGGTATCAAGAGCCGTGTCGGGATTGAGGAACAGCAGGAAGTCGCCCCGGGCGTGGCGCGCCCCCAGGTTGCAGCCCGCAGCGAATCCAATATTGTGTCCCGGCCGGATGGCATTGAGAGCCAGTCCCGGCCGCTCGTGGCAAAAAGCCTTGATCCGAGCCCACGTCGCGTCATTTGGGGAGTTGTCCACCACCACGGCCTCATAGGGGCATGCCGTATGGGCCGCCAGGGAGTCCAGGCAGGCGTCAATGGTTGTCTCGTTGCCGTAGGTTACGATAATGACCGAGACTTCGGGATGGACGACACCCTCGATTGCCCCGGTCGCGGTGGGCCCCAGGAATTCCGTCATGGTCGTTTCAAATCCCTGCCTGGCACCGTCTTGCTGTGCCAGACGAGAGCGGGTGCGTTTCCCTTGGACACACGCCTACAGTCCAGGCCGCGGGGCAACAAAACGAATTTTTTCAATAAGCTCTGCCTTATCTTCGTATCCCCGGGCGCTGTCGACGGGATAGACCCAGGGTGCGCCGTAAAGCACGCCGCGAAATTCCCGGATGGGCATGAGGATGGTCTGGCGCCAGTGCCCCATCTGGCGCGGGTACACCTTGGCCTCATAGGCAGGACACAGGAATTTTTCGCCCACGACAGCGATAAAATCGATCTGGCGCAACTGGTCGAAGGGATACCGCTCGTATTTAAGCTGTTCCGGGACGACGGTCACAAGCTCCGGTATGGCCTGTTGCGATTGCGCGTATTGTATCCGGATATTGGCGATATACAGGGCATTTATTTTCCCCTTGAACTGAACATAGGCATCCGTGGCCCCGGCTATTTGCAAGCAGCCCAACACGCCGCTTGCGGCCAGAAGACAGCCCATAACCAAACGACAAAGTCCCCCATGGAAAAAACGCCCTTTCATGCTGTCAGCCGCCGTGTTGTTCATAGTCCATCATCCCCCGTCCAAAAGATTCCCGACAGGCAAGACGCAATCGGATCTCGTTTCCCAAGTGCCGCATCACGGGCCTGCGGCAAACCCAACCAAGGAGACGCGTGACCAGATCGCGCCAGGGCGCGTCCCGCCACAGGCCCAGTTCGCGGGCAATTTCCGGATAGTGCTCACGGAGCACGCCAACGGCATACCCCACCTTATATTCCCGGCCGATCAACCCCTCAGGGGTCATGGGATGATCATGAGAGGCCAAAGCCTGCCGGTTGAGCCCCAGGCGGCAGCCGGACTTTTTCAAGGCATAGGCGAAGGCCGTGTCTTCAAAGGCGTACCGTTTGGCCGCGAAAACCGCGTCAAACCCCCCGACAGTCTCGACGCAACTTCGCTTTACGGCGAGATTCGCCGTATAGACGTAACGGTAGGACAGATCGTGGTCGTCTTGCACCTGATCGAAGGCAAACTGCATGCCATGCGCGTCCATGTGACGCATGAGCCACGCCTCCGCCAGATCGGGGTGCCACCGGAGCAACCCCTGGGACAGGTCAAAACCCTGGTCGAGAAAGCGGGCATGCGCCCGCAAAAGATCCGGTTCGGGGAAGACGTCGTCGTCGAGGAACAGAATGCGCTCCCGCCTGGCCAAGGCGAGCGCCGTATTGCGGGCCGCGCCTGGTCCGGCATTTTCCTGATGCACCATCCGAACGAGACCCGGCGCTTGGCGCATGATCCGTTCGAGGATCTCGGGCGTGGCATCGGTGGAACCGTCGTCCACGACGATCAGCTCGCAGCCGTCAATACCATCCATGGCCAGCATGGCGGTCAGGGCCCGTTGCAAAATGGCAGCCCTGTTGTAGGTCGGCGTCACGATGCTAAACACGACCCAGTCCAAAACGGCAGTATCGCAGGTATTGCCGGTTTCGGTTGGTCAGGGCCTTGAGTCCGTAAAGGATGACGATCATCGCGCGCCACAGCAAGGTCTGAACATGGCCATGATGTTTTTCCATGTACAACGCAAGGCTTCGCAGATGTTGCAGAATCAGGGCATGGAAATCCTTGAAATACTGGTCAGCACTCTGTTTTTCGAGGTGGGTAATGACGGCTTCGTGGACATAGTGGACGCCAAAGCCGGCATTCCAAATCCTGCGGCACAAGTCGACCTCTTCGCAATATAGAAAAAAGCGTTCGTCGAAGCCGCCGATGGCCTCGAAGACGTCCCGCCGGACCAGCATGGCCGCGCCGATCAGGGAATCCACTGGCCGGGAAGAATTGTGATCCCAAAAGGAATAATAGGGACGCCCCGTGATACGCCCCTTGGGGAAACGGAAGGTCAGCGCGGAATGTTCAAGAAATTCATTCAGCAAGGAATGAAAGGCTCGGGCCGCCCCGAAGTGGATCGTACCCCGGGCGTCGAGGACCTTGGGGCCCGCCGCACCGATCCGGGGATGGGTGTCGAGGAATGCAGTCAGGATGGTGGCCGCATCATTTTCCATCCGGGTGTCGGGGTTGAAAAAAAAGAGATAACGCCCCTGGCTGTTCCGGGCGCCCAGGTTGCACCCTGCACCGAATCCGGCATTGACCGAATTTTGAATCAGCCGGATTGCCGGCTCGCTCGCCAAGGCCGCCGTGCCCTTGCCCGAGGCATTATCCACGACGATGATTTCGTAAGACACGCCCCGGATCTTGTCGCGAACCGTGCGCACCGAGGCAAGGATTTCATCCTCTGCGTTCCAGTTCACATAAATAACGGAGACATCCATCAGACGCCCCTCGCGGGACCATCGGCCCGACCATCGACAGCTCCCCCCCCGCGTCGACAGACGGAGTTCGTCCCCGAAACCTTCCGGGCCTGGGCATAAAGCGACTCAAGGGACTCGATCATGCCCTGTGGCGAGAACTCCCGCATGGCCCGTTCCCTGCCCTTTTCGCCCATAATTCGGCAAAGCGTCGTGTCGTCGAGCAACCGATCCAGGTCTCGAGCCAGGGTTTCGGCGTCACCGCAGGGGAAGAGCATGCCCGTGACGCCCGATTCCACACAATCCCGGATTCCCATGACATCACTTCCCACCACAGGTTTTTGCAGGGCCATGGCTTCGAGAAGCGCATACGGAAGCCCTTCCGTGCGCGATGAAAGCACCATCACGTCGCACGCGGCGACCAAGCGGCGCACGTCGCTGCGCCAGCCGAGAAACCGCAGCCGGTCCCGTATCCCTTCCGCATCGGCCAAGGCTTCGACCTGAGGCCGCTGCTCGCCGTCTCCGGCCAGAACCACAACGAAATCCGATCGCTTGCGGCCAAGGATCGAGGCCGCACGGATCAAGGTGGGAACATCCTTTTGGGTGTCGAAACGGGCGGTGGAAAGAATCACCTTTGTCCCTGGCGTGATGGCGAGTTCCTCGAACAGCCCCGCATCCTGGGAGCACGCGTTTGCCGCGATCAAATCGCGGGGGATGGAGTTGTTAATACGCATGATGCGCGGGTCCGGCCCGAAAACTGTGCGCATTCCCTGATATTCGGAAGTTGATACGGCCACCAGCGCGTTGCAAAGGGGTAAGAGCATCCATTCCAGGGCGGTAAATATCTGGCGTTTGAGCCCGGCCAGCCGGAGACAATACATGAGATGCGGCGTGTACACCACGAGAGGGGGGCGCCAAGCAAGGGTTGCCAGTCGCCCAACCGCCCCGGCCATGGAGCTGTGGCAATGCAGGACATCGGGCCTGAGATCGCGCAAAAGCCGCCCCATCTTCCACGTGGCCTGGAGACAGGCCACCGGTTGGAGTCCCACCGGCGTTTCTACCGTGTAGGTTCGAAGGCCCATTGCGGCAAATAAACTGCGGTAACTTCCCGCTTCGTCGGGCAGGTACGTTCGATCGAGCAATCGGTCGGGGAACACCCCGATGACCTCAAAGCGATCATGATTGATCCGGGTTATGATGTCTTCCACATGACGACGCACTCCCCCCAGAGATACCGTGAACAACAAGACCCGGATGCGCGCGTCGGGCTTGGTCGAAACGCTCATGGCTACTCCTTGTCGAGGCGGAGCGGCTCCCCGAGTTTCGAGGGCCTTGCCGGCGCGGGTCCCTGCAGAACAGGGCGCTCATTCCCGGCAAACTTGCCAATGGCCAAAGCCATTCCCGTCATGATGAAAAAAAGCTTCGTCACCTTGGCGAAAAGCTGCACATCGGCGAAACAGCCCGCCAGAAGATAGACAACCATGGCTTGCAACAGCGTGTTGAGCCGCAAGGCGTTGTCCGAGTCCCCCCTTTTACGGAAGGATGCTCCCAATCGCGCCGTCAGCCAGATGGCCGCGCCGAACAGCACCATCTGGGTCAGGAAGCCCAAAAACCCATGCTCCACGAGGGTGGTCAAAAAGATATTGTCGGCCACAAAAATTTGTTTGACATCAAGTCCGGAAGGCGCCGCCACCGTGTCCACGAACTCCAGGTAGCGGTCTTTAAAGTTCATGTGCCCAATGCCAAAAGGAAAGTAGGTCATGAACATGTTAAGACCAACTTTCCAGTAGTACAACCTGTTGTAAAAGTTGGTTGGATCAAAAATACGCCTGAAAAAGGGCGTATTCCCCATGGTGAGGTAGGACAGCCCCAAAAGCAGGATCACAAGAGCCAAGGCGGCGGGCAAAATGCGTTTGAGGTGCTTGAAGTTGCACACGAGCATGGCTAATGCCAAGGCGACCCAGACGCCGCGCGTGTAGTTCAGTATGACACCAACGATCGCGAGGGCCATGGCAGCGTATTTGATGAACGGTCTGTTGTTTCGCACACTGTAAAAGACAAAAGGAAAGCCCATCGCCAAGAAGGTACCGGCCTCGGACGGATGGAAAAAAATCGCGTAGGGACGATAGTAGCTGTCCAAAAACTTGTAATTCTCTGGAGAGAGGTAAACAAAGTCCTCCATAATTTTTTGGGCCATTCTCGTAAGCGGATTATTCTGGATGATCACCTCGATACAAACAATGGCGGCCAGAATAAGCGTCGTGGCGGCCACCCAACGCATAAGTGTGTTGATATTTTTTGCATCAACTTCATTGTAAAATATGATGTAAAGAATAAATCCAAATATAAATGTTTCGGTAAAATTCCTAAACGCTGTTTTCGCCGCCGGCTCCGTGACGAACGGAACAAAGGCAGATATGGCAAACAGGATAAAAAGTATGAAGATAGCCATGCTGCCCAGTCGGATTTGTTTCCTCCCGAAGGGCCCATATGCCAAAAACATATATATAATACCGAATAAAACAAACACATCATCGGCATAGATCATGGGCAGTCCCGGCATGACCCTGGCCCTGAGGAAAAACGGGCACAGCCCGATGCTCGCGATAGTCAGTCCCAGCAATACCGTGGGATGCCGGAAGGACAAAGGCAACGCCACAATGAAGGCCATCGCGGCCACCACAAACACGATCCCACTGATTCTAAATGAATACAACGCAAAGCAAAACAAACCAGCCAGCAGCACAGTAATAAACAGAAAAAATGCATTTTGGCTTTTCATGAGACATCGCCCAACGCCTCTGGCTCGACAGGCGCTTTTCGTCTAAACGGTTGAAGGGCCAAGACAAGCGCAAGACCAAGCAGTATTTCACTCGCCAGGGTGGCCACCGCCGAGCCGAGAATGCCAAAGACGGGAACGAGGCCCAGATTCAAACCCACATTGATGGCAAGCATAGGCAGAGCCAGGAGGCAAAGTGTACGTACCTTGGCTGCGGCCACAGCAAAATTGGCCAGCATGGAGTTTGAGTAGACCAGCGGCAAGGCGAGCATGAGACAGGCCAGAACCGGGGCGGCTTCGACGTATTCCGGCTTGAAAAGGCGCAGGATGTCCTGGCGTAGCAGAATGACCGGCAGGGAAAAGCAGAGGAAAACCACCCCAGACCCCAGAGCCAACATGGACGGGCGTATCCGATTCGCCTTCCGGGACATGGCCGGAAAGATGGCGATGAGATAGCCGGAAAACATGGCGATAAAAAAATCGAAAATCTTGTAGGCCGTCAGATACAATCCGGTGGAGCGCAGGTCCACCATCTTGGAGAGCATGAAGATGTCGACCCGGAAATAGGCCACAGCCACGATCTCCACGGCGAACATCCACGAGGCTTCGGAGAGAAGGCCAAAGGTTTTTTGTCGCGAAAATGCCAGAGGTCTCTGCTCGCGTCCGCCGAGAAACAACAGGCCGGGGTAGGCCACCCGCGATACGGCCGCCAGCGGAAATACCGCCAGGAAGGAATCGAAGCCGATCCAGCCCAGCCAAGCACTCAAGGCTGCCGCCAACATGACCAACCGTTCGGCCAGTTGGCCGAGGGCCGGGATGGCCATACGCTCGATGGCCGTAAAGTGACTTTCAAAACTACGGCCCACGGCACAGATGGGAACATAGGTAAGGAAACACACCAAGGCCATGCGGTGCGACTCGAAGATATCGGAATAGATGTACCGGAAACCCACGAGGCAAAGGCCATAGGCCACGAGAGAGGCGGTGATCTTAAGCAGCAGCGAGTTCGCGAAGAGTTCCCGGGCATCACGGTACCCGAGCCGAGCGATTTCCCGGATAATTACCCGATCAAGACCGAGATTGGCCAGCAGTTCGGCGAAAAGCATACACGTCAGGCAGATGGCGTAAATACCCACTTCCTCATCGGAAAAAGCTCTGACCGCGAGTAAAAACTGAACATACGCCAGCGCCCTGGTCGCGGCGGAGGACACCGTCAACCAAGCCGTGTTGCCGAGGGTACGCCGCAAGCTCCCGTCCTCCCTGTGGCGGTTCTCGCCACTTGGAGCCGTCATGTTTTCCTCGGCTGCGTTTTTTCCCACACTCCTGTCACGGGGTCGCGAGCCCGGATGACTTTCGCCGGAACCCCAGAGGCGAAACTATACGGAGGGATATCCGTCGTGACCAGGGAGCCCGCTGCAACGAAGCTGTGCTTGCCAATGGTCACGCCGGGTCCGACAACACAGTTGACAGCCAGCATCACTTCTTCTTCGATAACGACGGGCTTTCCTTGGCTCAGTGGCGCATGGACAATGGGTACATCCAGATGATGGAAATCGTGATTATGATCAACGAGAGTGGAATTACGCCCGACAGAGGCGCCCTTGCCAATAAAAATACTCGAGATGGATGAAATCTGGACATTATTCATAATCACCGCATCATCGCTGATGACGATGCGGCTATCATACGATTCTCCTGCCCAACGATCCACTGCGTTGATCCAGACAGATGACTCTATATGAACGCCGTTTCCGATATGTATTTTTTTTGGATTCCAAACTCGAACGGGATAGAAGAGTAATGAATTTTCACCAAACTCAGCGAAGGCTTTGGAGGCAAGCCGTGAATACAATCGTGCCCGCCACATCAAAAATCTATCTTGCAATCGGAAGATATCCATAGTTTTGTTCTTTTCTTCAGCCGCCCATTCAATGTGCGCATAAGAGACTATGGAGTCTCATGAAACCGGGAGTTTCTCCCAGACCCACGTGACTCCAGTGCGCAACACCTTGGCGGGGACTCCGGCCGCCAGACAATAGGGCGGCACATCCTTTGTCACGATGGAACGCATGCCAATAACACTATGCATGCCAATCCTCACGCCCTTGAGAATCGTCACACCCTTGCCGATCCAGGCACCGTCGCCGATGCTGATCCCAGCCGGAGGGTTGAGGCGTCGTCCCGTCTCCACATCCACAATCGAATGCGAGTCCGAGGTTCGGATGTCCGTTTCCTCGGCCAGTCCCACCTTCGCACCGATTTCCACGACGCAGCCCGTTTCCACTGCGGAAATGCTCACATCATTGAACATACACTCGTTCCCGATCCCAATGCGGCATGACTCGTCTTCAAAAAAGAAACGCACGTTGTGAAACCACACTCCGCGTCCCACGGAAAGCCGATGTCCGTTACCGCGAATGCGGACAATCATCCCTTCGACGACCGAGTCATTGGCCAGGGCGATCACATTGTCGTTGCCGACGATATCAATGCGCACGCGTTTGAG
>JAWRKJ010000119.1:0-7872 GCA_040307025.1 Desulfovibrionaceae bacterium | reverse complement strand
GGAGAAGCGCTGCCTCTCCTTGACCTCACCGCCGGGGGGGATAGTCCCCCTGGACCCCCTTGACGGGTGGCTTTTGGCGGTCCTGTGGGATGACTGCCCGGTCTTGGGGAAATGGCAAGAAAGAAATTTTGAGGGGGCCTGGGGCCGGTATCCCGGGCCGAAGGCCTCGGTGCAAAAGGACTGGCGTCCTTTTGCCAATCTTCTTTGGAGGAAAACCTATGTTTCATATCGTCGTGTGCGGCGGGATTGTGCCTGACCCGTTGCAGACCCTGGAGCCGGTCAAGGGACCGGCTGGCTGGGGACTTAAAAACGAGCTGATGCTGCCGTCCATTCTGGACCCGTGGGCGTCTCACGCCCTGTACGAGGCCGCGCATCTGGCCAAGTCGGCCGCCGGCAGCAAGGTCTGGCTGGTGTCGCTCGGGCCCAAGGCCAAGTTGCAGCAGGTCATGATGACCGTGGCCCAGAAGGCGCCCTTCGAACTGGTGGTGGCCGATGGTCCGGCCGGCGGGTTCGTGGACTGCTCCGAAGTGGCCGAGGCCTTGTTTGCGGCCATCGAGGGCATTGCCGGGCTCGATAAATCCAAGCTGCTCGTGTTCGGCGGCTGGCAGTCGGCTTCCCGGGGCGCGGGCGCGACCTTGCAGATTCTGGGCGAAAAGCTCGGCATCGTCGACCAGTTCCAGGGCGTGGACAAGCTGACCGTGGGCGCGGACGGCAGCCTTGAAATCATGGAGCGCATCGAAGGCGGGGCCTATCTGGTCTCGACCTGCGCCGGCGCGCCGGCGGTCCTTGGCTGGGCCACGGGCGAACTGCCCGAGCCGCCCAACAATCCGCAAGTGGGCATGGCCAACATGCGGCTCATCATGCCGGCCTTGCAGAAAGCCAAGCCGGCCAAGCCCGATCTGGCCGCCATCGACTACCGCGGCGTGACCCTGCCGACCCAGAAGCGGGACACCCGCATTGTCAAGGACACGCCAGTGGACGTCATCGCCCAGGAAATCATCGACTGGATCGCCAGCTAAAGGTCGGAGCGTAGCCATGGAAACAATTCTTTTTCTCGCCCACACCGAAGCGGACGGCTCCCTGGCCAAGGCTTCCCTGGAAGCCCTGACCGCGGCCAAGGAACTGGCCGCCGGTTGCGGGGCCACGTTGTCCGTCGGCTTGTTCGGGGCGGATGTGGCTGGCGCGGCTGCGGCCGTGGCCGGTTGCGGTGCAGCCTCGTATTACGGAGCGTCTGACGAAGCCTTCGCGGTTTCGCGCTATGCCACGGACGCGGCCGCCATGGAATCCCTGGCCAAGGCCGCCGGGGCCACCATTCTTGTTGCCGCCGATACCGCCCGCATGTCCCGGGCCCTGCCCGGGGTCGCGGCCCGGCTGGGTGGCCGCATCGACGCCCATGTCACGGGCCTCACCGCCCAGGATGGCCAGCCCGTGGCCTCGCGCGGCTACTACCGCCAGCGCCTGATGGCGGAATTGACCCGTCCGGCCCGGCCCTGGTGCCTGACCGTGTCCGGCGGCTGTTTCGCCGCCTATGCCGGTGCTCCGGGCTTGGCCGCGGTGACGTCGGTCGCGGTGCCGGTGACGGAGGCCATGACCCGCACCGCGGTCAAGACCGTCATTGCGCCGGCCGCCGACGAGCAGACCATCCGCCCGGACGCCAGGCTGCTGTTCGTGGCCGGGGCCGGCTGGACCAAGAAGCAGGCCGACGGCGCCCCCCATGTGTCCGAGGCCGGCGAGCTCATTCTCGGCTTTCTCGGCAAGTCCAAGGCATCCCTTGGCAGCAGCAAGTCCCTGGTGGACATGGGCGGCGAGGGCGAGACCGTGCTGCCCTTCCTCACCCACCTCCACCAGGTCGGCCAGACCGGGGCCACACCGCGTCACCCCAAGGGCTTGGCCACCTGCTGTCACGGCGAGGAGCCCCATGTGGTGGGCTGGCGCTTCATCGGCGAGCGTCGGGCCGTCAATCTCGACGCTGCTTGCGGCTGGGCCCAGGGCAAGGCCGATGTGCTCTACGTCGCCGATGCCTTTGCCGTCATGCGCAAGATCAACGAATTGCTCGGTTAGTCCGGTACCGACTTCGTATGAAGCAAGCCCGGGGCATACGCCCCGGGCTTTTTTTGTGTGCGGGCGGGGGATGGGATGGTCGGGGGAGGAAGCCTCCGGCGGCCAAAGGGCTTCGCCCGTTGGGATCCCAATATGGGGGGTGTGATTTTTGACCTGGGGCAGCCTGCGCTTGCCAGGGATGGTGCACCGGTCTCTCTCGGGGCTGGGGACAGGATTTTGGATTGGGGCGATCCTCATATTGAAAAATCCGCTTAAGCGAATATATTGAAGCCATGAAAGGGAACGCCAGCGGGTAAGGCCGCTTCTTGGGACGGGGTCGGTGGACTTCCGTGCGCGGCGGCATGGAGCGAGCGAAGGAACCGTCTGTAATGCCAACGGCAATTGGCGTTGAGGCGAGCGGTGACCCAAGGCATTGGAAGCCAGAAAACCGGGACGGGCAACCGTCCCGGTTTTTTTGTCAGCGCAACCCGCGGCTGGAATACGAGAGGTCTTCCCAGAATCGACCCGGAACGGGCGTGAGCCATGACGTGATTCCAGGGGCAAAACCCAGCGTGCACAGCCGGAGGCTTCGAGCCCCGTCAGTCTCCCACGCCACATGCCTAGGCGTTTTCTCCGTTTTCGCCGCTGGTCAGTCCCAGGGCGGCCAGCTCCTGGACGAGCATTTCCCGGGTGAGGGGCTTGGGCAGATAGGCGTCGGCCCGGCCGTGGAAGAAGGACTCGCTGACGTTGCGGGTGTCGGTCAGCACCGAGATCATGATGAGCTTGAACGGCGCGCCTTGCCCATGTTCGCTTTCCAGGCGTCGCAATTGCTGGACCACTTCGGTGCCGTTCATGTCCGGCATGAGGATGTCCATGAACACGGCCGTGAAGGGCCGGTCCTCGTCCAGGGCGGCCTCGAAGGCCGACAGGGCCTCCACCCCGTTGCAGGCTGTGAGGCACTCGGCATACGCGGAGAGGATCATCCGCAAAAACAAGATGATGCTTTCGTCGTCGTCCACGATGAGAAAGCGCATGGTCGCCTCCCGCAGTCAGGACTGTTCCCGGTCTCGAGCAGTGCCGGGCGCGGTCCCGTCCGGAGCGGTCTGGTCCAGGGGGCCGGTGGTCGGTTCCTCGGCCAGGGCTTGGCGCCGGCTGATATAAAACGCGTAATCTTCCTTGGCCTGGCGGATGAGGGTTTCCCGGCATTTCGCCACGGCCTCCACGGAGCCGCCCTCCAGCATGATCCGGTGGTAATCGACCAGGGCCTGGTACGTATCGAGAAGTTCCTCGAAAAAAGTGGGTTTATCCGGTGTGATGTCCTTGGCCGAGGCGACCCGGTAGCCGAGCTCCTCGGCCAGATGCCGCAAGGGGATAACGGAATTGCAGGCGCGCATGAGCGGCAACAGCATTTCCACCCCGAGTTTGGCCCTCCGGTCCTCCGGATCGAGTTCCCGCATCAGGGTGGAGTAGGGTTTCCCCACCGCTGCAGCGATGTTTTTCATGGGTTTCGGACAGTTCTGGACCATCTCCAGGATCAGGTACTGGATATCGCGAGCCATTATAAAACGCCTGTTAGATTTTAACGGACTTGCATCTAACCCTGCATTTAGCGATAGCATGAAGACTTGGCGAATTGTCAAGGTTGGGGTGTGTGATTTTCCCGGCTCGGGTCCGGCCGGAACAGGAAGGCTTTTGAGTCCCGGCGGTGATGCGGCTGTTGCCGCCGCGGGACGGCCAGACCGTTACGGCGGCCCGGCGGAAAGGGAGGTGATTTTCGTCTGGCGCGGATACGACGCGCCAAGCCTTATGCGCATCAGGAAGCATCTTTTCACGTCAGGGCATTGTACCAAGGAGACTGTCGATGTTTGATTCCTTGAAAAAGATCGGCTTGCCGTTGGGTCCTGTCTTGTTCCTGATCATCTGTCTGCTGCCATTGCCACATGGCATGTCGCAGCAGGCCCTGTACTGCGCGGCCGTAACCGCGCTCATGGCCACTTGGTGGATCACCGAAGCGATCCCCATTCCGGCCACGGCCATGGTACCCATCGTCCTGTTCCCCTTGCTCAAGATCATGCCGAGTGCCAAGGCGACACTGCCTTACGCGAACCATATCATCTATCTGTTCATGGGCGGCTTTTTCATTGCCGTGTGCATGGAGCGCTGGAACCTGCATTACCGGATCGCCATGCACACCATCAAGCTCGTCGGCACGAGCCCGTCGCGTATCGTGCTCGGCTTCATGGTCGCGGCGGCCTTCTTGTCCATGTGGGTGTCCAACACCGCCACCACCGTGATGATGATGCCCATCGGCATGGCCATCATCAAGGCGTGCGCCGAAATCACCGGCGATCACGATTTGCGCCGCAATCCCTTCGCCGTGGGCCTGATGCTCGGCCTCGCCTACGCCGCCTCCATCGGCGGTCTCGGTACCATCATCGGCACACCGCCCAATACCATCATGGTGGCGCAAATCGATAAAATGTACGGCCAAACCATCTCGTTTCTCGACTGGATGAAGGTGGGCGTGCCGTTGGCGGCCGTGTTCCTGATCATCACGTGGCTGTTGCTCACCAAGGTGTTGTTCCGGGTCAAGGGCGACATCCTGCAGGGCCGGGGCGAGGAGCTGATTCAGTCCGAACTCGACAAGCTCGGGCCCATGAAGAAGGAAGAAAAGTACATCGTTGCCGTTTTCGCGGTGGTCGCCACGTTGTGGATCGTGCTCGGACTCGTGAAGTGGCCGGTGTTCAAGGGCGTGTCCGATGCCTCCATCGCCATCGGCGGCGCACTGCTGCTGTTTATCATCCCGACCGATTTCAAGAGGGGTGTGTTCCTGCTCGACTGGAAGACGGCGGTCAAGATTCCCTGGGACGTGATTTTGCTGTTCGGCGGCGGCCTGTGCCTGGCCGACGGCTTCCAGGTGACCGGGCTCACCCAGTACATCGCCAACCTGCTCGTGGACCTGCGCGGCATGCATCTGGTCTGGATCATCGCCTGCATCGTGGCCCTCAACATCTTCCTGACCGAGGTGACTTCCAACACGGCCGTGGCCACCCTCATGATTCCGGTCATGGGCGCCATTGCCGTGGGCATGAAGATCAACCCCTTCGGTCCCATCGTGGCCGCCTGTATCGCCTGTTCCTACGCCTTCATGCTGCCCGTGGCCACGCCGCCCAACGCCGTGGTCTTCGGCTCCGGGGCGGTCACCATCCGCCAGATGGCCCGCACCGGATTTTGGCTCAACATACTCGGCATCATCCAGATCACCCTGGTCGTCTACTTCCTGCTGCCCGCGGCCTGGGGCATCGATCTGTCGGTGCTGCCGGATTGGGCCATCCCGAAGAAGTAGCGTGTTTTTGTGTTCTCCCGTCGTCGTGCCTGTTGCGGCGACGGGGGGACCAGCCCAGGCCGGCGCAACGGAAACGCGTCTCGCGTTCCCCGCCCGCCTGCCGCGCACGGGAGTTTGACCATGGGCGCGGCCTTGTATCTGTCGTTTGTGCTGTTGGTTTTTTGCCTGGTCCGGGCGGCTGGCAGCCAGCTTAAGGACCGGGAGAACCGTCTTGGTGCGCGTGACGTGCCCGAGCCGGTGCTGCGGGCGGCCCGGTCCCTGGCCCGGGGAATCGTTATCGACGCGGTGACCGTGGCCATGGATGGACCGGATCGGGTCTGCTACCGGATTTCGGGGCGCCTGCCGGACGGAAAGGCGGTGCGGGTGGAGGTGCCCGGGGTCGGTGTGGCCCGGTGGTTGCCCGACACGGCGGCGGAACCGGTCCTGCCGGCCGCGGCGAGAAGGCGGTTGCGCCGGGCTTTGCCCTCGTTTCGCCCCGAAGCGGGCACGGTGCGCGTCACGCGGCAGGCCGGCGGGGTCTGGTTCGCCTTGGACGGCCGGCTGGCCGACGGGCGGCGGGCTCACCTGGTCATTTCCCCGGACGGCCGGTCGCTGTTTTTGACCGTGTCCGACGCGCGTTCGGGGAGGCCCCCCGGAGCCGGCACGCACGCCCTGTCCGGCTAGGCTGCCGGGGGCTCCGCAGCCTCCGTCATAGTTCCGCTGCGGCGTTTGAAGCGGCCGGGCAGGCGGCGCCAGACGCTGCCCAGGGCGAACCGGCGGCGGGATGGGGCCGGCGGATGCTGCTGTTGCCAGGCGTGCACGAACCAGGCTCCCCACACGAGCAGGCAGGCGTGGTAGTCGAGCCAGAGCAGAAACAGCACCGCCCCGCTGAGCGATCCGTACACGAGATGGTAGCGCGGCAGCACGGCCACCACCGTGATGAAAAGCGCACTCACGCCGTAGGCCGCCCCGGCCAGGGCCAGGGCCACGCCGAAGAGCACGGGCAAGGGCCGGCGCACGGGTAAAAAGAGCAGGAACACGGTCCCGTAAAGTCCAGTCAGGCAGCACACCCCCCACACCGGCGCCACCGTGCGCCACAGGCTGCCCGGCGGTTCCAGGCGGGGCAGATGGGCCACGGAGAGGGCGGCGGCAAAAGCGATCACGAACAGCACGCCGGCCAGGGTGCTCCAGGCCAGATGGGCCAGCCGCTCCGGCCAAGCGCTCGGTTGGGGCGCGTTTTCGCGCCAGGGCCGGGCCAGAAAACGCTCCAGGGCGCCGATCAAAAGCCACGACGACCAGAGAATGAAAGCCAGGCTTTCCCAGCCCAGGCCCGGGGCGGCCCAGAGAAGCCGCCTGGCCCGGGAGACCAGGATTTCGTCCACAAAAGGCGCGATCAGGGCCAGTTGGCGGCGCAGGATCACCTGGGCCGACCAGGTGTCTCCGGCCACGGCTCCGTACAGGGACAGCATCAGGTAAAAAAGCGGAATCGAGGCGAGCAAGGCGTAAAAGGCCAGCGCCGCCGCCTGGGTAGGGCCTCCGGCTCGGAAAAACGCCCGGAGCGATGTGCCGCCCGCCCGCAGGGCCGGTCGGAAAAACCGTCCCAGCCGGACCCGGAGCTTTCCCAACCCAAGAATCTTATTGGATCTCGCCATCACTGGTCTGGGCGTCCCGGCCGCAGCACTGCTTGTATTTCCTGCCGCTACCGCAGGGACACGGATCGTTGCGGCCGATCTTGGGGCCGGCCCGTCGTACCGGCCGGCGTTCGGGAGGCAGGCCGCCCGCTCGGCGGTGGGGCTCGAAGTAGCGGTGGATCTCGGGCACGAAGGCGCTCAGGCCTTCGAAAAGTTCCAGGCGCTGCGCCTCGTTGATGGGCTCCGGGCGCAGCTCCGGGTCCGGGGCATGCTCGTGGGCCAGGATGAAGATGGGCAGCAGCAGCTCGCCGCGTTCCTCGTCCAGAAGCAACTCCTTCCAGGCCTCGCCGCCCAGGGACACGCCCTCCAGGAAGCCGGCCGCCCAGTCGTTGCCCGTGGGCGGCTCGTCGGCCTCGGCCAGCAGGATGGGATCGTAAGGTTCGTGGCTCGCCAGCAGGCCGACCACCATGTTCCAGTAGCGCAAAAGCAGGCCGTGGGTTTCCATGGCGTCGTCCAGGCTGGCCAGGGCCGGTTCGTCTTCGCCCAGGACCACGGGCAGATAGGCGCTTGGGGGAACGAGCTGCGGCGAGCAGACCAGGGCCACGAAAAAGCCGTCCAGCATTTCGAGGTTCATGGCCTCGGGCCGGGCGTCCAGGATGGCTTCCAGGCGGTCGAGTTCGTCCTCGGACAGGGGGGCGCGCAGGTCTTGGGTCATGGGAAGGGGCTCCTTGGCGTGATGGCCCGCCGCAGGGCCCGGGACGGCTCGCCCGGGCGCCCATGACGGTGCCTCCTGCCTGTAGAACCGAACGCCCGCCGGGGCAAGGAAAACCGGCGTGCTGGCGTGGGAGGCTTCGGCGGCTGGGGCGCTGCCCCAGT
>JAWRKJ010000118.1:0-2610 GCA_040307025.1 Desulfovibrionaceae bacterium | reverse complement strand
CGGGCGACCGTCGTACCCGGGTCCAAAGGTGCGGTTGTCCGTGCCACGGCGCAAGGGGCCAGGGGCTAGTTTTTCACCTCCGCCGTCACGACCGGGTGTTCCCGGAGGTAGTCGAGGCGCTCGTACATGTCGCTGCCGAGGTAGTACCTGGGCGGCGGCAGGACCTTGCCACCCCTTTCCAGGGTCTTGAGGCCTTTGAGGACCTTGTCGGGCGAGAGCGGCAGCTCGTAGAGGCGCACGCCCGTGGCGTTGTAGATGGCGTTGGCAATGGCCACATGGCCCGAGGTCAGCGACAGCTCGGCGCAGCCCGAGGAGCCGAACGGTCCGGTCGGACGCGGCGTTTCCGTGTATTCCAGCTCGATGTCGTCCGGGATGTCCAGGATGTAGGGGAAGCCCTGGGCTTTCAAGGTCACGTCCTTGGCCGGATCGACGAAGTCCTCGGTGAGCGCCAGGCCGATGCCCTGGGCAATGCCGCCGTACATCTGGCCGTCCACGACCAATTTGCTACCGATGGGCCCGAAGTCGGCGTGTAGCGTCATTTTGACCACCTTGGTCTTGCCGGTTCCGGTGTCGACCTCGACCTCGGCCATGAACAGGCCGTAGGTGTGGGTGGGGTTGGGATCGCCCTGCATGGTGTTGAAGTCGCAGGGTGTGGAATACCCGACGGTGCTGGCCTTGCCGGTGTAGCGGACAGGGATGTCCTCTTGCGTCATTTCCGCATGGGTCCGGTAGGTGCCGTCAGGCTTGCGCATGGCGTCCATGAGCTGGTTGGCGCCGTCGATCATGGCCTTGCCGCCCATGTAGTGGGAACGGCTGCCGGCGGCCGCGCCGTAGTAGCCGTGGAGCGCCGTGTCGTTGAGGACGAGCCGGATTTGTCCGGGATTGAGGCCCAGCGGGCGCAGGGCCTCGTGGATGAGGACCAGGGCCCCGGCATCGGCGCCCTGGCCCATGTCGTGCCAGCCGCAGTACAGGGTGACCGTGTCGTCGGGATTGAGTTCGAGGGTCACTTCGCAGAAGTCGTTGCAGCTAAACGAGCTGTCGTACATGCCGAAGGCCAGGCCCACGCCGCGCTTTTTCTCGGGCGTGGATTCCTTTTTGGCCCGCGCGCAGGCGGCCTGGTACTTGGGTCGCATCATTTCGATGAGCTTGGGGAAGGGATGCACGTCCATGGTGCAGCCCGAGGTCATGGTCGTGCCCGGCCAATAGGTATTGCGGTAGCGGAACTCCAGCGGGTCCAGGCCGACCTTTTCCGCCATCATGTCGGCGAGCTGCTCGGTGGCGAACAGGGCCTGGGGCGAGCCGAAGGCCCGGAACGCCGTGCCGAAGGCATGGTTGGAGCAGCAGATGCGGCCCACGCCCCGGACGTTGGGGAAGTACAGCCCCGCGCCGCACCAGCGGAACCCCTTCTCGATGAGCGGATCGGACGTGCCGTCGTGGTAGGCGCCGTGGTCGAACAGGAAGTCGTACTCCATGGCCGTGAGCTTGCCGTCCGCGTCGGCGGCCAGGCGCACGTTGAAATAGCTCGTGGCGCGCTTGCCGGTGAAAAAGGACTGCTCGGCGTAGTCGAAGTGCAGGCACACCGGGTGGTCGAGGATCAGGCAGCAGGCCATGAGCACGGCTTCCAGATGCGGGCTCATGGTGCAGCCGAAACTGCCGCCGACCGGATTGTCGATGACGCGGACCTTGTCCGGGGCAATGCCCACGGCCTCGGCCACCATGAGCGGTACGGCGTGGAGGAACTGGCTTTTGCTTTGGACCGTGAGCCGGCCTTCCTCGTCGAAGTAGGCCAGGCCGACCATGGGTTCAAGGACCAGATGCGGCTGGCGCGTGGTGTGGAAGCTCCCTTCCACGACATAGGGCGCCGACTCCATGATGGGCTTCGTTTCCTCGCCCTTGATGCAGGCCATGTCGCAAAAAAGGTTGGGCGTGCCGGGATGGATCTCCATGGCGTCCTCGGCCACGGCGGCGAGGCCATTCATGTAGGCCGGCAGCTCCTGCAACTCCACTTTGACCTTGTCCGCGGCGGCCCGGGCTTCCTTTTCGGTCTGGGCGGCCACCACGGCCAGGACGTCGCCGTACTGATAGACCTTTTCGTCGTTGATGATGCAACGTTCGAAGCCGTCGCTCTTGTTGGTGGGATAGGAGCACAGACCGTTGATGCGGTTGGTGCCCTTGATGTCCTTGGCCGTGATGACCTTGACCACGCCGGGCATCTTTTCCGCTTCCGCGGTGTCCACGGACAGGATCTTGGCGTGGGAGACTCGGGCGTGGACCTCGGCCAGATGCCAGACCTTGAAAGGCAGCTTGTGGTTGATGTCGTCGCCGTAGTCGCAAAGCCCGGTCACCTTGGCCAAAGCGGTGGGCTTGGGCACGCCGGTATTATAGATGTGCTGGTCGGCCGGCAGCTTGAAGGCCAGGTCGTCCATGGTCTTTTCGCCGCGCACCACCTTGGCCGCGTCCATGACCGCGTCCACGAGCTGCTTGTAGCCGGTGCAGCGGCAGGCATTCTTGTGCTTGTGGAACCACTCGCGCACGTCCTCGCGGGTCGGGTTCGGATTGGTGTCGAGCAGCCCCTTGGCCGAGACGATGAATCCCGGCGTGCAGATGCCG
>JAWRKJ010000117.1:0-11761 GCA_040307025.1 Desulfovibrionaceae bacterium | reverse complement strand
GGTACACGGCCCCGCCGACGCAGCCCTTTGCCGTGGGCGACGCGGCCGGGCCCGGTCGCAGATAGAGGTCGGTCAAAACGAAAAGTCCGCCCGGACGCAGGACCCGGGCAATTTCGGCCAGGGTCGCCTGGGGCTCCCCGGCGGCGGAGAGCACGCATTCGCAAAAAACGGCGTCCAGGCAGGCACTCGCCAGGGGCAGGGCCTTTGCGCGTCCGGCGAGCAAGGGTACCTGGCGGGTCCGGGCCTGGTCGAGCAGGGCGGTGGAGCAATCCAGTCCGGCGGCGGCGAGGCCTGCGGCGCGCAAGCGGGCCACGGTCGCCCCGGTGCCGCAGCCGAGGTCCAGGACAGTGGAGCCGGCCGGGAGCTGGCAGAGATCCAGGGCGCGTTCGGTCAGGGTCAGCCCGCCGGGCCGCAGGGTTTCCCCGGTGGCCCGGCGCACATCCTCGCGCTCGTAAGGGGCCAAGCCCGCCGTGGCCACGTGGGGGTCAGCGGTGGGCATAAGCCAAGGCCGCCCGTTCGGGGGTCGCATCACCGTGAGGCCGCGAAACGATCCCCAGGCGCTTTACCGAACTCACTTGTCCTCCAGAACCCGCTCCACTTCGTACATCCGGCCCATGCACAGATGTTCCGGCACCAGCGGCGTGCCGCATTTCTCGCAAGTCAGCAGGGTGATGGAGAATCCGCCATGCAGATAGGTGGCATTGACAACGGCCGGTTTCATGGCTCCGCCGCAGGAGCAGACCCAGTCACCGGACTCGGGCAGATAGACCGTATTTTCGCTCATTGTCTGGCCTCGCTCGAAGTCCCGTACACCATCATGCGATGGCAGTAGGCGTTATGGATCACGGCCTTGCCGTCGACCATGGCATAATCGACCCAGAAGGCCACCCGCCGGGGGCGGAAACTGGCCAGGAACCGGCCGGTTTCGCGGTCCAGGAACTTCTGGCCGCCGGCTTCGGCCTGGGCCACGACCACGGCCACGTCGTCGACCAGAATGCGCCGGTCTTCCATGCGGGCGCGCACTTCCGGGGAGATGACGAGTTCCGGGCCTTGGCGCTTCGGTGCGGCCTGGGGATCGTTCCAGACCGTTGCCAGCAGGTGGCGGCGCAGATGTTCGCGTTCCTCGTGCCGGGTGGAAAAGCCCGGGTCAGGCCGCGCGGCCGGATCGGCGAGCTCGCCGGGAAAGAGCAGGTCGAGCAGGTGGTAGGTGCGCTTGCCTTTCTTGGCCAGACGGTCGCGGCACATGGCGCAGGTGGCCACATAGTCGTTTTCGCTCTGGGCGGCGCGGCGGGCGGTGGTGACCGCGGCCAGCTCGGGATGGGCATTGTCGGCCAGGCCGCCGAAGCCGCAGCACTGGGTCATGTTCTTGGACAGGGGCAGCTCCTCGATGGTGACGCCCCGGCGGCCGAGCAGGTCGCGCACGGCCGCCTGGGAAGCGGTGTCGTGGCGCGAGGTGCAGGGGTCGTGCACGGCCAGGGGGCCCGTCGCGGTGGCGCCGGCCGTTTCGGGCAGGCCGGTTTCCTCGGCCATGACCCGCCACAGGGACACCACCGGGATGTCCGGGGCGCCGATGGCAAAGGCCGACTGGCAGGAGGCGCAAGCGGTGATGACGCGCGGTTTGCCGAGGGCCTCCCACTGGGCGCGAAACGCGGCCATGGTCTCGTCGAACAGCTCGAACTGGGCTGCCCAGCGGGCCGGGATGCCGCAGCAGCCAAGGGCCAGGCCCACGCCGCCGGCGAGCTTGGCGCGCAGGAAGGCGTAGGCCTCGGGGATATGGCTGTCGGGTTCGCCACCAAGCTGGCAACCCGGGAAGAACAGATGCGCGCAGGTCGCGGCACCGGGCTCGGCCCGCATGAGGGCGAATTCCGGACTGTTGGCGGCGGCCATGTCCTCCAGGGCGAATTCATGGACCGACGCGCCGAGCTTGCCGCGTTCGACAAGGTTGCGGCGGGCATCCAGGCACAGGTCGGCCATGGAAAAGTCTTCCGGACAGATTTCGGTGCACAACCCGCACAGCATGCACGAGTCGAGCATCTTGGTCATGGAGCGGTTGCCGATGGCAATGGCCAGGTTGTTGTAGATCTGGCGGGCGTAGACCCTGGGGAACGCCTTGTAGTGTTCCAGGTAGGCGCACTGCTTCACGCATTCCAGACACTGGCACTGGAGGCAGCGGGCGGCCTCGGCCTTGGATGCCTCGGGAGAGGGGACGGCCGGCGCGGACTCGGTCACCACCCGGGGCACGGCGGCAATGCCCTTGAGGTTGGTAGAGGTGCGGGTGGCGCAGGGGCCTTCCTTGTCCCGGGAGGCGGTCAGGGAAGAGCCGGCCAGGAACCGGTCCAGGGTCAGGGCGGCGCGGCGGGCGGCCGCGGCCAGGTTGATGCCCGAGAGGCTGCCGTCGGTCTCGGGCCAGCCGGCGCAAAAAATATTGGTTTCCCCCAAACGCAGGGTCACCGGATCGACCTCGGCCGGGGTGATGCCCAGGGGGTTGCCCGGGGTCATTTCCACGAACACGCCGTCGTAGTCGGCCTTGGCGGCATCAAGGAAGGCGGCGTCGAGGGCTTGGCCGGTTTTCACGGTGACGTTCATGCGGCCAAGCATCTCGAGTGTGGAAGTCAAGATTTCCGGCGGCAGGACGTCGGCCGGCAAGGCGGCCAAGCGGGCACAAGGCGTCTGGCCCGGCGCGAACAGGGTGATGCCGACACCCTTTTTGCCCAGATCCCAGGCAGCGGTCAGCGCACCGAGATCATCGCCCAGGATGGCCACACGTTTGCCCTTGGCGGGCATGCACAAGGGTTTGGCTCCGGGTTTGGCCCGGGTGATACAGGCGCGTTCCAAGGCCCCCATGGCCAGGACACCGCCCAAGGTGTCCCGGATGCAGGCCGTTTCGCAAGGATGTTCGCACAGCCGGCCCAAAACACCGGGCACGGGCATGGTGCGTTCCAGCAGCTTGCGGGCGCCGGCCTCGTCGCCAGCAGCCATTTTGGCCATGAAGCCGCGGACATCCACGTGGAGCGGGCAGGCCGCCTGGCACTTGGGCCATTCCTCCTGGATGCAGTGGCTTTCGATGGCGTGGAGCTTTTGCTGTATGTCCATACGTCACCGTCCCGGAGTAAGGCGACGGGGCGGGCGGATGATCCGCCCGCCCCGTCGCTGTTTTTTGTGAGGAAGCTAACCCCGTAAGGGCTTACTTGCCAAGTTCCTTGATGGCGGCCAGCACCTTCTCCGGGTAGGCCGGGAGGTGACGGACAAAGGCGCCGCCGGTGGCATTGGCAATGGCGTTGATGATGGCCGGGTGCGGGCCGCACAGGGGCACTTCGCCGACGCCGGAGGCGCCGAACGGGCCGTGCTTGCGCGGGGAGTCGACGTAGATCAGCTCCATGACATCCGGGACGTCCTTGATGTAGGGCACGCCGGCGCCGGCCAGGGAGGAGTGCTTCTTGATGTCCTCGAAGTCCTCGGTCAGGGCCAGGCCGATGCCCTGGGCCAGACCGCCCCAGTTCTGGCCATCGACGGTCTGACGGTTGGTCAGGGTGCCGATGTCTTCCACCAGGGTCATCTTGTCGACCTGGGTCTTGCCGGTGGTCATGTTCACGGTGACTTCCGCCATGAACAGGCCGTACATGTAGTTGGCGAACGGTTCGCCCTTAGCGGTATCCGGATCGCAGTCGGTGGCCGGCTGGGTCCAGGTGCCGTTGTACTTGGTCTTGAGGCCGTCCTTCACCATTTCGTCGTAGGTGCGGAAGGTGCCGTCGGGCTTGCGCATGGCGTCAACCAGCTGGGTGCAGCCGTTGATGATGGCCTGACCGACCAGGACGTTGGAGCGGGAACCGCCGGCGGGACCGGAGTTCGGGCACTTGCTGGTGTCGTTGAGGAAGATCTTCAGCTTGGAGGCCGGGATGCCCAGGGGCTTGAGGGCCTCGTGGGCGACGCACAGGGTGGCCAGATCCGAGCCCTGGCCGTGATCCTGCCAGGTGTTGAACAGGGTGACGGTGCCGTCGGCATTGAGTTCGACGTCGCAACCGGCGGAGTCAGGGCCGTCCAGACCGGAACCGTAGATGCCGAAGGCCACGCCGACGCCCTTCTTGAGCTCGTCGGTGGAGTGGCGCTTGGCGTTGGCCAGGGCTTCCTGGTACTTGGGCCGCAGGATGTCGATCATCTCCGGATACATGAAGGAATCCGGCACCTGCTGGGTCGGGGTGGTGTCACCCGGACGGTAGCAGTTGATGTAACGCAGTTCCAGCGGATCCCAGCCGCCCTTCAGGGCCGCTTCGTCCAGCAGGACCTCGGAGGGGAACATGATTTCCGGCGAACCGTAGCCGCGGAAGGCCGAACCCCAACCATGGTTGGTGCACACGCAATAGCCGACGGCGCGCATGTTGGGCACGCCGTAACCGGCCATGAAGTACTGGGCGCCGCGCAGGGTGAGGAGGTCACCGAACTCGGAGTAAGGACCATGGTCGCAGATCCACTCGTGCTGGGTGCCCTTGATCTTGCCGGTCTTCTTGTCGATGGCGACCTTACCGGTGGTCCAGAACGGGGAGCGCTTACCGGTGTAGTACTGCTGCTGGGCGTAGTTGTAGTGCAGGTGGCAGGGACGGCCGGTGGCCATGGTGGCGGCGCCGACCAGGGCTTCCATGGTCGGGGAGAACTTGTAACCGAAGGTACCGCCGGTGGGCAGCTGGATCAGCGCGATCTGATCCGGCTCGACGCCCAGGCCCGGAGCGATCATGTACAGGTGCAGGTACAGACCGATGGACTTGGAGTAGATGCGCAGCACGCCGTTTTCGTCGTAGACGGCGTAACCGACGTCAGGCTCGATGGGCAGGTGGGGCTGACGCTGGGTGTAGTAGGAGCCTTCGGCCACCACGCAGTCGGGGCTTTCGAAGAACGGGGTGGGATCGTCGCCCTTGACCAGGCCCTGCTTGTAGTAGGTGTTGGGGGTACCGGGGTGGATCTCGATGGCGTCTTCGGCCATGGCCGCCGGAGCGTTCATGTAGGCCGGGAGGACTTCCAGGTCGACCTTCACCTTTTCGGCGGCGGCGCGGGCGTTCTTTTCGCTGTCGGCCGCGACCAGGGCGATGGCGTCACCATACTGGAACACCTTTTCGTCGCACAGGATGGGGCGGTCCCAACCGTCACCCTTGTTGGTGGGGAAGGTGATCAGACCGGTGATGCGGTTCTTGCCCTTGACGTCCTTGGCGGTGATGACGCTGTGCACGCCCGGCATCTTGAGGGCTTCGGAGTAGTCGATGCCCTTGATGTTGGCGTGGGACACGCGCGCTTCGACGATGGCCAGGTGCAGGGTGTCGGCGGGCAGCTGGAGCTTCTGGTCGTCACCGAAGGCCCACTGGCCGGTGACCTTGGCCACGCCGGAAGGACGCGGGGCGCGGGAATTGAAGATGTTGCCGTCGGCCGGGAAGTTGTGGTTGATATCCAGGGTCATCTCGCCGCGCAGGACCTTGGCGGCGTCCATGACGGAGTCGACCAGCGGGATAAAACCGGTGCAGCGGCACACGTTCTTGTGCTTCTGGAACCAGTCGCGCACTTCCTCGCGGGTGGGCTTGGGATTCTCGTCCAGCAGGCCCTTGGCGGACATGATGAAGCCCGGGGTGCAGAAGCCGCACTGGGCGGCGCCGTTGACCACCCAGGCCACCTGCAGCGGATGCAGGTTCTGGGGGGTGCCGAGGCCTTCAATGGTGGTGATGTTGGCGTAGTTCTCGATCCGGCGGATCTTGGTGATGCAGGCACGCACGACCTTGCCGTCGAGGATCACCGAACAGGCGCCGCACTGGCCCTTGCCGCAACCGACCTTGGTCCCGACCAGATGCATCTGCTCGCGCAGCACCTCGGACAGGAAGGCATCGGGGTCAACGATGAGCTTGCGCTCGATACCGTTGACGATCCAGATTTTTTCCAGCTTTTTTGCAATTTCCATGCGTTTGCTCCGTTGGCTGGTTAAAGGATTGTCATTTCCTCCGAAGCGCACGGTGCGGGCCGATGGCCGCGTCCCAGGCCTGATGCCGCAACCGTACGGGTTTTCCGAAAAAGACGCCTCCGCCGTCGACTGGCCTTAGCTCTTGCCGAACCCGCACAAGGGGAAACGGCATTCCGGGCACATGGCGCACAACCCACCATGCCCAAGTTCCACGATGTCGGTCCGGGAGAGCTTTTCGCCCGCCACGAGCCGGGGCACCGTCAAATCGAAGATGCTGGCCTTGTGGTACATGACGCAGCCCGGCAGCCCCACCACCGGGACTTCACCGAGGTAGGCCAGCATGAACATGGCGCCGGGAAAGGTGGGGGAGCCGTAGGTGACCACTTGCCCGCCGGCGGCCCGGATGGAGGTCGGCGACAGATCGTCGGGGTCGACGGACATGCCGCCGGTGACCGCGATCATCTCCGCGCCCTCGGCCAGAAGCTGCTTGATGGCGCGTACCTGCATCTCCTGGTCGTCGGGCACGATGATCTGGCGCATGATCGAACACCCCAAATCGTCGAACTTGCGGCGCAGCACCGGGCCGAATTTGTCCTTGATGCGACCGTGATAGACCTCGCTGCCGGTGGTGACCACGCCCACCCGAAGCGGCCGGAACGGCAGCACGCGCACCACCGCACCGGTCTCGCCGGTGACCGCTTCCACGGCTTCGAGCCGAGCCGTGGCCACCACCAGCGGCACCACCCGGGTGCCGGCCAGCATCTGGCCCGGGGACACGGTCATGTCACCGTGGACCGTGGCAATGGTCACTTCCTCGATGGAATTGAGCCGGCGCAGGGCGTCCACGTCGATCTTGAGCAGCCCGCGCCGATCAGCCAGCAAATTGATGCGCCCTTCGCAGGGCTGGGTCAGGGTGACGCCCTCACCGGCAATGGCGGCGGCGATGCGTCCGGCCGCGTCGTCCTCATGGACGAGACCTTCGGCCAGGTCCCATACGTAGATGTGTTCCTTGCCCAGACGCAAAAGCGCGGGAATGTCCTCGGCCACGATGATGTGGCCCTTGCGGAAAGCCGGTCCTTTGCACTCGCCCGGAACGATACGGGTGATGTCGTGGCACAGGACCATGCCCTGGGCCTGTTCGACAGGAATACTGCGCATGGATGCTCCCTTTCGCGTCAAAACCGTTGCCGCTCTGCCCCGCACGCGTCTTTGAGCCGCCCGGCACCGCCAGCCGGCGACCGGTCACAGGTGCGGTTCGCGGCTTTCGCCGTCCGGCCCATGCAGCAATAATGCCGCAGGTGCCTTGCGGATGGAGTGTCAAAGTCACGCCTCTCCGTTGCTCCGTGATTGGTCAGGAAAGTGCCCGAAAAGGAAAAGGCGCGGCCTCTATATGCTAAAGGTAGCATAGTGGAGGTAGACTGGGAGGTCGCGCCGGAAAGTTTGTGGCGCAGTGCCGTAGGCCTTCTGGGGGGGGCTACGGAGGAAAGAAACAGGGGCACTTTCATGGCCCCTTATGAGCAAAAAATAGGCCAAGAAAAATGTATTGGTTTTATTGATCTTTTTTATCAAAGGCCCTGGAGTGTCACGTAATTTACCCAGTCAGTGTGACACGCTGACTCTAAACACGGCGTGACTGCAGGCGAAAAGGATTCACCATTGACGGGAGTTTGCGGTGCCATTCGTGAAAAAGGCATTTTGAACCACTGTTTGGGGGACTATGGGTCAAAATTCACCAGTAGTATATGCTATTCCTAGCATCTTATGCCATATGCTATTAAAAACACCTGATCTTTGCACGTTTATCGTTCGGCTATTCAAAACATATTATAATTCATGCTAGTCTGAACATAGCTAGTCACGGTAATTGCTACGGCGTGTTCCAGTTGTGTGGAGTTTTGATACAGGGCTGTTCGGATGGAGAACAGTCGGTTGGCGCGGGCACAACACGAACACCCGCTCCCCGGCAGGTCGGAGGCGGTGCGAAAGCGCCCAACGGGCGAAAACTGCAAGGGGATTGCAAGCCGCTTGCCGCGTCCGGGATCGGGGCCGAAAACCCCGGACACGGGCTTGGACGAACTAGAAGAGATTGTACTGACGAATCTTGCGGTAGAGCGTCTTGCGGCAGATGCCCAGGGCCTCGGCGGCGAGGGACCGGTTGTTGTCGTAGAAGTTGAGCACTTTGGCGATGTGTTCCTTCTCCTTGGCCTCCAGGGTCAGGATCTCTTCCTCGGCCCGGGCCGGTTCCAGGAATTCCCGGGGCAGGGCGTGCTCGGTGATGAGGTTGTTTTCGGACAGGATGATGCTGCGCTCCATGACGTTGCGCAGTTCGCGCACGTTGCCCGGCCAGTCGTAGGCGGTCAGACACTTCATGGCCCGGTCCGAGATGCGAAACGACGATTGCCCGGCGGTCAGGCGGGTCAGAAAGAATTCCACCAACAGCGGGATGTCCTCCCGGCGTTCGCGCAGGGGCGGCATCTCGATGTTGAAGACGTTGATGCGGTGGAACAGCGCCTCGTGGAAGCGGCCTTCGGCCACCTCCTTGACCAGGTCCCGGTTGGTGGCGAACACGAGACGGATGTCGACGCGGCGTTCTTCCTTCTCGCCCACGCGGCGGTAGGTCTTGTTTTCGAGCACGCGCAGCAAGGCCGCCTGGACCTCGATCGGCAGCTCGCCGATTTCGTCGAGAAACAGCGTCCCCTTGTTGGCGAAGGCCATGAAGCCTTCGCTGTTTTCCACGGCACCGGTAAACGAGCCGCGCAGGTGGCCAAAAAGTTCGCTACGGGCCAGTTCTTTTTGCAGGGTCGCGCAGTTCTTGATGAAAAAGGACTTGTCCGCCCGCTTGGACAACGATTGGATGAGATGGGCGGCCACTTCCTTGCCGGCGCCGGATTCGCCGGTGATGAGCACCGGGACCTCGGTCGGAGCCACCTTTTCAATGAGGTAGCGCACCTGCTTCATGGCCTGGGAATTGCCCACGAGCTTGACCGGCGGGTTCTGGCCCTGGAAATGGCGCAGGCGGCGATTTTCCCGACGCAGGAAGGTGCGCTGGTAGGCGCGTTCGATGAGCAGTTCGAGTTCGGCCAGGTTGAACGGCTTGGTCACGTAGTCGAACGCACCGAGCTTCATGGCTTCCACGGCCGTGTCGATGGCGCCGTGGCCGGTGATGAGGATGGTTTCCAGATCTTCCTGCCGCTGGCGCAACTCGACCATGAGTTCGATGCCGTTGGCGTCGGGCAGGCGGATGTCGAGGACCGCCACCTCGTATTCGTTCTTGGCCAGGAGCTCCCGGGCTTCCCGGGCCGAGGCGGCGACATGGACCGTACGAGCCGGCGTGGTCAGCTCCTTGAGCAGGAGCTTGCCAATGGAGGGCTCGTCGTCCACCACAAGTACACAATAGGGATTATTCACGGTTTTGGCCGCTATCCAGGGGAAGTTTCACGGTGAAGTGGGTGCCGAGGCCGACTTCGCTGGCGACCTCGATGGAACCGTGGTGTTCGCGCACGATGCTGTAGCAGGTGGCCAATCCGATGCCGATTCCTTTGCCCACGGGCTTGGTCGTAAAAAAGGGATTGAAGAGTTTGTCCATGTTCTCCGGCGGAATGCCGCCCCCGGTATCCTCCACCGACAGGTTGACCGTGTTGTCGTTTTCCGGATGGGTGGTGATGGTGATTTCGCCGAGGCCGGTGATGGCGTCCATGGAATTGGTCAGGAGGTTGAGCAGGACCTGCTTGAGTTGGGCTTCGTCGCCGGCGACCAGGGGCAGTCCCTCGAAAAGGTTGACGGTCAGGGTCAGGCCCAGGCGACCGCGTTCCTCGAGATGCCCGCGCAGGATGTTGAGGGTGTCGGTGACGACCTCGTTTAAGCTGATCGGCGAAAAGGCCAAGGTGTGGGGCCGGGAAAAGGACAGCATGGAGCGCACGATGTCGCGGCAGCGCCGGCATTCCATGAGGATGGTTTCCACGTACTCGGCGATGTCGGCGTACATGGCCTCGTCCACCCCGGCCCGGATGGCGGGCAGGCGGCGGCGGATGCCCTCGGCCAGGCCGTAGACGGCCGTGAGGGGGTTGTTGATCTCGTGGGCCACGCCGGCGGCCAGCATGCCGATGGTCGCCATTTTTTCGGCCTGGTAATACTTGGCCTCGTACTGCTTCTCCAGGGTCACGTCACGTTTGAAAATGAGGATGCGCGACTCGGGGCTGTCGGGATTGTGGATGGGCGAGGCCACCATCTCGAACTGCCGGGCCACGCCGCCTATCTTGAACAAGCCCATGCACCGGCACACGGCGTTGGTCTGGAAGGAGCGGTGGGCCGGGCACTCCGGACAGGGTCGGTTGGAACCCCGGAAGATGCGGTAGCAGTGCTGGCCCTCGGGCCGGGGCACGTTGAAAAGCTCGTGGAAGACGTGGTTGACCGAAATGATGCGCAGGTCCTTGGACAGGACCATCATGATGTCGGTGATGCCGTCCAGGATGGCGGCGATGTCCTGGCGCCGCAGTTCGGACTCCTGGTGGGCCTCCTGGAGCTCCTCCACTTTCTGGCGCAGCTCCTGGTAGAAATCGAGCTTGCTGTGCTCGATGCCGATGAGGTCCTCAAGGGTCGGCGCATGCAACGGCTCGGGTGGGACGGTCGGGGTGTCCTCCCCGACCGCGCGCGAAGAAGATAGGCGCAGCCGGGAAGGCGTCATGTACGGTTCCCGGCCATCCCGGGCGACGTCCAGGGTGAGACGCCGCAAGGGCATGGTGCGCAACGTCCTAGGCATGAAGCGTTCCTGCTGACCGGGCGTCGCGGACACGCCCGGGTCTTCGGCTTTGTCTGTTGTGTCGTGCCGTGACGCCGGTTGGGACATGACGTCGCCCCCGGAAACGGGTTTCAGGACAACAGCTGGCAGGCCGCTTGTTCTCCGCGGGCCACCTGATGCATGACCACCATGCGATCGGGGCCGTTGGGTTCGATGGACACAATATAACCTAGATCCAAAAGTGCTTGCAATGCGGAGACCGCCCGAATCCGGAATGCGGACATAGGCTGGTGGGACAGCCCGCTCAGGCGGCGCAGTCCGGCCAGGTCCAGGCGCAAACAGCCGGTGGAATTGGCCAACAGCCCGGTGAGCCAGCGGCGGAACAAGGCCGTGCCCAGGGGAATGCGGGTGGCCAGCAGGCGTTCCACGGCCGTGGCCGAGCGCATGCCTTCCATGATCCGGGGGTTGATTTCGGTGGAGCACACGCCGGCGGCGCTGTCGCACAACAGGGCATGAATAAGCCGGGTCTGGATGAGGATCTGCCCGGCGCCGCTTTCGATTTCGAGGCGGGCGGCGGCCAGACGCCACAGGGAGCGCTCCAGGCAGCGGGCGGCGAACCGGCGGCCCGTGGGCCGGATGAGCCGGGTCATGTCGCGCAGGGAAAACCGGGTGGTGCCGACGGAACGGCCCGGATTGCGAAAGGCCAACAACACGCAACCGAGCAGGGTGTCCAGGTCGTCCTGGCTAAGGCGCTCGCCGCTGAAGCGGATGGTCGCCCCGGACCAGGAAGTGGCCAGGACCAGACTCTCGGTCCAGGGCCGGGGGCCCAGGTTGCGGGCGGTGAACAGGTCGGAAGCCAGGATCAGGCCGACGAGATTTCCGGCGAAGTTTTCTTCAAGGTTCGGGTTCCCACAGGTCCGCTCGGTGCGGTCCAGGGGGCTGTCCAGGGCCAGGGCGTCAAAACCGTATTCGTCGTGATACATGGTCGTTCCCCCGTTGCCGGGTTGCTCCCGACCTGGGAGTCGCGGGGGGGGGGGGGGGGGGGGGGGGGGGGGGGGGGGGGGGGGGGGGGGGGGGGGGGGGGGGGG
>JAWRKJ010000116.1:0-8842 GCA_040307025.1 Desulfovibrionaceae bacterium | reverse complement strand
GGCTCCGGCCACGATCTGGGCTCAAGTTTAAAAAAATTACCGGGTTTCCGCTTGAAGGGCAAGCCGCCGGCCCGGGACAAGGCGGTTGGAGTCGTCCTCGAGGGCACCGGGCGAACGTGCTAGGCGGGGCGTCGGCGGCCGGTCGGCTGCGAGTTCCCGCCCGTCGCGGGCGCCGTTGCGTTCACGTTCCAGCCGCCGCCCAGGGCCTTGTACAGGCTTACGAGGTTGGTGCGCACGTTGGCCCGGCACTTGGTGAGATCGGTTTGCACGCTGTAAAGCGAAGCCTGGTCGGTCAGCACGGTGAGAAAGGTGGTCAGGCCCTTGGCGTAGCGCTCGTTGTCGAGAGCGAGAGCCTCCTGGTAGGCGGCCACCGAGGCCACGAGCCGGTGTTCCCGCGCGCGCTGGGCAAAGTAGCCGGCCAGCGCGTTTTCCACATCCTCCAGGGCTGTATGGAAGGTCGCCTTGTAGGCGGCCAGCGCCTCGTCGTAGAGGGCCTTTTTCTTTTCCACCGCGGCCTTGGCCTTGCCCGCGTCGAAAACCGGCCAGGACAGGCCCGGGATGACGGACCAGTACCAGGTGGAAAAGCCTGCGACCTTGGCCGGGGTGATGCCTTGCAGACCCAGGCCGGCGGTCAGGTCGAACTTGGGATAGAGGTCGGCCGTGGCCACGCCGATAGCGGCCGAGGCGGCGGCCAGCTTGCGTTCGGACGCGCGCAGGTCGGGCCGACGCGCCAGCAGTTCCGCGGGCAGGCCCGTGGCCAGGAGCTTGTCCGGCAGTTCGGGCAGGTTCCGGGGCGTGGCGAGCAGGTCGTAGAGGGTCTCCGGCGGCAGGCCGACCAGAATGCCCAGGCGGTGGATCGAGGACTTGATGTCGCTTTCCAGTACCGGGAGGTCGGCGGCCGTGGACGCGGCTTGGCCCTCGGCCTGGGCCACGTCCACCTGGTTGATCAGCCCCAGGCGGAAACGTTCCCGGGTGACGTCGGCGTTTTGGCGCTGGGTTTCGAGGGTTTTGCGGGCAATGGCGAGCTGTTCCTGGTAGGCGCGCAGGGCCACGTAATTGGTGGCCACGTCGCCGATCAGGGTGAGCCGGGCGTCGTTGACCGCCTCGATGTCGGCTTGCAGCGTGGCCTTGGTCGATTCGACCGAGCGGCGCTGGCCGCCGAAGAAATCCAGTTCCCAGGTGGCGTCGAAGCCGGCCGTGTACACGGTGCTGGTGGCCTCGCCCGAGGTGGTGCCGCCCGAGCTCGCGCCCGAGGACCCGCCCGACGTGCCGTCCGGCAGGGAGCCTCCGCCGCTGCTGGTGGAGGTGCCGGTCAGGTCGATGGCCGGGAACAGCCCGGCCCTGGCCGTGCGCACGTCGGCCCGGGCCTGGCGCACCCGGGCCCTGGCCTGGGCGATGTCCAGGTTGCCGGACAGGCCCCGGGTGATGAGTTCGTCCAGGATCGGATCGCCGAAGGCCTTCCACCAGGCCACATCCTCGAAAACGCCGGAGGCCCGGCCCGGTGTCGGGTCCTGGGACCAGGTCACCGGGGCGTCGAGGTCAGGCCGGCGGTAGTCGGGTCCCACGGCCCAGCAGCCGCTGAGGGTCAGGGCCGCGAGGCACAGGCACAGCCCTTGGCGGGCGAGGAGGCCGGACCTCATTGCGCGCCTCCCTGGGCAACGGCCCCTGCGGCATGGCGCCGTTGCACCTCGTCGGGATTGGCCGTTTCGATGAACACGTCCATTTGCTGGCCCACATAGGCGGGCAGGGCGGTGCGGGGAAAGCTGAAGAGGATCTGGAGCACCCGGGTGTCCACCCGCTCGGTGCTGGAACTCGTGAGCTGGCTTTTGGCCACCACGTACGGCTCGACCCCGACATAGGTCAGGGGGGTCTTGAGTTCGCGGTTGCCCCGGATGTAGGCGATGGCCCGGGTGTTCGGGGTGAAGCGCCAGGCGTCGTTTTCGTCGATGTCGACCCGCACGTGGAGGGTGTCCGTGGCGCCGAAACGCAGAAGCGGCGTGTCCAGGGCGCCGGTGGCGGCGTATTCGCCCTTGCGCACGTTGACCTGGAGCACTTCGCCGTCCACTGGCGCGCGTACGGTCAGACGGTCGAGGTCGGTCTGGGCGGCCTTGAGATCGGCCTCGGCCACGTCCACATCGGCCTTGGCCGTGTCGATCTTGGACCGGTAGAGCAGTTCGGCGTTGCGCCGCTGTTCGATGTCGTCGCGGCTGACCGCCCGGCGATCGGTGACGTTTTTGACCAGATCGTACTGACAGGCGTAGTTTTTCCAGGCGGCCTTGGCTTCCTCGTAGGACGCCTTGGCCTTGGCCAGGCCGGCCTGCTTTCCCAGGACCGTGGCCCGTTGGGCCCGGTCGTCGATGACGAAAAGCGGCGTGCCGGCCTTGACCCGGTCGCCGATGGCCACCGGAACGTCCTTGACGACCCCGGCAATGGCCGTGCCGATGGCGATGTTGCGCGAGCTCGCCTCCACCATGCCGCCGCCGCCGATGTAGTAGCGGTAAGGGGCCTGGGCCGGCTCGGCCACGGGTTTGGGCTTGGGTGGGGCCTGGTTGGTGGCCAGGGCCACGACCACGGCGAGCGACAGTCCGACGAGGGCCAGAACAGGGAGAATCTTGTTTTTGATGCGCATGGGTGGGGCGTCCTTGCCAGGTTTTTTACTGTTGCCGGACCGTTTCTTGGATCATGCCGTCGTCCATGTGGGCGATGCGGTCGGCGTAGGCGAAGATGCGTTGGTCGTGGGTCACGATGACCAGGGCGCGGTTGTCGGCCACGGCCAGGGCTTTGAGCATTTCGAGCACCTTGGTGCCGGTCTTGTGGTCGAGGGCGCTGGTCGGCTCGTCACAGACCACGAGCCGCGGATCATGGACCAGGGCCCGGGCAATGGCCACGCGTTGCTGCTGGCCGCCGGAAAACTGGCCGGGCATGTCCCGTTCCCGGCCGCCCAGGCCCACCTGCTCGAGTTGCCAGGTGGCGCGGCGCAGGGCCTCGTCCCGGCGGGTGCCGTTAATGAGCAGGGGGATGGCCACGTTTTCGGCCACGGTCAACGTCGGCACCAGATTGAAGGCCTGGAACACGAAGCCGATGTTTTTCCCCCGGAAGCGCACGCGCTCGCGGGGCGAAAAGCGGCTCACGTCCTGGCCGAAGAGCTGGCAGGTGCCGCCGTCCTGGTCGAGGATGCCGGCGATGACGGAAATGAGCGTGGTCTTGCCACAGCCCGAAGGCCCGACGAGCATCAGCAGCTCGCCGGGAGCCACAGTCAGGTCGATGCCGCGCAGGGCCAGGGTCCGGGTCTCGCCCGAGCCGTAACTTTTGGTCAGGCCCTGGCACACGACCACGGGCGCGTGGGCCGGGGGGGCCTGGATGTTGGCTGTCTCGTGCATGGGAGTGGGGTAGGGAGGCCGGATCAGCTTTTGAAGACCACGGCCGGTTCGAGTTTGAGCACCTTGCGGGCGCTGATAAAAGCCGCGACCAGGACGATCAGGAGTACGGCCGCGCCGCTGCCGGCAAGCAGCGGCAAGCCGAGTTCCAATTTGATGTTGTCCCCGCTGTGGGTGGACAGGGCGAACAGCGAGGTGAGTCCGGCGCCGATGCCGAAGCCGATCAGGCCGACGAGCAGGGCCTGGAGCAAAATCATGCCCAGAAGCAGTCGGTTGGTCGCGCCCATGGCCTTGAACACGCCGAAATAACGCAGGTTGTCCAGGGTGAAGTTGTAGAATATCTGGCCCGTGACCGCCGTGCCGACCACAAAGCCCACCACGACCACGAAGCCGAAATTGATCAGCATCCCGGTGTGCTGGAACATGAAATCCAGGGACTTCTGCTTGAACTGGTCGGCGGTCAGGGCGGCCAGGCCCGTGGCCTTGGTGATGCGCCTGGCCACGTCCTCGGGATTTTCTCCGGGCTTGGCCTTGGCCAGGACAAAGGTCACCATCTTGCGGTCGCTGGTGTTGAAATTCTTGGCCTTGTTGTAGGTCGTATAAATGATGGGGTCCGAGCGAAAGGTCGGGGTGGCCCGGGCGATGCCGACCACCACGGCCCGTTTCTCGTTGATCTCCAACGTATCTCCGACCTTGAGGGGAATGGGCGGCTGGCCCGGGATGTCCGAACGCCGGGCCAGGCGGTTGCGGGCGCCGTTTTCGTCCACGATGACCGCGTCAGGCAGGCGCAGGTCCGCGAGCGTGCCTTCGGCAACCTCGCCCGGACCGCCGATCAGGGTGGCATCGTCGAGGCCGAGGATGGTGGCGTTTTCGAGTTCGCCGTTGGACAGGCGCACGGACTGGCTGCCCTTGTGCAGGGGCACGGCCCACTGCACGCCCTGGACCCCGCGCACCCGGTAGACCTCGGTGTCGAGCAGGGCGCGCGAATCCTCCGAGGACCGGACCTGGGGGTCCATGACCCAGATGTCGGGCAGACTGATGTCGGTGATCAGGCTGTAGGTGTGGGAGAGCATGGTCAAAAGGATGCTCGGCTGCTGGATCATGAGGATGGAGGCCAGGGCGATGCCGGAAACGATGCCGAGATATTTGCCCTTGTCGCCAAGGAGCATGGTAATGGCGATTTTGTACATGGATTGCCTGTTGCGAAAGGAGTCTGGTGGCGGTTTTCCGGATGGGGCGTGGCGCGACGGGTTCGGCCGCTTGCCCCGTGTGTTTGTGCTTGGGTCGCGGGCAGGGGCGCGCGGGTTACAGGTCGGTCAGGTGCGGCGGAGGGATGGTTTGCATTTCCCGCGCCCCGACGCTAGAAGCCGGACCATGCGCATATTCCCCAAAACAGATTCGCCCCAGGTCCGGGTGGCCCGACTGTCGTTCGTCGTGGCGATGGTCCTTTTGGTGGTCAAGATGGGGGCCTGGTTGCTGACCGGGTCGGCGGCCATCCTGTCCGATGCCCTGGAATCCATTATCAACGTGGTGGCGGCGGCCTTTGCCGTGCTGAGCGTCACCGTGGCGGAAACGCCGCCCGATGACCGCCATCCCTACGGCCATGGCAAAATCGAGTTTTACGCGGCCTGGTTCGAGGGAATGCTCATCCTTTTTGCCTCGGTGCTCATCTTCTGGGAGTCCTGGGACAAGATTTTTCATCCCGAGCCGTTGCCGAACCTGGGTGGCGGTATCGCGCTGCTGGTCGCGGCCGGGCTCGTCAATCTGTGGCTGGGGGTGTTGCTGACCAGTCGGGGCAAGCGGTCGGGATCGCTGACCCTGATCGCCGACGGCAAGCATGTTTTGACCGATGTCTACACCTCGGGGGGGGTGCTGATCGGATTGGGGCTGGTCGCGGTCACAGGCTGGCTGTGGCTCGACGGCCTGATCGCCTGCCTGGTCGGGCTCAATATCGCCTGGACCGGGCTGGATCTGGTGCGTCGGTCCGTGGCCGGGTTCATGAACGAATCCGATCCGGCGCTGCTCGATAACATTTGCACTCTGCTGCGCGACAATCGCCATCCTTCCTGGATCGACATCCACCGCCTGCGGGCGTTCAAGTCCGGTCGGGAAATCCACGTGGACCTGCATCTGATCCTGCCCCGCGATTTGCGCCTGGCCGAGGCCCACGAGCAGGTCGTGGCCATGGAGGACCTGCTGCGCAAGGGGATCGGACCCGAGGCCGACATCATGATCCATGCCGATCCGTGCACGGACGGGCGGTGCCCGGTTTGCGACGTGGCCTCCTGCGACATGCGCGTCGCGCCGTCCGTGGCCACGCCCCTGTGGTCCCGGTCCAGTACCGGCGTGCCGGCAGGCAAACAATCCTGACAGTGACGGGGGCGAACGGATGATCGGCAAGTACGGCGAAACCGCCTCGCGCACCGCCGGAGCCATGGCCACCCGGGGCATGGTCGCCGCCCCCCACGCCCTGGCCACCCAGGCCGGAGTGGACGTGTTGCGGGCCGGCGGAAACGCCGTGGACGCGGCCATTGCCGTGGCCGCGACCTTGTCGGTGGTCTACCCGCACATGTGCGGCCTGGGCGGGGACAATTTCTGGCTCATCCACGCGGCCGGACCCGGCACCCTGCGCGCGCTCAATGCCAGCGGCCGCTCCGGCGAGCGGGCGAGCCTCGCCTTCTACCGGGACCAGGGCCTGGACCGGATTCCGACCCGGGGATTTCTGGCCGCCAACACGGTGCCCGGCGCGGTTTCGGGCTGGGACGCCGCCTACCGCTTTGCCCGGGAGGTCATGGGCCCGGGATTGCCCTGGCCGCGTCTGTTGGAAGCGGCCATTGGCTACGCCCGGGACGGCTTTCCCGTCAGCCCGGGACTGGCGTCTTGGCTGGCCGCGGATGCCGCGACCACGGACCGGGAGCTGCGCCACCTGGGGCGGTTTTCGGATTTCGCCCGCACCTTTCTCAAGCCCGGCGGCCGGCCCTACGCCCAGGGCGAGGTCATGCGTCTGCCCGAACTGGCGCGCACCCTGGCGGGGCTGGCCGTCGACGGTGCCGACGCATTTTATCGCGGCCCCATCGCCGTGCGGATCGCGGCCTCTCTCCAGGCCCACGGCGGCATCCTGACCCGGGAGGATTTCGCGGCCCACCGCGCGGACTGGGCCGAGCCCTTGCGCGTGCCCTATCGCGGCCTGACGGCCTGTAACTGCCCGCCCAACAGCCAGGGACTGGCTTCCCTGGAGATCCTCAACATTCTCAATCAGTTTGACGTGAAAATCTTGGGCGAAGGCTCGGCCGACTTCTACCACCTGCTCGTGGAGGCCACGAAACAGGCCTTTGCCGATCGGGACCGCTTTTTGACCGACCCGGATTTTGCCCCCATCCCCGTGGATCGACTCCTGCGCGCCGCCCATGCCCGGGACCAGGCCGTGCGCATCGACATGGCCCGGGCCGCCCGGGATGTCGCGCCCCTCGATCCCAAGGGCGACACGGTCTGGATCGGCGTGGTGGACGCCCGGGGCAACGCGGTTTCGCTCATCCAGAGCATTTATTATGATTTCGGTTCGGGCATCGTGGCCGGCGATACCGGCGTGCTGCTGCAAAACCGGGGCACGTTCTTTTCCCTGGACCCCGGGCACGTCAACTGCTTGCAACCGCGCAAGCGGACCTTCCATACCCTCAATCCGGCCATGCTCCTGCGCGACGGCCGCCCGTATCTCGTTTACGGCACCATGGGCGGGGAAGGGCAGCCCCAGACCCAGGCCGCCCTGGTCACGCGCATCGTGGATTTCGGTTTTTCGCCCCAGGAGGCCGTGACCGCGCCGCGTTGGCTGCACGGCCGTACCTGGGGTGCGGCCGCCAATGACCTCAAGCTCGAAAGCCGCATCGATCCGGCGGTGGTCGCGGAACTGCGCCGGCGCGGTCATCCGGTGACGCTGGTCCCGGCTTTTGCCGAAGTCATGGGCCATGCCGGAACGATCCTGATCGACCCGATCACGGGCGTGCGCCATGGCGCGGCCGACCCGCGCGGCGACGGCCTGGCGGCAGGATATTGAGGGGGCGGGAGAGGAGACTCTCTTCGGTTCTTCCCTCCGCCTGTCCCCTGGACACCCCCTGCCACGCCGACGTTATGGGCGCATGGTGCTGCGTGCCTTGGTGGAGCGACGCTGGATGGAATTGCTCCACATCCGGATCACGGTCGTCGATCCCTACGGGGAGCCCGTGCTCCAGGTTGTCGGCGAGTAAGCCACCTTTTGTTCGCGCAACGCAACGCCCCGGGACGGGCAACCGTTCCGGCGCGTTGCCGTTTGGGGCGCAAGATCCACAGCGCCGCCTGCGGGCTAGGCCGTGGGTGTCAGGCTGTGTTCGCGGACAAAGGCGACCACCCGGGCGATGACGGCCGGATGGTAGAGCATGGTCTCGTGGGACACGGGCACGGTGGTTTCCAGGCGCCAGCTCGGGCGTTGGATTTCCAGGCCACTTAACGGGATGACCATGTTGTCCACGGGCGAGGCCAGGGCGAGCAGGGCGGTTCCGGGCGGGTCGGGCAGTTGGGCGAGCAGGGTTGGGACCGGCCCGGAGGGCATGAAGGAGCGTCCCAGTCGGCCGATGGAGAGGGCGGTGAGCTTGCTGCCCTGATGCGGCGACCCCAAAGTGACCGCGGCCCGGACCCGGCCGGCCATGTCCGGTTCGGCCATGAGCCGGCGGGCGAAAAGCCCTCCCAGGCTGTGTCCGACCAGGATAAGCGGCGCGTGCGGCGGAATCTCCCGGCGCAGGACGGCCAGCAGCCGAGCGGCCACGGTCTCGAAATCCCCGCGCAGGGAACAGTAGCCCGGGATGAGAATGTGCTTGAATCCCGCCCGGATCAGGGCAGGGCGGATGGCCAGGAAGGCGGCCGGGTTGTGGTAGATGCCATGCAGGCACACCACCACGGGCTCCCCCGGGGAGGGTGTGGCGCGCAAGTGCCGGCGCACGAACCAACCCAGGGGATAGGTGAGGAGGATCAGCAGCAGACTGCACAGGCAGGAGCCCAGGCCCGAAAGTAGGCACGCCCAGGTCCGTCTGGGGCAGGCGGCGGCGAAAAAAGGATGGGATTTGTTGGCCAGCTCGTAATAGAAAATGGTGTAACTCAAGACGGCGACAAAACAGGGAATCAGGACGACGAGGGCAACCAGGGCGTAGAGGATGGTCATGGGCCGTCTCCCGGAAAAGAGTGTCGGAATTTTTGTATTTCTATCCTATCGAAATGATGTGGTAAAAAGAAAGAGGAAATTTTTTGAAAAAAGTAGTTGACGGTTGGGTGGGGTGTGCGTAGATATCGGGGCTCGCCGGGCGGGCGGGTAGCTCAGCTGGGAGAGCGTCGGCCTTACAAGCCGAGGGTCACAGGTTCGAGTCCTGTTCCGCCTACCAACGAATTGCGGGGTCGTAGTTAAGCTGGTTATAACGCCGGCCTGTCACGTCGGAGGTCGC
>JAWRKJ010000115.1:0-7523 GCA_040307025.1 Desulfovibrionaceae bacterium | reverse complement strand
TGAGAGGCCATCAACATATATTTCCCCTCATTTCCCACCTTCCCCCATTTCTCACCATAATATCCTAAATTACTGAATAAAACTATCAAGCATTTTCCTCTTGACTCTTATCGTGTCATCTGTATTTTGACCTTGCGTGTTGGGTATAGTGTTGGGTGCGGATTTCGAGGGGAGGTTATCGGTATGCCGGCGAAGCAACGCTTCAAGACATCTTATCCGGGGGTCTACCACGTCGAGGGTCAGGCCGTGGCCACGGGTAAGCCTGAGCGGATTTACTACGTCATGTATCGCCGTGACGGGAAGCTCATCGAGGAAAAAGCCGGCCGCCAGTTCCAGGACGCCATGACCCCGGCCAAGGCGGCGCGGATCAGGGCGGAACGCATCGAAGGCAAGGCGCTGTCGAATCAGGCCCGCCGGGAAGAGGAGCAGGCCGTCAAGGAAGCCGAGGCCGGGCGCTGGACCTTCACCAAGCTGTGGGCGGAATACTCGTCACAGAAAACGCCAGGCCCCGCGCTGACCACGGATCGGAGCCGCTTCGAGAAATACATCAAGCCCATCTTCGGGGAGAAGGAACCGGCCGAGGTGCTGACCCTGGACCTCGACCGCCTGCGCTCCCGCCTACTCAAGCAGGGCAAGTCACCCCAAACCGTCAAGCATATCCTGGCCCTGTTCAAGCGTCTGGAACGGTTCGGCGTCAGGAAGGGGTTGTGCGATGCGCCCGACGCCCGGAAGCAAACCATCGTCATGCCCAAGGTGGACAACGAGACCACGGAAGACCTCGACGCCGACGAGCTGGCCCGACTCGTCCAGGCCATCGAAGACGAGCCAAACATCCAGGCCGCGAACTTCATGCGGCTGGCCATGTTTACCGGCATGAGACGCGGGGAGCTTTTCAAGCTCGAATGGCGCGACGTGGATTTCGAGCGCGGCTTTATCCATATCCGTCACCCCAAGGGTGGCAAGAGCCAGAAAATCCCGCTCAACGACGCGGCCAGGGGAGTGCTGGAATCCCACCCCCATGTGGAGGGAACGCCGTATGTCTTCCCCGGCCAGGGCGGCAAGCAGCGCGTGACCATTCAGGTGGCGTCGAACCGGATCAAAGCCCGCGCCGGCCTGCCTGCCGACTTCCGCCCCCTGCACGGCCTGCGGCATCTTTTCGCGTCCACGCTGGCCTCAAGCGGCAAGGTGGATATGCTGACCCTGCAAAAGCTGCTGACCCACAAGTCGCCCCAAATGACAAGGAGATATAGCCATTTACGCGACGAAGCCTTGAAGCAGGCGTCGGAGGTGGCCGGCGACCTGCTGGGGAATATCGGCAACGGCAAGTCGGAGAAGGTGGTCAATCTCAAAGACGGCAAGTGATCTAGGACGGAACCGCCCATCCCGGGTGGACTTCATAAAAACGGCCCAGGCAGGGAGCCACTACCTCCCGACCCGGGCCTGACCACAACCGCACGACGGAGGTGCAAGTCATGGTTGAAACGGCCATAGCGCACGGCAACAGGACCGGCAAGCGGCCACGGTGCGCCATATGCAAATGGAGATTTGACGGGACTTGCCACAAGCGGTCCCCGTGGATCGTGGCGGGACAGGTGGCAGGTGGCCAGGGGAATGAAGGTATCTGGCCCGAGGTGCCGGCGGATAGCTGGTGTGGTGACTTCGCTTACAGGCAGGAGGTCTAGGTCATGCTGCACATACGGGAAAGAATCAGTTCTCTTTTCTCTCACCACATGGAGGTCGCCGCTCCCGAGCCTGCCCCCGAGGCTATTTCCCCGGACATCCCCAGGCAAATACCCTTTTATTGGGATGATGCCGGTGACCTGCACGCCGATGCCTTCCGCGCCCTGGCCAAGTTTCGTGACAAGTTCAACCAGGAACTGTGCGAGGCCCAAAGAATTGTTCATGACAGATTCGCTCCTGGTTCACCCGAGCGTCGCGCCCGTTCGGCTATTCTCGGGCTGGCGCACACCGCGTTCAACCGGACGGCGGATGCCATCGACAAAGAGCTTGAGGTCATGATCGACGTGGCCAGGGGAATCGACGGAATCAAGGCTATTACGCTGGGACCAAATATGGCCAAGGCCAAATCCGATGCCCAGGAGGCATAGCCATGGACCACAAGACCTACCCCGCCAATGTGACCCTGGTTGTGGACGACGCCTTACAGCCTTTGATCTCGCTGAAGGAAATACTCTGCGGCCTGGAGGGGCACGAGGTCGCGGACCCCTCGCACTATGCCTGTGTCATAGCCTCTCTGGTTGCCGATGCACACCGGAAGCTCGTCGCCATGCAGGCCCCACTTGAGGCCGAGTTTGGGCGGATTTTCTTTCTGCGGGCGACGGTTAGCAATCCCAATGCCGAGACGGACGAGATCGTGGGCGTGGAAGTGGAACCGGCATCGACGAAAGGATCATTGCACGTGGCCGAGGCCCAAGCGTAGCCGGCGACCAACCACATGGGCGGCTTGCCCTTGCCCGGGTGGGCCGCCTCATCCCCATGTTGATTTCCTCCCTGGGTGGTTTATGTGAGGAGTAGGCAATCATAGTAGCCCCTGGCATGGTATCGGCAACTCCGGGGTGGTCGGTGTCTTTGTGGATGCCGGCAAGGAAGGATCACATGCTGAAGGATTTCACCCTCGAATATTGGACGGATGACGGCTGGCTGGTCGGGCGCCTCAAGGAGGTTCCCGGGGTCTTCAGCCAGGGCGAAACCATGGAAGAACTGGAAGAGAATATCCGGGACGCCTATCGCTTGATGATGGAGGACCAGGAACCCCTGGCCGTCAATTAGGAGGGTGATTTTATGGGAATCCAGTACGTTACTGACGAACAGGGCAACCCCGTGGCCGTGGTCATCCCCCTTTCCGAGTGGGAGGCCATCCGAGAAAGGCTTTCCGGTCATGATGCCTGCGGTACTCCGATTGAAGATTTCGGCATGACTTTGGCCGAGGCCAAGATAACTCGCTCGCGCCTGGAAGCCTTCGCCCCAGATTGGGATTCCCCGGAGATGGATGCTTACAACAAGCACGGGATCGGAGAATAACTTGCCTACATTGAGTCGATTCTATGGCATTGTGATATTGATAAACTTACTCGAAGGAAGGCGACATTTCCCCCATTTTCATGCACGATATGGGAAATTTCGTGCTTCATTCTCCATAGATCCATTGGCTTGTGTAGCAGGGAAATTGCCACCACGGGCTGAAAGAATGGTCCTTGAATGGGCACAACAGCATCAAGAAGAACTGCGTGAAAACTATCAAAGAGCGATTCATGCGGGCCCCTTGCAACCAATCGCACCGCTTGACTAGGGGGATATATGGAAGATCATCTTTTGATTGATGTGACAAGTGTGGAATATTTAGGCGGCTATCGCTTGCGTCTTGGCTTCGACAATGGAGAATGCCGAATCGTTGACCTTGAAGGGCATCTCCATGGCGAAATGCTGGAACCGTTGCAGGACGTTGAACTGTTCCGTCAAGTACGCGTTGACCCGGAAATCGGCACCATCGCTTGGCCCAACGGCGCGGATGCCGCGCCAGATACCTTGTATAAAATGGGCACTCCCGTAGAAGTGGCGGCCTAAATAACTTTCCAGGGTCTAGCCGGGGCCTCATGCCCCCCGGCGAAAAAAAATCTCGTTTTTCGCTGCATCTCAGCACTGTTTCGTGTTCTTTCAGGTGCTCTCACCGCGTTTTACGTTCTTTCGCAGCTTTTCGGCTATTGGCAACCCTCTGGGGAGATACTTGAAAAGAGCTCTCCCCCCCCGTACAATCTATAGGAAAGGACGCCTCAAAAACGGACGCCGGCAAAAAAATATCCTAACGGAGCAAGTGGATAGGAGAAATCTTCGCGTACGTAAAAGAGGGGAGTAGGCAAGCGGAAATGATATAAAAAACCGGGGCGAGGAAGGTTTCCAGGCCCCGGCGAGTGAGATGCGGACGAGAGCGCCAACTCTCGACAGCAAAAAACAAGTCATACGCTTGCGCTGTACCGCACCCGCCCGCCGACCTGCAAGACCTTTGTCTACCTCTAGCTCGACCTCTTCTCCCACCGTTTCCCCAACCTGTCCCCCAACCTCTTCTCTTAACTGGGGTTCGAGGACCCGACAAGGTGGGGAGGTGGTGACGCAAGAAGGGAAGCGCCAAAAGGTAGACCTCGCCCCCAAACCCCACATGGAGAAACCATGTCTATCTCTTCGCAGGCTTGGGGCGAGAAGGAATCCGCCATTTATTTGGGGCTGTCGGTGAAGACCCTGCAGGCGCGGCGTGCTGCCCACAAGGCGCCGCCGTATATCAAGGTCGGACGTTCGGTGCGCTACCTCAAAGAAGACCTTGACGCCTTCCTGACCGCTTGCCGCGTCGATCCCGAGCGGTTGCAGTAGGAGGCAGTCATGGAAACCAAAAACGCCCGCAAGTCGGGCGGACCTACGGGCGTGGAAAATGAGACGGGCTGCACCCCCTCAATGCCCCGCCAGGATGTGGCCGTCAAGGGTGATGAGCAATCCGAGCGCCGGGGGATCACCTGGACGCCCAAGCGCCGGAAGCAGGCCGACGAGATCATCGCCGTGGTCAATGGCCTGTCGGATTATTGGCCGCTGACTCTGCGCCAGATTTACTACCGGCTGGTCGCCGCTGGCATCGTCGCCAACACGCGGTCGAAGTACAATGACCTGTCCAAAATTACCAAGCAGATGCGCCTGGACGGCATGTTGCCGTGGGAAGTCATGGAAGATCGTGTGCGGCGTGTCTCCACAAAGCGCGGTTTCGAGGATTCCGACCAGTTCATCAAGCGCGACCTCGAAGACTTCCTGACAGGCTACACCCGGTGTCTTGTCCAGGGTCAAGAGAACTACGTCGAAGTCTGGTGCGAGAAGGATGCCCTGTCACAGATATTCGAGTCTGTGGCTTACCCCTACTGCGTGCGCTGCGTCACCTGTCGTGGTTACCAGTCCATGACCTTCCTCAAGGCCTACGCCGACCGGGCCGAGGCCGCTATGGATCGGAAGCAGACGCCCGTGGTTCTTTACTTCGGTGATCTGGACCCGAGCGGCGTTCAGATGTTCGAGACCGCCCAGCAGACGCTGGAAGATGAGCTTTACGTAATCGGCGTTAACTTCATCCGGGTGGGCCTCAACCCCGAGCATGTGGTTGCCCACAAGCTGCCTAACAACCCCGACGCGCTGAAATGGACGGATGTTCGAGCCAAGGGCTACGTCAAGCGGTTTGGTGAGATCGCCGTGGAACTGGATGCCCTGCATCCTGCTACCCTGGAGACCATGGCCAAGGAAGCCATCGAAGGCCAGTTCGATATGGCGCTGTTCGAGGAGCAACGCGAGGTCGAGGCCATGGAGCGCGAACGGCTGGCCACCATCAAGGCCAAGGTCCAGGCCGAACTGGAAAATATGACTAGTCATACAGGGGGGCGGTCATGAGGAACATCGAAGCCGCCCTCGACCTCCACGAAGCCGGCATCCCCGTTGCCGGCCTTGACCCGAGCGGTGCGGTCAAGGTTCCCGCCACAACTGACCGCCGCGCCGTCTGCGCCACGTTTCAGGATGGGCAACCGCATGTCCCCGCCGCTGTCGTAGGCAACGGTCTGTCCGCCATCCGGTTCCACGGGGATGAACCCTACCGGAAGACAGTCGAAAACATCCGCGCCAAGGATCGCGAGCTGTTCGACCGCCTGGCCGTGCTGCGGGCGCCTTCGGGCAAGTGGATGATGCTGGTTCGCGTCCAGGGTGGCGCCATGCCGGCCGGTAAAATCCTGGCCTTGGACAAATCCCGCAACGTGCTGGTCGAAATGCTGGGAGCCGGTGATCTGGTCGTGTTCGGTGGCCAGGACGCGCCCGTGTGGCGGCAAGGAAACCTGAAGTCCATCCCCACGTTGCCCATGGCGTCGGTGGACCTGCTGCTGGCCGCCGGCCGCAAGGTGAACGAAGCGGCCACGGCGGAGGCTGCGCCGGAACCGATCCGGGAGGAAGCGCCACAAGTCGAGGCCATGCTCGACCACGCCCTCAGGTATGCCCGTCGCGGCTGGCCGGTGTTCCCCTGTGGAACCGACAAAAGCCCCCTGATTGCGACTGGCTTCAAGGCCGCCACAACAAACGAGGAGCAAATCCGATCCTGGTGGACGCGGTATCAGGATGCCAGCATCGGCGTCCCGACCGGCCCGGCCCTTGGTGCGTGGGTGCTGGATGTTGATTTGCCCAAGGCCCCCGGCGAACCAGATGGACGTGATACCCTAGCCGCTCTGGAAGCCGAACACGGAGCCTTGCCGGCGACCGTGGAGCAGCGCACCGGGAGCGGTGGCCGACAGCTATTCTTTCGTTGGCAGGCGGATGGCCCGGAGATCAAGAATACAAGCGGCAAGATCGGCCCCAAACTCGATACCCGGGGCGCCGGCGGTTATGTGATCGTGCCCCCGTCCGGGCATCCCTCGGGTGGCCGGTATGCCTGGATCAGCAACGGCACCGACTTGGCCGAGGCCCCGGACTGGCTAGTCGAGCTTGTGCTCGCCAAGCCGTTCCCTGCGCGTCCAGTGGAGCGCCAGACCCCGACCAGGACCGCTACAGGCTACGGCCGGGCTGCGCTTGATGCTGAGGTGGGAAAGGTGGCTGCTGCGCCCTCCGGGCAGCGCAACGGGACACTGAATGCCGCCGCCTATTCCTTGGGCCAGCTTGTCGCCGGGGGAGTGCTAGATCAGGGAGAAGTGGAGAGTGCCTTGCTCGACGCTGCCAACGCTGCCGGCCTGTCGGATGGAGAGGCCCGAGCCACGATCCGGTCTGGGATGGGTGCCGGGGAGAAGGAGCCGAGGACCGCACCCGAGCCGGCGAAAAAATCGATTTCGAGCGATTGCGACAGCGACACCTGCGACAATTGCGACAGTTGGCAGGAGCCGGAGCCGCTGTCAGTGGACACGGCATCGCAACCGTACCCACTCGACGCCCTGCCCCCGAAAATCCATGCCGCCGTAGTCGCTGTGATCGGCTACGTCCAATGCCCGGCGGCCCTGGCCGCCATGTCCGCGCTTTCGGTCCTCTCATTGGTTGGGCAGGGAATGGCCGATGTCCGTAGAGGCCCGCGTCTTGATGGGCCCTGTTCCCTGTTCCTGATCGGCCTGGGACAAAGCGGAGAACGCAAAACGACTGCTGACGATGCGTTTTCCCACCCCATCCGCCAGTGGCAGCTTCATAAGCAGGAAGAAGCATCACCCACCGTCATTGCCCACGTGGCGGATATGCGGTGCTGGGAGGCCGAACGTCGAGGCGTCGAGGAGTCGATCAAGGTAGCGGCCAAGGCAGGGAAGCCGACCGATGAATTGCGGGCACGTATGCGCCGTATCGAGTCGGATAAGCCGCTTGCGCCCCGTGTGCCCCGCCTCTTTTATTCCGACGTGACCATAGAGCGCCTGCGGGTGAAGCTGGCCGAGTTGTGGCCAAGCGCCGGCCTTGTGACTGCTGAAGGTGGCGTCGTGTTAGGCGCCCACGCCATGAACGCGGACAACATCATGCGGACCCTGGCC
>JAWRKJ010000114.1:0-6234 GCA_040307025.1 Desulfovibrionaceae bacterium | reverse complement strand
ATCGAGCATTGGCGAAGTGGCGGTGGAAACCGCCCAGGGCATGGACGCGGCCGCCGGCGCGGTCACGGATCTGGCTGGACAGGCCGGCGATCTCATGCGCCTGATTGAGGAGATGCGGAGCTAGGTTGCTGGGATGCGACGCGCTCCAGGAGGACGGACCGGCTGAACCGAATTTTCGGGCTGGCCACGCTGCGGAACCCGGCCGCCAGGGCCAGGGTGACGGTTTTCTGGTAACAGCCCGCCGTTACGTGAAATTTTGGCTCGACCAGCAGCATCCGGCCGCCCGGGCGCAACATGTGCCAGGTCTCGTTGAAGAACCCGGCCACATTCGGGACCTCGTGCACCATGTAAAAAGCCAGGATGGCATCCACCGGACCGGCGTAGCCGATGGTCTCGCCCGCGCAGCGGTGGGGCAGGATACGGCCGAGCAGTTTGGCCCGGGCGGCGCGGTAGAGCATCTGTTCCAGCATGGTCTTTTGCAGGTCCGCGGCGACGACCAGCCCGTGTTCCCCCACCAGCCGGGCCAGGGGCAGGGTGAAATAGCCCGGGCCGCAGCCGATATCGACGACCGTGGCGCCGGGATGGGCCAGGTCCCGCAAGATTTGTCGGGGGGGGTGGATCAGTTTGCGCAGGCTGCTGGCCAGCCAGGGGCCGTGCCGGGCCGGACAGATCGCTTCGCCGCCGGGAATTTCCTTGGCCGTGTCATCCATGGTGTATCTCCTTGTCGTGCCCCGCGCCTGCGGACGGGGAGTGGGCTGTTGTCGGGGCGCGACCTCAGAAGCCGCGCACCAGGAAGGCAAGGCTTCCGTCGCGGGCGCCCAAAGCCCGCTCCAGCAGCCCCTGCAATCCCTGGCGGTATTCGGCCAGGTTTTGAGGATCCCTGGGACAGACCGGATGGGCCAGGACGCCCAGGGTCAAGAGCAGGAATTCGGCGGCCGTGTCCGGGTGGGGCGTGTCAAAGGCGCCTTCGTCGGTGCCCTGGCGGAGGATTTGGGCCAGGGGAGGGCCCAATTGTTCCCGTTCGACAGCCAGTTGCTTCAGATGCAGGGACAGATTCTCCGGACGGTGGAAAAAGGTCCGCAGCTGCGGGTCGCTGTCGCGAAGACGTTCGTGGGCCGTGGCGATGGATTTGAGCTTTTCCAGGGCGCACAGCCGCGCATCGGCGGCAATGGGCCCTACTTGCGCTGCAAGCACCGCGTGGCTGCGCGCGACCAAGGCGTCGAGCAGGGCTTCCTTGGACTTGAAATACCAATAGAAAGTACCCTTTGCCACGCCGGCCTGCCGGATGATGTCGTTGACCGAGGTGGCGTCGATACCGTGGGCGGCAAAGAGGGCTTCGGCGGCATCCATGAGTTCCTGACGCCGCTGTTCCGGGGCTTTCACTGTGCGCATGATCGTGTTCCTTCTGTGTGATCGGCGGCGTGGTCTTGGTATAGCTATTGACTGACCGTCGGTCAATAGAAGGGGCAAGATTTTGCTTGACTGGACCTGGGCGAGTCTGTAGATCAGCATATCAGGATATCTTGATATGCTGAACAGCGGATCACCAACACTGGCCTGGTTCAAGGCCCTGGCCGACGAAACCCGGCTGCGCCTGGTGCGCATCCTCACCCGCCACGAACTGGCCGTGGGCGAGATCGTGGCCGTGCTCGGCATGGGCCAGTCCCGCGTCTCGCGCCATCTGGGCATCCTGGTCGGCTGCGGCTTGCTGGCCAGCCGCCGGGACGGTTCCTGGACCTTTTACAGCGCCACGCCCGCCGGGCGCGAGGCGGCGTTTCTGGCCTGCCTGGCGCCCTTTCTCGACACGGCCGGACCCGAGGCCGATCTTCTGGCCGTGGCCGAGGTGCTGCGCCAGCGCCGCCTGGAAACGCGCCGGTTTTTCAACGCCATTGCCCCGGATTGGGCGACCATGCGCCGGGAAGTGCTGGGCGAGCTTGATCCGGCCGGGCTCGTGCGCGCGGTCATGCCGGACGACGTAGCCCTGGCCGTTGATCTGGGCTGCGGTCCGGGCGATCTGCTGCCGGTCTTGGCCGAACGGGCAAAGGCCGTGGTCGGGGTGGACTGCTCGCCCTCCATGCTTGCCCTGGCCGAGCGTCGCGGCGAGGGGCTGCCTGTCGGCATGCGCATGGGCGAACTCGAACACTTGCCCATGGCCGACGGCGAGGCGGACTTCGCTGTCATCTGCCTGACCCTGCACCATCTGTCCGATCCCGGCGTCGCCCTGGTCGAGGCCGGGCGCGTGCTGGCCCCAACGGGCCGACTGGTGGTCATCGATTTCACGTCCCACGGCGATGAGTCCATGCGGGGCCGCTTCGGCGACCGCTGGCTCGGCTTTTCGCGCGAACAATTGTCCGCCTGGCTGGACCGGGCCGGCTTTGGGCTGGCCGAGTGGTCCGAACACCCCGTCAACAAGGGACTGGTCGTGGCCCGCGCCGTGGCCAAGCCCCGGTAACCGATACCAAGGAGAGAACCGATGTCCGTGAAACCGCTGGAATTGAGCCTGCCCTACAAGGTGGCCGATCTGTCCCAGGCCGACTGGGGCCGCAAGGAAATGCAGCTGTCCGAGAAAGAAATGCCCGGCCTTATGTCCGTCATTGCAAAATACGGCCCGAAGCAGCCCCTGGCCGGACTGCGCGTGACCGGCTCGCTGCATATGACCATCCAGACGGCCATGCTGATCAAGACCTTGAAGGCCCTGGGCGCGGATATCCGCTGGGCCTCGTGCAATATTTATTCGACCCAGGACCATGCCGCGGCCGTCATTGCCGCCGACGGCCTGGCCGCCGTGTTCGCCTGGAAGGGCGAGACCCTGGAAGACTACTGGTGGTGCACGGAAATGGCGCTGACCTGGCCGGACGGTTCCGGCCCGGACCTCATTGTCGACGACGGCGGCGACGCCACCCTGTTCATCCATCAGGGCGTCAAGTGCGCCACCAATCCGGCCCTGCGCGACGCGCCCTGCGACAACAAGGAAATGGCCATCATCATGGACCGCATCCGGGCGGTCATCGCCGCCGATGCCGGCCGGTTCGAGCGCGTGGCCAAGAAGATCCGCGGCGTGTCCGAGGAGACCACCACCGGCGTGCACCGGCTCTACCAGATGATGCAGGCCGGGGAACTCCTGTTCCCGGCGATCAACGTCAACGACTCGGTGACCAAGTCCAAGTTCGACAATCTCTACGGCTGCCGCGAGTCCCTGGCCGACGGCATCAAAAGGGCCACGGACATCATGGTCGCCGGCAAGGTCGTGGTCGTGGCCGGCTACGGCGACGTGGGCAAGGGCTGCGCCCAGTCCATGCGCGGATTCGGCGCCCGGGTGCTCGTCACCGAGATCGATCCCATCTGCGCCCTGCAGGCGGCCATGGAAGGCTACGAGGTCACGACCATGGAAGCGGCCTGCACCCAGGGCGACGTGTTCGTCACGGCCACGGGCTGCTGCGACGTCATCACCGGCGTCCACATGGAGCGCATGAAGGACGGGGCCATTGTCTGCAACATCGGCCATTTCGACTCGGAAATCAATGTGGCCTACCTGGAGAAGACCCCGACCTGCAAGAAAGAGCAGATCAAGCCCCTGGTCGACAAATGGACCATGGCCTCGGGCAACGCCATCCTCATGCTGGCCGAGGGTCGGCTGGTCAACCTCGGTTGCGCCACCGGCCATCCGAGCTTTGTCATGTCCAATTCCTTCACCAACCAGGCCCTGGCCCAGATCGAACTCGCGACCAAGGACTATGCCGTGGGTGTCTATACCCTGCCCAAGCTCCTGGACGAGGAAGTGGCGCGGTTGCACCTGGCCCGGCTTGGCGCGTCCCTCGAAACCCTGACCCAGGCCCAGGCCGACTACCTCGGCATTTCCGTCACCGGGCCGTTCAAGCCGGACCTCTACCGATATTAGCCCTTCGTTCGATACGGCTTTTCTCCAGAGGGTGACACCGGGGAGTTCGGGGTGCTTGTACCTCGGCTTCCCGGTGTTTTGTTGTGGCGCCGCCACGGCCGTTGCGAGCCCCCAGACCTTGCAAAAGACGCGGCCTGATCTTGGTGAGAGAGACGAGAGGTGCCACGCAGGGAGATACTGGAGATCGTTTGGATGTTTATTCAAGGAATTCGCAAGTTTTTGAGCCCATAATTTCTTTTGACCCGTTGCTGGACGGCCACAGGGGAAAAGAGAAGATATATTTACAGGGCCATTGCATTTGCGCTATCGATCCGGACGATGAAAATTCTTGATTTTCAGACGGCCAGCGTCATCTTTTTTTGCAGCACATTCTCCATTGCCGTGTTGCTGGGGGTGGCTTTTGCGGGAAGCCGGGCAAGAAGTGTCCGGTTGTGGGTCGCCGGGCTCGTGGTCCAGATGGCCTCGGTGCCTTTTTTTGTGGTGCGCGGCCAAGTCAGTGACTGGCTGTCCATCGTGCTGGCCAACGAATTGTTGACCGCATCTTGGTCTTTGCTTTGGGCCTCGTTCGACGTTTTTTTCGGCAACCGGCGACCGCTGTGGCATTACGGACTGCCATTGGCTCTCGGTGCTTGTATTTATGCGGGTTTTATCGACGCTGTCCGGCCCCGGGTCATCCTTGGCTCGGGGCTTTTCGCATTGCAAGCCTGGCTGATCGCCGGCACGGTCCTGGCCCGGTACCAGGAATTTCGCTGTCGCATTATTGTGATGCTGGCGGCCGGGTATATGGCGGCCGGATGTTCCTTTGCCCTGCGCGTCCTGCGGGCGTTCCTCGCCAGCGGGCCGAACTTCGATCCGTTTGGTTCGGACCTCTTGCAGACCGTGGCCTTGCTGCTCATCGTGCCGAGCGTGGCCGCCAATACCCTTGGCTTCCTTTTGTTGCATCGGGAGCGGATGGAAGACGAGGTGCGCGGATTGGCCGACACCGATTATTTGACCGGGCTGTGCAACCGGCGGGGCTTTGCCGGTCTGTTCGCCCGGAAAATGCGCCAGGCGGCGGCTGCCGGTGTCTGGACGAGTCTGGCGCTGGTGGACATCGACTATTTTAAAAAGGTCAACGACCGCTATGGGCATGGCGTGGGGGACAAGGTGCTGGTGGAACTGGCCCGGCTGGTCGCCCGCGAACTGCGCCTCGGGGATACGGTCGCCCGTATCGGAGGGGACGAGTTCTGCATCCTGCTGCCGCACACGGATCAGGCCATGGCTGCGGCCGTGGCCGAGCGCCTGCGCCGGGCCGTGTCGACCCACGACTGGAGCGTCTTGGGTTTGGCGACACCGCTGACCGTGACCATCGGCCTGGCCAGTCATCAGGGCGATCAGGACGATGACGGAGCCGATTTCATGCAATTGGCCGACATGGCCTTGCTCGCGGCCAAGGACATGGCCCGGGACATGGTCCTGCACGCCGACGCCCTGGCCACATCCCGCCTTTCGGCCGAGGTCTGAATGCGGACCTTGTGCCGCCAAAGTGTCACTTGAATATCTGTTTTCGTGTGATTCAAATTGGTTGCCTGGACACTGCCAAGTTTGTATCTCGTAATAACGGTTTTGTAGGTCATTGTCGGTCGGGACGCGCAACAGGCTTTGCTCGCGTCGTTTTTGCCGGGCATGGTTCTTGTATTGCTGTGTCCACGTCCTTTGAACCCGCAGCGTCGCAAGGATACAACATGGATCAGGACGTCCACGGCATCGCCTACCGCGCCATCGGCATTTTGCGTTCGCCGTTTACCGACATCAAGGGCATGCCCGTCCAGCCGGTGGGTGCGCTGGGGGTGATGGGACACGTGGAAGTGCATGCGGATTTCGTCGACGGGTTGCGGGACCTGGAAGGCTTTTCCCACGTGTTCCTGCTCTACCACCTGCACCGGGTGGCCGGGTACGATCTGGTGGTGCGGCCGTTTCTGGACAATACCGATCACGGCATTTTCGCCACCCGGTCGCCCAAACGGCCCAACCCCATCGGCCTGTCCGTGCTGGAGCTGGCCGGCATTTCGGGGTTGACCGTGCATCTGCGTAACGTGGACGTGCTCGACGGCACGCCGGTCCTCGACATCAAGCCGTATGTGCCGCATTTTGATGTCTGGGAGGCGGGCCGGGTCGGCTGGTTCGAAAAAAATGCCCAGAAAGCCGGAACATACCTGTCGGATGACCGGTTCCGTTAATATGCCGTTTTTCTATGTACCCAGTCGCCGCGACCAGCTCTTCTTTGCGGCCTTATCTTTCTTCACGCACCCGCCGTATCGGGCGGTCCCGGAGGGGGGCTCCCCCTCCCGGCCGCC
>JAWRKJ010000113.1:0-9479 GCA_040307025.1 Desulfovibrionaceae bacterium | reverse complement strand
CCCCCCCCCCCCGCCGCCCGTAGAGAGCGGTTGGAGCTTGTTCTGGTGCTCCAGGGCGTAGAACACATCGCGCGACAGCCCCCCGGTGGAGATCACGCCCTTTGCCCTAGAGTGTCTGAAAAAGGTCATGTTGGAGGCGGGCAAGTCTCCCAAGACCACGCACTACTGCCTTGCCATGGTGCGTCAGGCGTTCAGCGTTGCCAAGCGTAGCGGGCTCTTCCATGGGGACAATCCAGTGCCCTTCGTCAAAACGTCCACGGCCGACAACCGCCGCCTGCGCTTCCTGACCCACGACGAAGCCGACCGCCTGCTTTCTGCCCTGGCGGATCGTTCTCCCGACGTGCACAGCAGTTGCTTGGGACGCCTGGTTAAATGACATTCCTCCAAAAGGTCTTTGCTTGGGGCGTGGGCCGTGGCTTACGGTGAGCCGGGAATTTCGCCGTTCGGGACGTGCCATGGGTTCTTTGTCAAGCAGCCGACAGACACGGCTCCGGGATTGAGTTAGAATAATTATCCCTGATATCAGCCCTGACAGTCGGCATGAGGTCTGATGGGGGCAACCTGCCGGCGACGCCGTCGAGCGGATGTTGTATGGTCCGCTTGCGGAGCCGGCAACGGCCGGATGTGGGCCCCAAACTGTGCTGGAGACTGCCATGAAGCTCGCCGTAGCAGGAAAAGGTGGGGTGGGTAAGACCACGCTCACGGCCTGGCTGGGTGATTATCTCGCTCGGCAGGGCCAGAGTCCCTGGCTGGTGGACGCCGATACCGCCTTGTCCCTGGGCGCGGCCCTGGGACTTCCCGATGCGGCGTTGCCCACGCCCCTCATCCAGGACGAAACCCTTATCCGCGAACGCGTGGGCAAGGGCTTCATCAACTTGAATCCCGACGTTTCCGATCTGCCCGAGCGCCTGCGGGTGCGTCTTGGCAACATCAGCCTGCTGATCATGGGCTCGGTGGCCGGCGCCGGAGGCGGTTGCGCCTGCGAGGCCAATGCCCTGCTCAAATCACTGCTGGCCCATCTGCTGCTCGACCGCGACCAGTGTCTGCTCGTGGACCTGGAAGCCGGGGTGGAACATCTGGGGCGCGGCACCGTGGCGGCCGTGGACGGTTTGATCGTGACCGCCGAGCCGAGCTGGCGCAGCCTGGCCGTGGCAGCCCAAGTGGCGACCATGGCCGCCGAACTGGGGCTGACGCGACAGGTTCTGGTCCTCAACCGGGCGCCGTCCTCCATCGTCCTGCCCGCCCTGGCCGGGCTGCCGCCCCTGGCCTCCACCATTCCGACGCTTTCCAGTCTGGCCGAGCGCCAGCTGACCTCGCCGTCCGTACTGGGCCTGCCCCAACACGCTGTCGTTGACCGGGTCTGCGGCAAAATCCTGGCGGCCCTGGCCGTGCGCATCGCCCCCCCCGCGAAGGGGGGCGCACAATCCCCATCGCCGAGGTGATCCATGCGTTATGTTGTCGTCGGACTGCACGCGGCCGGGCGCAGCGCCTGCACGTGGCTGCGCAAGGTGGACAAGACCGCCGAGATCATCGGCATCGATCCCTCCCCCCGGCCCGTCTATTCCCGGCCGCTCATCAGCTATGTCCTGTCCGGGGAACTGGCGCCTCGCGACATGCTGGTGGCGGGGGAGGGGTTCTGGAAGGAGCAGGGCGTCACCGCCCTTGAGGACCGGGCCCTGGCGCTCGATCCCGGGCGGGGGCGGCTGGAACTGGCCTCGGGCCGCTCCCTGACCTACGACCGGTTGCTGTTGGCCTGCGGCGCCCGGCCTCGTCCGGTCGACCTGACCGGCCCCATGGCCGGGCAGATCTGTTTTTTCCGGGGCCGGCGCGACCTGGAACGGATTTTGGGCCGCGTCAGGCCCGGCGGCGCGGCCGCGGTGCTCGGCGGCGGGCTGGTCGGCTTCAAGCTGACCATGGGCTTTTTCAAACGCGGCATGACCGTGACCCTGATCGTGACCTCGCCGCGCCCCCTCTCCCTCAACGTCGATTCCCACGTCGGCAACTGGGTGGGCGAGCGCCTGAAGAACACGCCGGGAGTGACCCTCTTGACATCCACCTCGGTACGGAGCGTGGAGGCGGGCGCCGGTTCTCCGCTCCGGCTGGACCTCGACTCGGGCCAAAGCCTGGAGGTCGACATCGTGGCCGCCGGCAAGGGCGTCATCCCCGAGACCGGCTGGCTCTCCGACAGCGGTCTGCAATGTGATTACGGCATCGTGGCCGATGCGGCGCTGCGCACTACGGACGAACGCGTGTACGTGGCGGGGGATCTGGCCCAGGCGCCGGACCTGATCCACGGGGACACGCGCGTCAACGCCATCTGGCCCGTGGCCGTGGAGCAGGGCCGCGTGGCCGCCCTCAACATGGCCGGGATCAAAACGGCCTATGCCGGCAGCATGGCCATGAACGCCATCCCTGTCTTCGGCTCGAAAATGATTTCCGTGGGTGTGGTCAACCCGGCCCTGACCCGGGGATGCGACGAGGTCACGGTGGAGGGCCGGGGGGCGGGCTACCTCAAGCTCGTGTTTCGCGAACAGCGCCTCATCGGCGCGGTGGGCCTCGACGCGCCCCCCCGGCTGGGCGAACTGGCCTTCGCCATCCGACGGGGGCTGCGTCGTCGTGACATCCCGTCCTGGTGGCTCGACAACCCGAAACAGGCGGCGCCCCTGGCCGCCTCTGGCGGCTGCCTGGCCCGAAACGCACGGCTGGCCTGAGCCATCGCGGTTTTTTCGGCAGTCCAGCGACCTGCAAATGGAGGGTCTATGATTCAAAAAACCGTTATTGTCCGGCTCGAACGGTGTGTAGGCTGCATGCAGTGCATGATCCGTTGCGCTGAAGCCCATTCGCAGTCCAAGACCCTGGCCGAGGCCATCCGTGAGCCTATCTTGGCCAAACCGCGCATCCACCTCGGCGTGGGGCCCGAGGGAAGGCCCTTTCCCAACAAGTGCCGCCACTGCGAACCGGCGCCGTGTCAGGACGCCTGCATGCCCTGGGCCATCCGCGACGACATCGCCCCCGGGCTCAAGGTCGTGGACCCGAGCCGCTGCATCGGCTGCGGCATGTGCGCCATGTCCTGCCCCTACTATGTCATCCGCTTCTACCGGGACGCGGGCGCTCCGGAACGCCCGAGCGTGGCCATCAAGTGCGACGGCTGCCATGAACGGGTGGCCGCCGGTGGGGTTCCGGCCTGTGTGACGGCCTGCAAGACCGGGGCCTTGGCGTTTGAAGAGGTCAATCTCTACCTCAAGGAAGGCACGAACAGGTTGGCGCAGGCCGCCTACGGCGTGCACAGCTGATCTGCATCGGAGGAAGCATGGCTAAACACGATTTGAGCGCCTATTCCATCTGCGAGGACGCCCAGGCGATGCTCGCCAAGGCCAAAAAAGACGGTGTCGAGACGGTCTGGGACCGCCTCAAGGCCCAGGAACCCCAGTGCGGTTTTTGCGAACTGGGACTGTCCTGCCGCAACTGCGTCATGGGTCCCTGCCGCATCGACCCCTTCGGCGACGGCCCCCAGCGCGGGGTCTGCGGGGCGGACGCGGATGTCATCGTGGCCCGCAATTTCGGCCGCATGGTGGCGGCCGGCGCGGCCGCACATTCCGACCACGGCCGCGATCTGGTGGAAACGCTCCTGGCCATCGGCGAAGGCACGACCACCGACTACGCCATCCGGGACGAGGCCAAGCTCAGGCGCATCGCCGAGGAAGTCGGCCTGGACGTGGCCGGCAAGGACGTCAAGGCCGTGGCCCTGGCCCTGGCCGAACAGTTCTACGAAGACTTCGGCAGCCGGCGGGGCTCCGTGTCCTTTATCGACAGGGTTCCGGCCAAGCGCCGTGCCTTGTGGGAGAAGCTCGGCATCACCCCGCGCGGCATCGACCGCGAGGTCGTGGAGATGATGCACCGCACGCACATGGGCGTGGACAACGACGCGGTCAACATCTGCCTGCACGCGGCCAGGCTGTCCCTGGCCGACGGTTGGGGCGGCTCCATGATCGCAACCGAATTGTCCGACGTGATCTTCGGCACGCCGACTCCGCGTCCGTCCAAGGTCAACCTCGGCGTGCTGCGGGCCGACCAGGTCAATATCCTCGTCCACGGCCACAGCCCCATTGTCTCGGAAATGATCCTGGCCGCCGTGCGCGATCCGGCTCTCGTGGCCAAGGCCAAGGCCGCCGGGGCCAGCGGCATCAACCTGGCCGGCCTGTGCTGTACGGGTAACGAGCTGCTCATGCGCCAGGGCATTCCCATGGCCGGAAACCACCTCATGACCGAGCTGGCCCTGGTCACCGGGGCGGTGGAAGTCGTCGTGGTGGATTACCAGTGCATCATGCCGAGCCTGGTCACCGTGGCCGGCTGCTACCACAGCCGTATCGTCACCACCTCGCCCAAGGCCAAGTTCACCGGCGCGACGCACATTGCCTTCGATACGCAAAACGCCAGGCAGAAAGCCGTCGAGGTGGTGGAACTGGCCATCGAACGTTTCAAGGAGCGCGACCCGGCCCGGGTGGACATCCCCGTCGAACCCGTGGACATCATGTCCGGCTTTTCCAACGAGGCGGTGCTCACGGCCCTGGGCGGTACGGCCGCCCCGCTCATCGAGGCGATCAAGGCCGGCAGTATCCGCGGCGCCGTGGGCATTGTCGGCTGCAACAATCCCAAGGTGAAACACGACTCCCAGAACGTCAATCTGATTCGCGAATGCATCAAGCGCGACCTGCTCGTCCTGGTTACGGGCTGCGTGACGGTGTCCGCCGGCAAGCAGGGGTTGCTCGTGCCCGAGGCTGCCGATCTGGCCGGCCCCGGTCTGTCCTCTGTTTGCAAGGCCCTGGGCATCCCGCCTGTGCTCCACGTCGGCAGTTGCGTGGACAACTCGCGGATCATGCAGCTTTGCGCCATGCTGGCCACGGCCCTTGGGGTGGATATTTCCGATCTGCCCGTGGCCGCAGCCGCTCCGGAATGGTATTCCGAAAAAGCCGCGACCATCGGCCTTTACGCCGTGGCGAGCGGCATTTTCACGGTGCTTGGCGTCAATCCGCCCATCCTTGGCAGCAAGGCCGTGACGGACCTGGCCGTGTCCGGCCTGGAAGGCGTCGTCGGCGCGAGCTTTGCCGTGGAAGGCGACCCGGTCAAGGCCGCGGACCTGATCGACGCCCGCATCCGGACCAAGCGGCAAGCCTTGGGACTGAAGCCCTAGGCCGCGACCCGGCGGACGCATCGCCTCTCCCAAAAGGGCCTGTGCCGTGGGCATGGGCCCTTTTTTCAGAGGAAACGGGCGGTCGGGGCCTCTGCGCGGGGGTCGCGAAAGGCGGGAAAAAGGTGTAGGCGGTCCGTCTCGCCTGCGGGGGCCGGTCGTGACAGCCCGCCGCGCGCAACGACATCATGGACACGCTTCTTTTCGGCATATCCGGCCTGCCGCGCGGCGATGGCAGGCAAAAATTCGCCTACGCCACGGCTATCCCGTATTTGCGCCGGTGCGGCCTCGATGCCATGGAGTTGCCGTTCGTCCGGTCCGTCAACGTCACCGCCAAAAACCGCGATGCGATTTTGCGCAGCAAAAAGGAAAACGACTTTTTTCTTTCCGCCCACGCCTCCTACTACGTCAACCTCAACGCCGCCGAGCCGGACAAGCAGGAAGCGTCCCTGGACCGCATCCGACAGGGGGGGCAAGCCCTGGCCATGGTGGACGGTCGCAGCCTGGTCTTTCACCCCGGCTATTACCTCGGCCAACCGGCGGAGCAGGTTTTTGCCACCATCCGCGACAACCTGCGCCGCTTGCCGGACCTGGGTATCGACTACCGCCTGGAAACGACCGGCAAGGGGACGCAGTTCGGCACCATCGAGGAATTGGCCGGCCTGTGCCGGGACGTGGCCACGTGCAAGCCGTGCATCGACTTTTCCCACATCCACGCCCGAGGCAACGGGGCGCTGCGGCAGGAGGCGGATTTCGCCAAGGTCTTGCGGGCCGTTGCCGACGCGCTCGGCCCCGCCGCCCTGGCCGACATGCATATCCACATAAGCGGCATCGAATATGGGCCGAAAGGCGAAAAACGCCATCTTTCCCTGGGGGAAAGCGATTTCGACTACAAGGCCTGCCTCAAGGCCCTGCGCGCATACGGGGTGAAGGGCTGCGTCATCTGCGAGGACCCCATGCTCGAATACGACGCGTTGCTGCTCAAAAAGACCTACCGCGAGCTGTGATCCCCCCGGCGCGGCAACACCGTGCGGGCCGGAAGCGCCCTTGCGTGTCGTCCCGAACCGTTTTGCGAGCGGCGGGGGCGGCTGGCTGGCGATCTCCCTTGCGCGTTGGCTTGTCCCCCGGGCCGCCCTAGCCGGCCAGGGCATCCCGGCGGTAGCCGAGCAGATCGATATCCGCCGCCTTGATGCCGCAGGGGCCGAGCAGGCCGTGGATCTGTCCCCGATGGTGGGTCTGGTGGTTCAGGCAGTGCATGAGGCACATGGCGAAGGGCAGGGCGCAGGGCGTCCCTTCGGTCGTGACGTAGTGGAGCGTGGAATCGAGCCGGGCCGGATCAAGATCCTCGGTCAGGGCCAGGAGCCGGTCCTCCTCCACCAGCCGGGCGGCGGTGAGGCCGGCCAGATCGGGATAGGGCACGGCGTCCACCGTGGTCATGGGTGCGCCTTGGCCGGTGAATCGGTTGAGCCACAGCCGGTCGACCAGGACCAGGTGGTTGGCGATGGCCAGGATGGAACCGAAATTGACCGCGCTTTGGGCCACCAACTGCTCCGGGCCGAGCTTTTCCATTTCCGCGTACAGACGCGCATTGGCCCAGCGGTTGTAGTGGGCCAGGGTCGCATACAGGGTCGGCATGGGACACACTCCTTTTCGTTTCGCCTGACCCGGCCGGTGTACATCGTTGCCCGGCAAACCGGGAGAGGGGGCCAAGCCCCTTTTCCCGGGGCGCGAGGCGGTTGCGTGGGGGGGGCTGGCCGCGCGGCCTATTTGTCTTCGAGCAGCGACTCCACCTGCCGCATCTTGCCCAGGGCCAGCCGCTCGGACACAAGCGCCTGGCCGCACTGGGGACAGCCGGGCAGGATGACATGGAACAGCCCGTCCATGTATTGCATGGCGACCTCCCGATCGACCAGTTCACCGCCGCAGGCGGCGCATTTCCAGCCCTGGACCGCGGCCTCGGGCACCTGCACGGCGTTTGCCCCCTGGCCCTGGGTGAAGTGCAAACGGTGGCTCCAGGTGTCGTGGACGCGGTAGCCCGCCGGGGTGACCGCGTATTCCACCCAGTACGTCACGACCGCCGGCCGGTATCCGGCCAGGAAGTGCCCGGTCTCCGCGTTGACGAAGCGCTGACCGGTTTCCTCCGCGTGGCGCAGGACCTTTTGGATATCGGGCGTGAGGATGCGCCGCTCCTCCATGTGTCGCGCCGCCTCCCCGGTGCAGGTCACGGCAACGGTTTCGAAGGCCGCCTTGGGCGCGGACGTCGGCTCCTGCCAGAGGTCGGCGAGCAGACGTTCCTTGAGGCGCACCCGGTTTTCCCGGCGCAGGGAGTACCCGGTGGCCGGACGACCGGCCGGATCGGCCGTTCGCGGGAAAAGCAGATCGAGCAGGTGCAGGGAGCGCTTGCCGGCCTTGGCCAGCATGTCCCGGCACATGGCGCAATAGGTGACGCAGTCCTCCGCGAGAGCCTCGGCCCGATGTCTGGCCGCCTGGGCCCCGAGTTCCGGGTTGGCTTCGATGAGGAGTCCGCCGTAGCCGCAACATTCGGTGGTCCGGCCGGTGAGCGCCGGTTCGACCGCCTTCACGCCGCATTCCCCAAGCAACTCCCGGACATCGCGCTGCACCGTCGCGTCGTGGCGGGCGGCGCAGGGGTCGTTCATGGCCAGCCGGCGCCCATCGAGGGCCATGGCCTCCCGGGGCGGGCCGATGGTCCGCAGCAGGGACCAGTAGGAGACGAGGGACGCTTCGGGCAGGCCCTCGGCCAGGCTTGCCCGGCAGCTCGGGCAGGCCACGATGAGGCCGGGCCGGCCCAGGGCCTGCCACTGCGCGCCGAGGACGGCCATGGATTCCCGGAAGAGTGCCTCCCGTCCGGACCAGCGGGCCGGGGCACCGCAGCAGGAAAGGAGCAGTCCCACCTCCCCGAGCCGGCGGTGCAGGTCCGCGTAGGCGGCGGCCACGCCGTCCGGATCGCAGGCGGTCAACTGGCAGCCCGGGAAAAACAGATACCGGCTGTAAGTCGCCCCCGGGGCATGGCGGGCCAGGGCGCAGTGTTCTCCGTTGGCAAAAGCCATGTCGCGCAGGGCGAATTCGTGGGCCGAGGGCGGCATGCGGTTCTGGCCCACCATGACCCGGCGCGCGTCCAGGCACACGGCGGCCATGGAGAACCGGCCCGGGCACAGCTCCTCGCACAACCCGCACAGCATGCACGAGTTGATCATGGTATTGGCCTGGCGGATGCCCACCACATTGGAACTGTTGTTGTAGATCTGCCGGGCGTAGGCCTTGGGATAGGATTTGTAGTGCGCGAGGAAGACACAGTGCTTGACGCAGGTCAGGCATTGGCAGTCGAGGCACCGGCCGGCCTCGGCCGCGGCCGTGTCTTCGGTGAAGCCTGTCCCGGGAGTGACGGCCGGCACGGGCGCCACCCCGGTCACTTCCGTGACCAGGCGGGAGCGGAAGGGGCCTTCGCCTTCCCGGGCCGTGCCCAGGGCGATGCCTTGCAGGAATCGCTCCATGGACACCGCGACCCGGCGCCCGACCGCCGCCCGCAGGGCATAAGACGCTTCGCCGGGCCGGTTGGCAAAAAGCCCGGTGCGTCCCGTGGCGCACGTGACGGCGTCGGGCTCGCCGAGTCCGGCCACAAGCTCGGGCAGGGCGTCGCCATCGACGTACACGCCCCGGAAATCCCGCCGCAATGCCGCGACAAGATCTGCATCCGCCGTCTGGAGCGGGGCGAACTCCACGCCCATCCGCTCCAGATTTTCGAACTCGGTTTCGACGGCCGCCCGGGGAACGTTGTCCGGAATTCCAGCCAGGGCCGTGCGAAAAAGCGTCACTTCGAAGCCCCGGCGGGCGAGTTCCCAGGCCGCGCACAGGCCGCCAAGGCCGCATCCGAGCACGGCCACGGGCCAGTGCCGCGCGGGCAGCGGCCGTGGTGGGCCGACCGGCCGGGCCGCGTCGGCGCAAAACCGCTCCAGCGCGCCAACGGCCAAAGCGCCGCCCAGGTCCCTTCGCAGGCAGGCCGTGCGGCAGGGCGCGTCGCACAGCCGGGCGAGCAGGCCGGGCAGGGGCAAGGTCCGGGCGAGCAGGCTCCAGGCCTTGTCCCAGTGCCGACGGGCCAGATGGCCGCAAAAACCGCGCACGTCCAGGTGCAGGGGACAGGCGGCCGTGCATTGGGGCGGGGCTTCCTGGCTGCACTTGTCTTCCCACTTGGTCAATTGCTTGAGATCCATGCCGCAGTACTCCCGAAATGGGCCCCTGGCTGCGAAAATCGTGGTGTGGCCTGTTGAAGGCC
>JAWRKJ010000112.1:0-10101 GCA_040307025.1 Desulfovibrionaceae bacterium | reverse complement strand
CTCCGTATACTCCCGGGCCAGGGCCGCGTCGCGACAGGCGGCGCCGGGCGGGCATTCCCGGGAATAGACCGCCCAGGGCCGGGTGGTGTCCAGAAGCACGTACTGGGCCAGCCAGCGTTTCTCCGGCGGCCGGACGACCCCGCCCGAGCGCAGGTAGGCCAGAAAATCCTTCCAGGTGACCCCGGTCAGGTCGCGTTCCGCCTGGGGCGCAAACACGCCCTGGGGGAAATTGCCGAAATGACGGCGCTCGGCCAGGGCGCCCCAATTGAGGCTGTTCTGGGTCGACACGGCCATGGCGTCGTCATCGGGCACCGAGCGCAGGATCTCGGCCAGGATAGCCGCGTCCCGGGCCGTGGGCTCGTAGGCGGCCACGCCGAAATCGAAATCGTCCCCGGTCAGGAAAAGCCGGGAAACCGGTGAAGGCGCGACAAGAATATGGACCAAAGCCAAGCCCAAAAACACCGCCAGGCCGAACCGGCGTACGCCGGCACCGGAATGGCCGGCCAGGACGCGCACCGGGCCCAGCACCTCGCAAAAAGCGAAAAAGAGCGGTCCGACCAACCCGGCCGTGGCCGGTCCGGCCAGTCCGCCGGTCTCGGGCCCGGCAAAAAGAACCAGCGCCAAGCCCGGTAAGGCCGGCACAAGCAGCTTGGGCCGAAAAATCGGGAAAAAAAGCAAGGCGCCGCAGCAAATGATCAGGTTCCACCCACCGCCCGAACCGGGAACCGCGCTGCCGCCGAACCAGGAGGCCAACAACCCTGTGAGCCGGGCCGGGGCGGGTGTCAGCGAGCAAAAAGGAATAAGCCAGAACACGGCCACATAGAGGTACAACACGCCGCTGACCATCAACAACAGCCCGGCCCGGTGCCGCTCGTGCGCGGCAAACAGATACAGCCCGCAGCAACACGTGGTCAACGCCTGGTATTCCCCGACCAAGGCCGGCAACAGGCCGAGACAAGCGGCCAACACGAAGCGCCCGGACCGGGCCGCAAGCAGAAACGCGAACAGCACGGGCACAAGCAGATGGTCCGGGTGGAAGCCATTTAAGGCATTGGTCCAGACCGGAAAATACAGGGCATAGGCCAGCGCGGCCAGCACGCCGTAACGTCGGGCCGTGACCAGGGCCGGCAAAGCCAGAAACAGGGCCTGGGCTGTCAGCAGGACGAACGGTGCGGCCTGGTCCGGCACCAGCCGATACACCTGTCCGAACAACAGCAGCAATGGTTCGCTGTGTCCGGAAAACGCCCGCCACCAAGCGCCGTCGAGATGGATCGTATAGAGGTCGGAAAGCGCAAACCCGAGCCCCGAGACCGTGGTATGCAACGCCAGGTATTTGAAGCAGGACATGACGGCCAACACGGCCGCCAGTCCCAGGAAGACAACGCCGCCCACGCCCTGTCCGCCGCCGGCCGGCAGCAGCACCGGCCCATGGAGTCTAGGCATGGCCCCGCTCCCGATCGCGGTGTGCGGAGCCTTCCCGGCCTCCAGCGCGATCATCCAAGGGGAAAACGGCCTCAGCCCAGGGCCTTCCCGGAAGCACCCGGGCCCGGACACCGAAAAAAGGGGCCTCCCGTCCAAGCGAACGCAGGGGCATGATGCAGGTTGCTCGCCGCATGTTTTTCCTGTGGGAAGAGTCCGGTTTGAGGTAGCCGCATCGTCCAAGGAAATCAAGATGGTCTGTCGCCATTGCCAACCGGCCACCCCTGGGCTACCGTCTCAGGCGATTCGCACGAGAGGTTAGCCGACCATGGATTGCCCCCGCGCCCGCCACGACCTGGAATTTATTCCCCTGATCCACGAGGGGCAACGCATGATCCTGGTGCGCGACCGGCTGGAACTGGTCCCGGAAGGGACGGGATTCGAACCGGAATTCCTGCCTGTCCTGGAGATGCTCGACGGCCGGCGGACCGTACCGGCCCTGGCCGTGGCCTTTACGGCCATGGGCGGGGGCCAGGCCGTGACGCCCAGGGACGTGGAAGGCTTGGTCGACCAACTGGACGCGGCCGGGCTGCTCGTTTCCCCGCGCTACGAGGCCAAACTTGCCGCTGTCAGCGCTGATTTTGCCGCCTGTCCCGTCCGCCAGCCGGTCTTTGCCGACCAGGCCTATCCCGGGGACCCCATGGCGCTTTCCCGTTTCCTGGACAACATGCTGGCCGAGGCGGCCGATCCGCAGCCTGCCCTGGCCGACTGCCACCGGATCGCGGCCGTGGTCGCGCCCCACATCGATCCCGAGGCCGGGCGCCCTGCCTATGCCGCGGCCTATGCCGCCTTGCGCGGCCGGACCTTTCCCCGGCGGGTGGTGGTGCTGGGCGTTGGGCACCAGCTCATGGACGGCCTTTTTTGCCTGACGGACAAAACCTTTGCCACGCCCCTGGGGCCGGTTCCGGTCGATACCGGGGCAGTGAACGCCCTGCGCGCGGCCGGCCAAGGGGCCGTGGACCCGAGTGACCTGCCCCACCGGGCCGAACATTCGGTGGAATTCCAGACGATTTTTTTGCGCCATGTGCTGGGCGGAGATTTTTCCCTGGTGCCGATTCTGTGCGGGTCGCCCCTCGGCTGCGTCCCCGAATTCTCGCGCCAGGCCTTCCGCGATGCGGCCGGGCCGTTTCTGGCCGCCCTGGGGGAGCTGGCCGCCGATCCGGACACCCTCCTCGTGGCCGGCGTGGACCTGTGCCACATCGGGCTCAAATTCGGCCACGACAAGCCGGCGGTTCACCTGGAAGAAGCGGCCCTGGCCCATGACCGGGTCCTGCTCGAACGGCTGTGCGCCGGTGACCCGGACGGGTTCTGGGACGAATCGGCCCGGGTGGAGGATGGTTTCAATGTCTGCGGCCTGACCGCCCTGGCCGCCCTGGCCGAAATCCTGCCTGACACCAGAGGCCGGGTGCTGTGCCACGACATCCTGCGCGAATCCTCGACCCAGTCGGCCGTGACCTTCGCGGCGGCCGTATTTCCCCGGCCATGACCGCGCCCCTGGTCCTCGACCGCCTCCACATCGAGGCATCTTCACGCAGCCGGGCCGAAACCGGCTACACCCTCCGCGCCGACCACAAAAAAAACTGGCTCGACCACGACCTGCCCCTGCCCCTTTTCCGGTCGCTGCTCACCGACATCGGCGCCGTGGGCGAAATCCGGTTCCAGGGCTGGGGCGATCCCCTGGCCAATCCCGACATCCTGCCCATGATCGCGGCAGCCTGCGCCACCAAGGCCCGAGTGGTCGTGGTCACCGACGCCGGCCGCTTCACGGACGAGCATGCCAATGCCCTGGTGCGCGACGGCGTGGCCGAGGTACTCTTCCCCCTGGCCGGGTTGACCGAGGAAACCAATTTCCGCCGGCGCGGCACGAGCCTGTACACGGTGCTCGACGCCATCCGCCACCTGCGCACGGTGCGGGCCGTGCACGAGGCGACCGTGCCGCGCATCGGCGTGCGCTACACGCTCACCCGCTCGGGTTTGATTTCGGAATGCGAGGCGCTGCCGGAATTCCTGGCCCAGGCCGGTATCGAGCAGGCCCGGTTGCGCCCGCTCTCCTATGCCACGAACCCCATAACCGAGCGCGACACCCTGGTGCCCGACACGCCCGAGGAATACGATCGTCTGGTGGCGCGCCTGACCCGGCTTGCCAGCCAGGCCAAGGCGCGTGGCATCGCCCTGGACAGCCGGGTGGTCCACGGCGGGCAGACGCGTTTCCATTGCCCGGATACGCCGGGAAGCGCCGTGTTCGTGGCCGCCGACGGTTCGGTGAGCCCGTGTCCGCTCCGGGGCGTGCCGGTGACGCCCCCGGCCGGTTACCGGTTCCACGGCCAGGACCTCCCCTTTCCCCACGACCTGCGCGGCAATCTCCACATCGAATCCCTGGCCACCATCTGGAACACTCCGGCCTATCAGGATTTCCGCTTTCTGCATGACACCGACACCCCACCCGAGGGCTGTGCCGGCTGCTGGCGATCGTTTCTGGCCACGGTAACCGTCTGAGGCACGCGGAGGCGGCACACGCACCTGCGGGAGGACGCCATGACCAAGACGTACGTGCTTTACAAATGCACCGGTAACGGCCGCATTCCCCTGGCCGTGTTTTCCGCCGCCAACCTCGAAGAGGCCCACGAAGCCCCGACCTGGCTCAAACACAAACATCCGGACCGGCCCGGCCTCAAGCTCGGACCGGGCGAGTTCTTCGAGATCATCGAACGCAGCCAGAGTACGCCCGAGGACTGGGAGCAGGCCGTGGCGGCCATCGGTTCACCCGAGCCGAGCCGGCGCGAGGGCTGAGCCACGGCGGACCGGCTCCGTCAGACGGACTAGCCGGCCAGGGCCGCGGCATAAAGCCGCTTGAGCATGGGGAGAGGCAGGCCAGAATCCCACAGCCCCAGGGCCTGGGCCCCGATCCAGACGCAAAGCCCCAGGCAAAAGGCCCCGACCCCCGGCAGCCACCAGGGCACGGACCGGCCGGCCAAGGTAAATCCGGCCGCGGCCGCGTTTTCCGGGCAAGCCAGGACGCAGGCCGCGCAACCGGAGCACTCCAGGGGGCGCGGACCGGGGGCCACGGGCAGGTCCAGGGGACAGGCCCGGCGGCAGCGGCCACAGCCCGTGCAGCGCTCCGGGTCCCGGCGCAGGGCCATGGGTCCGACCAGGGCCAACAGTCCGAGCAGCGCCCCGTACGGGCACAACCAGCGGCAAAAAGCCCCGCGCCACACCACCCCGGCCATGGCCAGCAAACCCACGATCCCCACGGTCAAGACCGAAGGATCGGTGAAAAACCGCAGCATCCGGGCATCGGCCGTGAGGTTGTACGACGAGCGCAAAAAACCTTCGATGCCGGCCGCGTCCATACCGACAAAGGCCGTGAACACAAAAAAGGCCAGCAGCAGGTACTTGGGCAGACGCAACACCCGTTCGATCCAGGCCGGCACGGACCGGGCCAGACCCAGGCGCTGGCCCAAACGGCCCAGCCGTTCGCTTACGAAGCCCACCGGACAGACATGGCCGCAAAAGGCCTTGCGCAAAAGCCAAGCCATGGCCAGCACGGCCAGGAAGATGGTGAGCCCGGCCGGATGGACCGGGTCCCAGGTGCCGGTAGCCAGGGCATGGCGCGCCCCGAGCAGGGCGCTGATGGGCAAAAAACCCTCCACTCCGGCCGGCCGGGCCGCTTCGGGGCCGCCCCCCGCCGCGTAACGGCAAAAGGCGGCAAAGCGCCAGCCGATCCACAGGCAGGTCAGGAAAGAAAACCACTGCACGGCACGGGACAGGGACCGGCGGGAAAAAGCGTACGGCATAGGGAAGGAAACCTCGGCGCCAGGGCGCCGCGACAAAAGAGGGGGAAAACGCGGGGAAACGACCGCGCCGGACCGGTCAGGAAACCGGACGGTCCAGGGTCAGGCTGTCCTCGAGAACCCGCCACAACTCGTCGGCGGTAAAGGGTTTGACAAGATAGGAGCTGACCTTGGCCGCGTCGGCCTCGATCACGTTGGACGCCAGGGCCTCGGCCGTGAGCATGATGAAAGGCGTTCCGGCCAGGGCATCGTCCCCGCGCACCCGGCGCAGCAGATCGATGCCCTTCATGCGCGGCATGTTCCAGTCGGACACAATGCAGTTGACGGGTTCGGTGACGAGCAGGCCCAGGGCTTCCCGACCGTCCGCCGCTTCCAACACCTCGACGCCCCTGGCGGTGAGCATCTTGCGGATAATGCCGCGCATCACCTTGGAATCGTCCACCACCAGAACCCGAAGCCGCGTATCCGTCCGTTCCGCCATGCGTGTCCTTTTTCGCTCATACATCCGCGTAGTGTCTGATCATGCACTACAGTCCCCGGAAATTGCAAGCCCGGACCGACCGGGCGCTCAGTCCCTGGGCCCCACTGTGGCCAGGCATTTTTTGAGGAACCGGCTCGGATTGTAGGACTGCTTGGCATGGCGCAGGCCCTCGTCGCCCAGATCCTGTTCACGGTTGACCTCGGCGTATCCGGCCCCGGCATCGGCCAGGAACAGCTGGTTGATGGCCTGGTAGACGCCCTTGAACCCCGGGCGGCCCTTTTCGAAATGGATCACGAGCATCTCCGGGGTGAGGGCCTCGGCCACGGTATAGGCGATCATCTCGCCGTCCACCCGCAGCGCCCCGCCGACCAGACCCGGAATCCGGTCCCAGTTCTGGAGCACCCGCACGATGGCCGTGTTTTCGGCAATGAGCGCGCTCGACTCCTCGGGGTCGCGCCAGGAAAACCACTGGCGCTGCATCTCCAGGGTCTCTTCCACGCAGTCCGGGGTCAGCGGCTTGTATTCGTAGTCATAGGTGCGCAAAAACTGGCTCAGGAGATTTTTTTTCTTGTGGAACCGGTTGCCCCGCAACTCCACCAGTTCCGGCACGAAATACACGTAATCCCAGTGTTCCCGGGATTCGACCAGATCCAGCCGGTCGGGCATGGCCCGACGCCACAGCTCGCACAGCTTCTCGGGCACCCGGATAAAATCCAGGCCATGGGCCAGGCACGGACAGGTCGGCCAGTCGACATTGGTCCACGGTCCGATGGGCGCCCAGAACACCTCCTGGGGCTTCGTCTGGAGAATCCAGACATGGCTTTCGCCAAAGCGCCACCGCAAACCGTATTCCTCGGCCCACCCCCACAAGTTCCCAAAGCTGTAATCCGACGTTATCTGCGGGCAACGCGCCAAGCGCTCCAGGTACTCCTCCCGGCGATCCAGGGAAATCGGTGCAAAATCCTCTCGCATCTCACGTCCTTTGTTGCGCCGCACGGCCCATGGCAAAGCGCGTCCAGCGGGCGAACTGGTACACGCAAAGACACAGCATGGCCTGCACGGCCTGGGAAGCCAACATGGATATCCAAACGCCTTCGGCACGCCCCAGGAGCCCATGCCCCAGATACAGGGCCAATGGCAACCGGACGAACCAGATCGAAGAGCCGGTCACGGCCATGGTCAATAAGGTCGCTCCGGCGCCGGTCATGGCGCCGATAAGAATAAGACCGGTGACCGTAAAGGGAATGGCCAGCACATTGTAGCGCAGATACGAGACCGCCTGGGCCTGGACTCCGGGTTCGGGCGAAAGCAAGGCCGCGGCCCAGGGCAAAAGCGGCCAGATGGCGATGCCAAGCAGCGTCACCGAGATCACGCCCAGGCGCAGCACCCGGTAGCCCACGCGCTTGGCCTCGCGGGGCCGGCCGGCGCCAAGCAGATTGCCGACCAGGACCGAGGCCGTGAAATTGAAGGCCATGGGCGGCAAAAACAGGATCGACTCCACCCGCATGCCGGCTGACATGCCGGCCAAGGCGTCCAGGCTGCCCGAGGGCAGGGAGCCGGTGATGGCGAAAAGCACCAGATAGCCCGTGTGCCACACGATCTGCATGAGCCCCGACGGCCAGGCCACCCGGATGAGATAACGGCTGCCGCAACGCATCCAGCGCCAGGGCGGGAACTGGGCGGGCTTGAGCATCCCGGCCCGGCACAGCGCGAGCAAATTGAACACCATGCCGGCCGTAACCGACAGGAAGGTGCTCCAGGCCACGCCGACATACCCGAGCTTGGGCAGGCCGAAGGCGCCCAGGCCAAACCCGAAATCTCCCCCGGCATTGAGGACCGCCGCGATGCCCCAGGCGAAAAGCGGCACCATGACCAGCCGCCTGGCCCGGAACAGGGCATTGGCGATGAAGAAAAAGGACTGGATGGGCAGCAGCCACAAAAACACGGTCATGAAATAGCGGGAGGTCGGCAGCATGGGCGCCGGCACCTGGAGCAGGCGCAAAAACAGATCGCGCCCGGCCAACCCGACAAACAAAATCACGACCGAGGCCGCCACCCCGAGCAGCAGGCACAACCAGACATAGCGGTTGGCCCGCACGTACCGGCCGGAACCCTCGGACTGGCTGACCGCGGCCACGGCGCCGTTGGCCACGGCCGCGGCCACAACCTGGAAAAAAAACATGGCCTGGCTCAGCACGCCGATGGCGGCCTGGGTTTCCCGGTCGATGCGGCCGCCCACGTAGACATCCACAAACCCGATGCAAAAGGTCAGAAACATCATCAGAATCTGGGGCCACGCCAGGGCCCAGATGATCCGAAAGCCGACCCGTTCGCCGGTACTGCCGCGTTGTCGCTCCATATGCTCCTTCGCTCCCGCGAACCGGTTGGCGATACGGGAGGCCGCCCCGGGGGTCAACTCCCCCTTTGCATCAACGAGCCCTTGAGGATAAGACAGTGCCCCGACACACTCTCATTGGCGAAGTGGATAGACCTGGAGGGCCCATGCGGGACATCGAGGCCGTACAGCGGCTGCATATCTGGCTGGAAACCAAGGACGGCATGCTGCTTGGCCTGGGGCGCATCCAATTGCTGGAACTGGTGGAGGAGCTCGGGTCCCTCAACAAGGCCGCCGCAGCCATGGGCATGTCGTATCGCGCCGCCTGGGGGCGTATGAAGCAGACCGAAACCGTGATCGGCGCCGCCCTGGTCGAGCGCTCGGGTCCCAAGAAAGGCTTCCAGCTCACCCCGCTCGGCCATGAGGTCGTGCGCCTGTTTCGCGCCTGGCACCACGACGTGGAACAATACGCCCTGGAACGCGCCCGGGACATCTTTCCCTGGGCCACCAATCCTTATATCGAGGAAAAGCACTGAGGCGACCGCGCACCTCACGCCCACCGCGTTTCCGGTCTCACCCCAAAACACAACGGGGGGCCGAGCCCCCCGTCCGTACCATCAAAATAACGGTCGCCTATTTTTCGGGCCGGATTTCCTCGTCGGTCAGGTAACAAGCCGGGTCCGGCGCCCAGACGTCGTCGTAGACCGCCTCGGCCCGGGAGCGGAAGTTGCCGCCGCAGATGGAAAGATAGCGGCAGGTGGCGCACCGGCCGGTCACATGCTTCTTCTTGTCCTTGAGCTTGGCCAGAAGCTCGATATTGGGATCGTCCCAGATCTCGGAGAACGGCCGCTCGCGGACATTGCCGAACACATGGTTGCGCCAGAACTGGTCGGCGTGGACCTTGCCGTCCCAGGAGATGCAGCCGATGCCCCGGCCGGAATTGTTGCCCTCGTTAAAGGAGAGCAGCTCCATGACGTCGGCCGCGCGGGCCGGGTCTTCCCGCAACAGGCGCAGGTAGACGTAGGGACCGTCGGCGTGGTTGTCGACGGTGAGCACTTCCTTGGGCAGCCCCGCGTCGAAAAGCGCCCGGGTGCGGTCCATGATCAGATCGACCAGGGCGCGCGTGGCGGCGTGGTCCAGATCCTCGTTGACGAGCTCGGAACCGCGCCCGGCATAGACCAGATGGTAGAAACAGATGCGCGGCACTTCGAGGTCGCGCAGCAGATCAAACAGCAGCGGCACCTCGGAGGCGTTGCGCTTGTTGATGGTGAAGCGCAGCCCCACCTTGAGGCCTTCGTGCTGGCAGTTCTCGATGCCGGCCAGGGCCTTTTTATAGGCACCGGCCACACCCCGGAAGCGGTCGTGGACTTCCTCGCCGCCGTCCAGGGATATGCCGACGTAGGACAGGCCCACGGACTTGAGCTCCCGGGCCTTTTCGCGGGAGATGAGGGTGCCGTTGGTGGAGATGACCGCCCGCATGCCGCGCGACACGGCATGGGAGGCCAGCTCGGTCAGATCCTTGCGCACGAGCGGCTCGCCGCCGGAAAAAAGCATCACCGGCGCGCCGTAGGCGGCCAGATCGTCGATCATGGCCTTGGCCTCGACCGTGCCGATGTCATCCACCCCGTCGGGGTCCACGGCCTTGGCATAGCAGTGCACGCACTTGAGGTTGCAGCGCCGGGTCATGTTCCAGACCACGACGGGTTTTTTATCCTTGGAAAATTGCAGGAGATGCGACGGCAGCTTGCCGGACTCGCGCCCGTAACGCAGGGCGTCGGAAGCCTCCACCCCGCCGCAGTAAAGCTTGGATATGCCGATCATGAACAGTCCTTTGTTTCGTTGGCTGGAGAGGCCCTATAATACATTTTTTACGGTGGGGGTAGGGGATGGGGGGAAGAAGAAACGCCTCCGGCGGGGGGGGGGGGGGGGGGGGGGGGGGGGGGGGGGGGGGGGGGGGGGGGGGGGGGGGGGGGGGGGGGGGGGGGGGGGGGGGGGGGGGGGGGGGGGGGGGGGGG